>WQUY01000025.1 GCA_009781855.1 Oscillospiraceae bacterium | reverse complement strand
CTGGAACACAAGCAACGTTGAGTCATTTAGCACCATGTTTGCATTTAGCGGAGTGACAAGCCTTGATATATCAAGCTGGGATACAGAAAACGCAACATCGCAAAGCAGCATGTTTCAAGATGCACACAGGTTGAGCAAATTAAAGCTTGGTGAGCATTTTGGTTTCGAAACAAATGCTCGTCTTGTAAATGTGCCAAATGATGCGGAGTTTACAGGGTTTTGGCAAAATGTCGGCAGTGGTGCGGATTACGACCCACAGGGCTCGCACGTTTTGACATCTGCCCAGCTTATGGCTCAGTATGATGGCGCAACCATGGCTGACACATGGGTGTGGCAGAGGAGATAAAATGAAAGAACAAAAAATAAGCATCTTAGGCTCAGAATACCGCATCATTGAAACCACAGAGACCGATTGCGTGGAATTAAAAAATGCTCATGGATATTGCTCTTATTTAGATAAGCAAATTTATGTCGAAACAGAAATGTTCCCCGATGAACAATCATCTTTAAGTATTGACGAGATAAGGGCCGCGCAATCAAGGCTCACAATGCGACACGAACTTATCCATGCGTTCATCTTCGAGAGTGGGCTATCGCGATCGCCGATAGACACTGAGCACAATGTACACTGGATTGCAACGCAATTCCCTAAAATGCTTGAAGCGTTTAAGGCGGTAGGCGCATTATGAACAAAAGAACAAGAGCGTATAATCCCGGGAAATTCTCCAAGACGTGGGAAAAAGTGCTTTATGCGGTGTTTTATTGGATAGCTCGATTGGCATTAAGGGTTCGAAAGCTTTAAGTAGCCTGCACCTATAGGGAGGCAAGCGGATGGTTGTTGAAAAAATCCCAATAGAATCAATTACGCCATACTCTGGGAACTCGAAAAAGCACACAGAAGTACAGCTCGCGGAAATTGAAAAGAGTATTGACAGCTTTGGCTTTAATGACCCAATAGGAGTATGGGGCAAAGATAATATCATCGTGGAGGGGCACGGGCGCTTCGAGGCCCTGAAAAGGCGTGGGGAATCAGAAGTTGACGCAATAAGGCTTGACCACCTGACTGACGAGCAACGCCGTGCTTATGGCTTAGTGCATAACAAACTTACGTTAGCCACAGGATTTGATATGCCTCAGCTTCAGGCAGAGCTTGACTCTCTGCCTGGAATTGAGATGATAGATTTCGGTTTTGAGTTTAAGGAAATCGACAAAGATGAAGCGCCATTCAGATTGACCGGACAAACTTTAGAAAACTTTTTTAAACATATAATTCCTATAGAAAACGAGTGGGGCATCCCGACCATAGAGCCATGCAGTGTTGATATGACAGATGTTGTCTGGGTTAATTTTAATGAAAAAGAAAAGATAAAAGACCCGGAGAACACAGCAATTCATTTTTATATTGAAGATTACCAGTTCAATGTGGTTTGGACTCACCCGGACAAATATCTTGACCTATTCAAAAAATGCAGAGCAGTTGTATCCCCTGATTTTTCAAATTATTCAGACATGCCAAAGGCTTTGCAACTTTATAATACGTATCGGAGGCAATGGTGCGGAAGATATTGGCAAGACCATGGCGTTAACGTTATCTGCTCATTGTCCTGGGCACAAGGCAAAATTGAGCCGTGGACATTTGCGGGGATTCCGCAAAAAACAATGTGTGCGCATTCTTTTACTGGAGAGCGGCTTGACAAAGATTTAATTGAGGGAGAGCTGGCCGAACTTTTAAATCAATTAAGCCCATCGGAATTATTTATGAAAGCAAGCAACAGGGACTGCAAAAAACTGTTCGAAACGTTTGACTTTAAGCAGATCCCTCCGTATAATTATAAGGGGGCAAAACGTGGCTAAAGCTGGGAGCGGCAGAGAGGGTGGCAGATGGGCTGGTGAGGGTGTAGGCGGCGGCGTGGCGGTCGACCCCGTGCTTGCTGGTAGAGAGGTCATGCGCGATATCGCCGTTGCGCTGAGTCGCGGAATAGCCGAATTCCCAGAAATAAGCGCATTTGCAAACATATCGGAAATTCGAGAGGGTGATTTTGGCGGTGGAATTCTTGGAATAATAGATGGGTCTGGCAATATAACGCTTCAAAGCGGATTGCGGTCAGGCAATTTCTGGGGGTCAAGGCAATGGGTAGCTGCCCATGAGGTCGCGCACGGATTAACGCGGGACCCACCGCAAGGGATCAGGACAGCAGAGCAAACGATGGCAGCAGCGGCCAGGGAGTATAATAGAGGACGGACATCCGGCAGACTAACACAAGCGGGATTGGCCGGGAGAATATCGAACTATGCTAGAGCAAGTCCCAGAGAGGCTGTCGCTGAAGCGTTTGCAGATTGGGCTGTAAATGGGAATAATGCAAGTGATGCAAGTTTAATAATAATGCGGAATTGGCGGAGGCCATAGGAGGGAATTATGATTGACAGCAAAATATTGAGCAGCAAGTGGGTCGAGCCTAAAAAGACTGGGTGGGGGCACAAATTAAAGCCTGGTGCACCCGAAAGCGTCAAGCGAGAGTTTGCGAAATATCAAGAGACTTTAAAAACACACAGAACTAAGAAATAGAAGAATTGCCGTCCGAAAGAGCGGTTTTTCTATGGAGAAACAGGGATGGCAAAGCGCTTGACGGAAAAGCAAAAAGTAAAAATAAGAGCTGACTATGTTAATTGCGGAAACCTTAGAGAGGTCGCGCGGGCACATGGCGTTTCGGATAGGACCGTAAAGCGAGTTGTAAATGAAGACGCAGCAATGACGCAAAAGGTTGCGGACAAAAAAGAAGAGCTTGAGCTAGACATCCTTTCGGAGATGCAGAAGCGGTCAAATAACGTTCTTGCGATTTATGACAAAGGCATAACCAGAATATTTAACCTAATCGACGACACAAAAGATGTTGCAAGACTGGCTACAGCGATGGGCATCTTGATCGACAAGCAGGTTATGCACCGAGACTACAAAGGCAAGCTGCAGGAGCTCGAGTTCAAGGCTCGTGAACTTGGGATGAAAGAATCCTCTCACGCAGCCATGTATGCTATGGACGAGGTCGCAAATCAGTATCGAGGACTGCCGGCGGCGTCAATTGCAAAATCATATATAGACATTGACCGAGACATAAACGCCCGGAAGCACTCGCAGTATGACTTAAAGGGTGGTCGTGGTGGTGGTAGATCATCGTATTGCTCTTTAAAGTTGGTTGATCAAATAATGCTTAACCCGGCATTGTGCGGACTTGTTGTCAGGGAAGTCAAGGACACAATGCGAGATAGCGTATATGCTCAGGTAGTTTGGGCAATTGATGAACTAGGTCTGACAGACCTTTTTTTATGCCCAAAAAGCACCATGCAAATTTTGCGCAAAGATACAGGTCAGATTATTTATTTTCGCGGTGCGGATGATCCTGGAAAAATAAAGTCAATAAAGCCCCCAAAAGATATGCATATCGGCATCATTTGGGCGGAAGAGGCTGACCAGATACCGGGCGGGGCAGCGTGGCGAAACATTTTGCAATCAGCATTCAGGGGCGGTGACGAGGGGCTTATTTTCAGGTCATACAATACGCCAATAAGTCAGAGGCATCATATTAACAAAGATGCGCTAATAGATAACCCCAAGCGGATGATGCACCATGGGCACTTCCGAGACATGCCCCCTGAGTGGTTAGGGCAAGCGTTTTTTGACTTGGCAGACCAACTAAAGGAGTCAAACCCAAGAGCTTATGCCCACGAATACGATGGAGAGGCTACTGGCACCGGTGAAAGCGTTTTCGAAAATGTAACAGTACGCAAAATAACATCTGAGGAGCTAGATCATTTTGACCGGCTGTACTATGGTCTTGACTGGGGGTACTTCCCAGACCCGCTGCATTTTGCGGAAATGCATTATGATGCAGCAAGGCAAACCCTTTATATTTTTGGCGAAAAACGACGATGGAAGTCAACAAACGAAGCCACAGCTAGAGCGTTGACTAGGTATCAAAACGTAAGGATTACAGCGGATTCGGCTGAGAGCAAATCCGTTGCTGACTTTAAAGCATGGGGGTTTAACATGAGTGGGGCTGAAAAAGGCCCTGGCAGTGTTGATTACTCAATTAAGTGGCTGCAATCACTCAGAGAGATAATTATTGACACAGGGTGTGACTATACGTGCAGTGAGTTTACAAGCTATGAGTATGAAAAAAATAAAGATGGGGAAGTCCTCAGCGGCTACCCAGATAAAGACAACCACGCAATTGACGCAGTGCGATATGCGCTTGAAAGCGTTTGGAAGAAAAAGGGGCAGTAATGGGACTATTGTCTGTTTTAAAAAGGTGGTGGCAGGTGTTGTTTCCTGTAAAAACAATTGAGGCTGCAATAAAGATAAGCCCTATCATATCGCAAAACGAAATAGATGATATCCAAACGTGGCGGAAAGTTTATGCGGGGGGTGCGGCATGGAATAATGACGACACACCTAGCCTTGGGCTTGCGAAAACGATATGTTCCGCAACGGCCAAAAAGGCGGCGGTAGGCCTTGAATCCAAAGTCTCTGACAACGAGTGGCTTAACGACCAATATAAGCCAGTGATTGGAGCAATGAAAAAAACCGTTGAAAGCATTTGCGCCGGGGGCGAAATAATTTTCCGACCATTTGTTCGGGGCGACAAGGTGTTAGTGAACATCGCCGAATCAGGGACATATTACCACATCAGGAAAAATGACCAAGGAGCGCTTGAAGAGGTCGTTTTCGTTGAGCGCACAAAAGACGGAGATGTTTATTATACGTTATTGACTCACGCCGACTGGCGTGATGGAACTTATTCCATCACAAACACGGCGTGGAAGTCTGGGCAGGAAGGTCAGATAGGCTTGCAGATAGATTTGGCGGGTGTTGCTGCGTGGGCGGATTTAGAGCCGTCTAGCGTTTGGAATAACACTTCGCGACCATGGTTCGTGCTGTTAGCTGCGCCCGAAAATAGTGCCATTTTTTCTGGGGCTGTTTCTCGGATACGACAAGCCGACAAGCAGGATGCTAGAATTGAGTGGGAAAATGAGGGGTCAGAGCTCGCGATAGACGCCCCTGTCGAAAGGTTTCAGGTTTCTGGTGCGGTGGATGCGCTAAATCCGAGGAACACAACGAGAGAAGTAGAGTTGCCTAAAGGCAAAGAGCGGCTATTCCGGATACATCAGGGCGATGATGACAAAATGCAGGCGTGGACGCCTGAAATACGCATGACACCATTATCAATGAGGCTTGAGCAAATAAAGCGCAACATTGAGGACATTTGCGGAGTGCCCAGAGGCACAATCTCAGAGGTTCAGGAGGTCGCAAGGACAGCAACGGAAGTGAGGCACCTCAAAGACCGCTTTAAGGACTTGGTTGAGGGCTTGCAAGAAAACTCAGAAGACGCACTTAAAGGACTTGTGGCAGTCATGAGCGAGGTCGCCATAGCGTATGGGCTGCCGGGAGCATATAACGAGGACGCGTTGACATTCCACTGGTCAGAATTTATGTCAGCAGAAGAGCGAGAAGAAATATTTAACAGCAGACTTGACACGCTCGTTCGGCTTGCTGGGTTGGGTATTGTAAAAGCAGAAGAGGTCAGGGCGTTTCTGAAAGAATTTTCTGAGTTTTTTGCACTGATCCCAGAAGAGGTTATTGCTCTGGCAAAGGATGAGCTGCCAACGCAGATAGGGGATGAGTACTAGTGCTGCATCCTGATTATTTGATCGGCAATCTTGCAGACATTGAATTGTTAATGGCTGATTTACATACGGACATATTAAAGACACTGTCAAGGCAATTGTCAGACCGGTTGCAGACTGCAGGGGTTGTGGAGGTTACATCAACGCTTCGCCGCCGGGTAGAGTCGGCTCAAGGCGTTGGGCTTGCAATAAGCGATATTGAGCGCCATTTGGCGAGCCGAATGAACGTGGAGTTTGCTATCAGAGATTCCGTTAATGCAACAGTCACTATGTCTCAAATGGCTATACGAGAACTGTTTGAGGATGCTGCTATAAAGTCAATCACATATGATAACCGAATTTTTGTTGAGGCAGGGCTTCGGCCTATTGAAATAAGGCAGTCCCCAGCAATGATGACCGCATTAGAGGCAGGAATTAATAAGCAGTTCGGAACGGTACGGAGACTAACTGGCACGACTGCTATTAATAGTGCAGGCTTGTTTGAGCGGACTCTGAACGTGGCGTACAACAAAGTTGTTGCCGGAACACACAGTTACTCGGAAGCTTTGTCTGAGGGTGTTGACGCTATGCTAAGTGAGGGCGTCCGGACATTTAATTATGCGTCAGGGCGCAGTATCTCAATAGAGTCTGCGATAGCGATGAATATACGCACTGGCGTTGCTCAAACTGCCGGAGAAATTACAAAGCAAGGCATTATTGAGCGTGGAGCAACCCACGTGGAGGTCAGCGCACACATGGGAGCCAGAAATATTGGGGATGGGCATCAAAACCATGAAGCGTGGCAAGGCAAAGTTTATTTCTGGCCGGAAATGGCAGACGCTACAGAGGATGAATTTCCGGATTTTATAGAAACTACAGGCTATGGGAGTGTAGATGGACTTTTGGGCGTTAACTGTCGGCATAGCTACTCGCCGTTTTATCCCGGCGTCTCGACCCGGAGATGGACTGCAGAGCAGTTAGAAGCGTATTCCGCAAAGACATATACAGAAACATTGCTAGATGGGTCGAAGCGCGAATTATGCGCTTATGAAGCGTCCCAACATCTAAGGTATTTGGAGCGAGGGTTAAGGCATTGGAAGCGCAGGAAAGAAGTCCAGGAAGTTGCAGGGCTTGACGCTGAGGTTGAGAAGAAAAAGGTGAAAGCGTGGAGTACGCGCATAAAGCAGTTTACCGAATCAACTGGGATGCGGCGTCAACTCGATAGAGAGCGGATAACATAAGTTATTATACAGATAGTGTTCAAAAGGAATGATTTGACTTATAGGTGGACACTCCAAGTCAAAACAAACTGTATAATTTTTAAGCAAGGGGAGCCGAATGGCTTTCTTTTTCGTTGAAGGGGGGTGATTGAGTGGCGGTCAAGACGCACGTAAAGGGCAGCGCAAAGAACTTTCTTTGCACATGTCAAAAGTGCAATAGCGATATTACTTACACAGGGAAAGATATCAATGGTGGAGAAAACGGAGTGCAGCCATACATCGAATGCTCTGAGTGTGGGGATACGATTATTCATGACCAGTGGAGCGCAAACAGATATAGGCGAGAGATTGAGAACATTCAGGATTAGGAATTTACCGATTTACACAAATCGGACTAAGTCATCATGACTATAACTGAAAGGAGCTTATAGCGATGTCAGAAGAGACTAATGTAACAACTCCCAGCGCTGAGGATAAAAAGAAAGATGATGCAGCCCTCAAAACCTTTACGCAAGAAGAGTTGACGAGAATTGCCGCAAAAGAGGCAGGCAAAGGCGAAACCAGAGGGCACGCAGCGGGGCTAGAGGCGGGGCTAGAGGCGGGGAAAGCTGAGGCGCGTGCGGCGTTATTTGCAGAAATGGGATTTGATGAAGAGTCCTATGCGGCTTACCTTGAGGCCAAAAAGAACAAGGAGACTGATAGCGATAGGCTAAAGGATGCGCTTTCGAAAATTGCTGGGCTTGACAAAAAGCTCAAGGCGGCAGGCGATGAACATGCCGAGACGTTACAGGCGCTGTCGGCATACGCAGCAAGGGATACGCTTTCTGAGCTTGGGTTGACGGATGTTAAAAAGCAAAAGCTTTACATTCCAGCAATCAAAGAAAGCATCGTTGAGAGCGAAACTTTTGCAGATGCAGCAAAGAGGTTTAAAGAAGAAAACCCCGAACTGTTTGAAGAAGATAAGCAAAAGACCCCACCGCCCCCAGAGGGGGCGCTATATGGTGGAAGAGCAGGCGGCAGCCCTCCCGGCGCAATGACGCTAGAGGCATTCAAGGTGCTTTCGTATTTGGATAAAAAGAAATTCAAGGACGAAAACCCAGAGGGGTATGCAGCCTTACAGAAAGGATAATTTATGCCAAGAGAAACATCAACATTTTTAGGATTTCCGTTTGATTCAGAGCTATTTACTCAGATGTGGACGGAAGAGCCAGACCCGGTGTTAACTGCAATGATTGACTCCGGCGCGATGGTACATGATGCGCTGATACAGTCGCGGATTCAAAATGACGGAAATCTGTTTACAATTCCGTTTTACAACGTCCTTGACGGAGATCCCAGCAATTACGATGGGCAGACAGATATTAGCGTCACCCCAGTCGGTGCGAAAGCTCAAAGCGGCGTCGTTTTTGGGCGGTCAAAAGGATTTGTAGCGAGAGACTTTCAGGGTGAGCTAAGTGGATCAGATCCAATGACGCACATCGGGTCAACAGTTGGGAAATATTGGCACAAGCAGCGCCAAAAAATCATGATAGGAATTTCAAATGCGCTGTTTAATGTGCCAGATACCACCCCATATTCCGAGCAATTCGCGGCTGAGCACGTGATGGTGCGCAGCTCGCCCATTGCCGAAACAACCATCAACTCGTTGATGGTGCAGGCTCTGGGTGACAACAAAACGCAGTTTAGCCTAGCGGTTATGCATTCAAAGGTGGCAGAGACTTTGGAGAAGCTCCAAGTCTTGGAGTTTTGGAAACAGACGTTAGATAATGGCGTTCAGCGGCCAATGAATATCGCATCCGTTAATGGATTAACTGCGATTATTGATGACGGCGTGCCGTACACCGCAGGAGGAGAGTATACAACGTACATATTTGGTAATGGCGCACTTCGAAACGCTCGTGGGCGTGTAGACGTGCCATCCGCAGCGCAACGAGACGAAGAGAAAAATGGTGGGCAGGAGACTCTGTATACTCGATTGCGTGAGACCATCCATCCAAATGGGTTCAGTTTCATTGTGCCTGATGATGAATGGTCGGAGTCGCCTACGGACTCGCAGCTGTTTAATGGCAACAATTGGAAGGTTATATATGACCCGAAGGCTATCGCTATCGCGAAACTCGTAACGAACGAAAGCGCAGTAAGCGGTGCGTCAATTTCGCTGGCGATGGCAAAAAAGACACCAGCCAAAGCTGTACCGGCTGAAGAATAGGAGATAGGCATGTGGGCAGACGTTACTGATTATGTTGAATATTTAAAAGGGCGTGCGCCCACGGTCCCGCCTGAAGAGATAGCTTTCTGGCTGCATGAAGCGCAGGACTTGATTAACGCAAACAACGCCTATGCGGTTGAGTTTTGTGCGCCATCGCATCAATTGCGGAGAGCCACATGTAAAGTTGCGGAGCTATTATATCAAGACGCTCGTGCTCCGAAAGCAGGAGATGTAATTTCAGAAAGTAATGCTGGGTACTCGTATGCATTGCAGAAACCAGAAGACCAAGTGGACACAGTGCGGCGCTATAGACGGCTCATCGTTGATATGTTATCGACGGCACCGGCGAACGAATGGAACGCCCTTGTAAGCAGGGCGGTGATGTAGTGGTTACAAATGCGCAAACCGTAACGATTTTCTGCCGGTGGACTCGTCCAGATGGAAAGATAAAGTCTATGCGTAGAGTCCTGCACAATGCGGTTTGGCGGGAAGATGGCAATTCTATTGCCAGAAATACTGGGGTGCTGTTAAGCGAAAGTGCATTTTTGCAGTGCTTTTTAGAGCCCAGCATGGAATATGTGCCTGCGCACGACTGGGCGGCATTTCCTGAGCTTGAGCTTGACGGCAAGTGGACTGCAGATTTTTCAAATCCGAGACAGTCGACAATCATTGTAGGGCATGACGCGCCTGCGCTTATTGCCGACTGGGGTAGTTCTGCAGAAATAACGCTTGCGGAAGAGTCCTTTCTGAGGGACGTTCCGGGCGCAAAAAGAATTGTCAGCCTCCCCGAGGACAACAGGCGCGGGTTGACCTTAAGAACACATCATATTTTACTTCGGGGGTGATTGGGATGAAAGTCAAATCTAAAGTGCAGCTTGATTTGGCGGGGGTTGAGCGCTATCTGGGCAAGCGGTTTGGTGAGGGGTCTGCAGCGCAAAAAGAGTGGAGCAGAATTGTTTTTGACGGAAGTAGGGCTTATATGCCAAAGGTTATGGGCACTTTTGAGAACTTGTCTTACATCCACTCAGAACCAGTTTTTGACCAAGGCGAGCTTGCTTATCCTGGGCCAATGGGTCGATTTTTGTGGGAGGGAATCCTTATGGTTGATCCCGAAACTGGCAGCGCATGGGCGCAACGGGGCGGAACGAAAATTCCAACCGGAGAGACGTTGACATTTAACCAAGAAGCGAACCCTCAGGCTGGGGCAAGGTGGACAGAAAGAGCCGCCAATGATTTGCGGAAAACGTGGGAATCTGAGTTCCAACGAATGATTGAGAGCGGGATTGTATGATAACCGAATTTGAGTACATTAGCGCAGTAAAGTCCTTTCTGGAGTCATACCCATACGCCTTGCCCTATAAGGGTCTGATTGCAGACTATGAGCAGTTGACGGAACATCAAAACAGCGATAAGGACGGAGCGGGGGCTGCATTGAGGTTTGCTGGAGACCGCATTGTGTTGCGTCGAAAAAATGTGCTGGGGCAGCACGTGAACACAAAAACCGCAAGCTTTGCGCTAGTCTTATACCGCCTAGCGAATGACGACGTGTTCGGTAGGGATACCGTCAATTCCTTGACCCGGTTAATTAACTGGGTTAATGATCAAAACGCGTTGAGGGGTACTGTTGACCGAAACCCGATGCTGCCGCGATTTAGCATGACGAATCACGAAGTTATCTCTGCGTCTGGAGGGGCGCAAACAGCAATTCTGCCAGATGGACGAAATGAGTACCAAGTTCAAATTGTGGCAGAATATCAATTGACACATTAGCCGCTAACGGCATTTTACTGAAAGGAAATATTTACTTATGTCTGTAAGCCCTGTAGCTACAAATCCAAGTGCAAAGCAGGATAGATTCCAACGGCAATTTTTTGTTGATACAAGAATTGACCCTGCTGTTGGTGCTCCTGAATTATACCTAATCGGCGAGGACAACGATGATTTATCTCGTGATATCTCGTGGAACAATGAAACGACAAGGAATGTTCTTGGGCGTAGGGTTTCGTCAAGCACCCGATCTGATGAGGGTGTATCAACAGATCCGTTTTATGCGCGGCAAGACGACCCGCTGGGGTTGCTTTTGCAGCATCTTGACGAAACGAAAGCGGAGCTTGACGCAATCAAGAGAGATTTTTATGAAGCAAAGGTTGACAATGATGGTGTAACAATTTATGCGTTTAAGCAAATTGCTGACCTTATGGTTCAAAGTGCGGGGGGAGCTGCCGCGGATGCGGACAACATTCCGTTTGATATTGCGCTTTCCGGCGCAAGGGTAGAGCAAGATTTCGATTTTGCAACACAAACATTTTCGGATGTATAGGAGGCAGTTATGGCAACCGTAAAAAAATATATTGAGCAAAAAAAGGCTCAGCAAGAAAAATCGCAACAAGAAAAAAAGAGCACAGAAAAGAAAGAAAAGGGAGATGTTGACCAATGGGCAAACAAGCACCCAGAGGCGTAAGTCTTGCCGTAAAGGCGCAGGATAGCAGATATCCTATAAATATTTTTCTTGATGGCGATACCGTTCCAAAATTTACTTTAAAGTTTAATCCCGGAGATCCGTTTCTGGCAGAATACGCAAGTAATATCCAAAATTTGGACACGCCGGGGGCTGACGCTGATGCAATGATGGACTTCGTAAAAGCGCTTGAAGATAATTTTGACGCGATTTTCGGAGAGGGATCAGCAAAGCTCGTTTTCAAGTACGATAGTCCAGATAGAGCGATAATGTATGGCGCACTTCAGGAGGTGCGCAAAGGGATAGAGGACTATAAAGGGAAAGCGGAAGCTGCTGAAAAGGCCTCAAAAACAAAAGCGGCGATTGACGCAAAGAGAAATGCAGCAGCATATATAGCGCCAAAATAATGAACAGGCTTTTAGAGTCGCCTAAAACAAAATGCAAAGTTGATGGCGTCGAATATGTCATTAATGAGCATTACTCAAAAGCTCTATGGGCGTGGAAAGCGTATGAAGCCTTTGAGGTGGGGAAGATCGACAGCATAACCTATGTGACGGCACTTGTTGAGAATATGTTTCTTGACCCGGTGCCGTCAATTTGGTGTGCTGAGGCTGTGCAGCTTGCGTCCGATTATCTTAATTCCTTTGGAGACAAGGATGACAGGCGAAAATCAAACATGCCGCCGTATGGGTATATTGCGATAGAGCAGGATTCAGACATGATATTTAGCGCGTTGCTAACCAAGGGCGTTAATGTTAAGCGTGATGATGTGACATTCGACGAATTTCTTGCACACTTGCGTGATCTTCCAGAGGGGTGCGAATATGCAAACATCATGCGGTTGCGTGCAATGTGGTACGATAATCGAGCAAAAATGACCAAAGCAGACCATGAGGCGATTAAGCGGATTGGCAAAAAGCGGATACTTGTCCGTGATGCTCGCGTTATGCAGCGCGAGGCAGATAATGCTGAGTACTTTAAAGCGTTAAGGGAAAAAATGCTAGCAGAAAGAGGCTAAATATGGCAAGTTCAGGCGAAGTCCGAATCAGCACAAAATTGGATAACGCTGAGCTCAAAAAAGGGATCAAAGAGACCGAATCTAAAATTGCTCAGCTTCAAAAGCAGCTGAATGCCCTTGAAGCCGGAGAAAAAGCTCCGAAAGCACTTAAAGCAATGAAGGCAACCCTTGCAGGTATTGAGGATGAAATAAAAGATGTTGAATCCGCAAGCAAGGGGCTTGTACAAAGCTTTGAAAAAGCCGTAAGCGAGCTTGAGGCGCTTCGAGATATTGGGCTAGATGATGAGGCGCTCAGTGGACAAATTGAAGCGGTAGACAAGTTGGCAGAGAAGTTGCATCCAGTTGATGACACGCTGCAGCGATTAAGAGATAGCGCCGACAACGTCCGGCAGGAGATGGAGCGGATTAAATTAGACCCATCAACCAGCGAGGATGCGCAGAAGATAAGGGCTGAAATCGCCGGGCTTCAAGCAGAATTGTCTAAGATGACTGGCGCAGATAGGGTCAAGCAGAGTTTTGCCGGCATAGGCAAGGCAGCGCAGAGCGCCGGAGGCGTTGCCGCAAGGTCGATGCGCAGAACTGGGGCGGTTCTCGGCACAATTGCCGCCGCCGCTGGCAGCGCTGCTATTGGACTTTTCCGCATGGGTAGAAACCTTTTAACTATAAGTCGTGGTAGCCGCACAGCTGGGCGAAATGTTAGCGATTTTGGGCGGAGATTAAATAGGCTTGTCTTAATGGGTGCAGTGTTCATGCTGCTTAGGCATGGCATAAATTCGCTGGTTCAGGGCATGGGAAATGTTTTGATGGCGAATCAAGCCTTTGCGTCAGCGTGGAATGACATACGCGTCAATTTGCTCACAGCATTCGCGCCGCTCTGGGAAGTGATAAAGCCCGCGTTAATATCGTTTATGCAATTGCTTGCAAGAGTCACGGCCATGCTTGCGCAGTTTATGGCTACGCTTTTTGGTCGGACTGGACAGCAGGCTAGAGAAACGGCAAGGGCGTTATACGATCAAGCCAGTGCAACGGATGCTGCAGGGGCGGCAGCCCAGAGAGCAAGCAGGCATCTCGCGTCATTTGATGAAATAAACCAAGCCGCTGCGGAGGGTGGCGGAGGCGGTGGCGGCGGTGGTGGCGGTGGACTCGATTTTGACATTGAGGTCTCTGACGTGTCGTGGATTGATGAATTCGCAGAGCGACTCCGAAACATATTTGCAGAGGTTGATCTTGAGTATTGGAGCGGACTAGGGCAACGAATCGGGGATACGATTGCAGCCCAGCTAAACAGAATCCCTTGGGGCACTGTTCGTGAGGGCGCAAGAACCCTAGGGTCAAACCTGGGTGCGCTTCTCGGGGGGATACTCTCAAATAAAGACATGTGGGACGCCATTGGAAACACTGTCGCACAAGGGCTTAACACGGCCCTTGATTTTTTATATGCATTCGCTACGACATTCCCATGGCGGGATGTTGGTGCAGCCATAGGCAACGGAATAAATACGCTTGTTGATAACTTCGATTGGAATTTATTTTCAAGAACAATTAACGCTTGGGCTTTCGGACTACTTGATCTGGTTGATGAAGTTCTTGAAGTCGTTGATTGGGGCAATTTAGGCAGAAAAATTGCAGAGGCGCTTAATAGCATTGAGTGGCGTGCGATATTTACACGCGCTGCTCGGGCTATAGCAACAGCATTTAATGCAATAATAGAGACCTTGGCGGCAATAGCTCGTGATTTTGATTTTGCGGAATTTGGCACGGCTATCGCATCAGCTATAGTCGAGTTTTTTCAAACGTTTGATTTTATTGCGTTCGCTCAGGCTAAAAATGCTTGGGCGCGTGGGCTTTTATATGGATTGCTCACGGCATTAACGGAAACAAATTGGCTTGAAGTCGGGGAAGAACTCGGCCGGTGGATTTCTGAAATTGATTGGGTCGGGATAATGACCGACGTTGTCAAGGTTATAAGCGCTGCCCTTAGTGGTGCGCTCGATTTGCTAATAGGGCTTTTGAGCGAATTCGATTGGGCAATGCTTGGCGAATTTATTGCCGAGTTGTTCTTGGCAATCCCCAGAATAATCACGGAAAACCTAGGCAAACTGTCCGACGCGGCACTGTTAATAATAAACGGATTGGCAGAAGCCTTAATAGTGGCTATCCCGATTATTGTCGCGGAGCTTCCGCAAATTATATCTGCAATAACAAGCTTTTTAACAGAATCAATCCCGGCTATTCTCGATGCTGGGGTTAACCTGCTAACATCGCTTGTAGACTCAGTTTTACAGGCAATCCCCTACATACTCTTGATCTTACCCGACTTAATTGTTGCACTGATAGAGTTTATCGTGAGTGCAATACCTCAGATCATAGAGGTTGGCGTAGCGCTCTTGACTTCACTGGTCGAGAACCTGCCCGAAATCATTGATGCAATCGTTGAGGTAATCCCCAAAATAATCAATGACGTATTGGCGGCGGTTATTGGGTCAATCCCGCTGATAATAAACGCTGGAATCGATTTGCTCACAGCGTTAGTTGGCGCACTTCCTCAAATAATAACATCTGTGGCGAGTGCGATTGGGCCAATTGTTGTGGGGATACTAGACGCTTTGGTAAACAATATCCCCGCATTGATTTCGGCAGGGTTTGACTTGTTTATAGCACTAATCGAGAACATGCCACTAATAATGATTCAAATCATTGCGGCGGTTCGAGATCTTTACATGACCATGATCCGCACGTTTATGGGCGCGGTCTCAGAGTTCCCGGCAATTGGTAGAGCATTTATTGATGGCATAATCGCTGGCGTACAAGGGCAGGCCCGACGAGCTGTTGACGCGGTTCAGGGCGTAGGCAGAGACATACTTGGCGGCATTAGAAGCTTGTTCGGCATCAATTCTCCATCGACAGTCATGCGCGATGAAGTCGGCATGGAGCTTGTTAACGGTATTGGTGTGGGGATTACGCGAGCGGGAACAGAGGCCTCAAGTGCACTCAACTCAGTCATGTCCACGGCGATGACGGTTGGCGAATCATACATTGAGCCGTTTCATATGCTTGGGGAACTGTTAGGGATGAGCTTAAAAGAGGGCTTGCAGGGCACTTTCCCGCTTATTTTAGAAGCATTAATAGCATTAAAAGATGAGAAGCTTGCTGTCGTAAGCGCAACATCTGAGGCGTTTATAAGCAGATGGGGGAGCATGTTCTCGGCGGCCACCGACAGGACGAGTCGCTTTACGCAAGCGACAAGGGATTCAATATCTTCGCTAATGACCGCAGTCGTCGCTGCGCCGGAGTCTGCATATGGAGGCTTTGTTAGTGCTTTTAGACAAATGTTTAACAGCGTACTGAGCCTGATAACGGGCGTAACAAATGCTGCAAAAAATGCGATTTTTGATATGGTTACACGTATAGCCCGGATGATTAACCACATGCTGCAGGTGTTAGGAGAGCCAGCATGGCCTTTACCGACAAGGCCCGCGCCGATAAGCGTTCCCCAGCTTGCTAAAGGCGGGATTGTGGACAGTGCAACTATAGCGATGATTGGGGAGCGCGGCAAAGAGGCTGTGCTGCCTCTTGAAAACAACACCGCGTGGATGGATACCCTTGTTGATAAAATTGTTGATGGTATTGCGCTCGCAGTGGGGAGTATTGGCGGCGGAAACGTTGAAATCACATTGGAGCTTGACAAACGCGCGTTTGCCAAGGCGGTTGTTGAGCTTGGCGATGAGGAGCGGCAGCGCCGAGGGGCGCGAATCCAACCTAGGGCGGTGCTTACATGACATCATTAACCCTCTTGACGATAGATGGCCGGGAGCTGCCCGGCCTAGACATAGTTAGATATACGCCTCGATATGAGATTCTGGATGGTTCTGGCACAGGGAGAACGCGAGCACCAGGCTGGGATATGATACGCGATCCACATGGGGTTATATGCAATTTTGCAATAGAGCTATTCCATCCGGTTTCGGACAATGCTGATTTTCAGTTTTTTATGGATACATTTTTCAGCTTTGGACGCCGTGAGTTTGTCAGAGTTGGGCATACGGATATGGTCGGGCGCGAGTGGAATCAAGAAATGTACTATGTTGTTGATGGCGTTGACTGTTTATTGTTTGAGGGCGAAAAAGTCCACAACAGTAACGTTGTTGCTAGATTTATAGCTAAAAAGGGGCACGTTGGATGACACGGCTAAGAGTGCAGTTTGCGCAAATAGACCCAAATGCAAAACCAAATATATCTGAAACAGCAGCATCAAGCGTTGCGTCATGGGCGCATTTGCCAGACTTAGGTCAAGATAACATATCTCCACCGCTAAATGTTGCTACACTAGAGCCTAACGGAACAGTCCTTGGGGGTGACGTTTCTGAATTCCCAGATGATTCAGGCGTCCACACGTGGGGTTTTTTTAGCGGGATCATGTCAAATGAAATAGGAGAGTTTAGTGAGCCATTATCATTAAGTTTTGCGTTTAGCGCTCCAATCGCAGCCCCTGGGATAACGTTATATAATTATCCGCATACCCCTGAATTTATATCAACAGTCAACGTGTCGTGGTTTAGCGATGAGGCTGGAACTCAACTCATTTCGCAAGGTCAATATGAATTGGTTGGCGTTGTAGCGCAGATAAGCGAGGTCGTTAACGGATACAGGCGCGTCAAAATTGATTTCTTGGGAACAAATTTACCGTATAGATTTGCGAAGATATGGGCAATAGAGTTTGGTAAAGTTCGTGAAATGGACGATGACGAAGTCAGCGAATGCCGAGTGCTTGAAGAAATTGACCCAACCTCAAGGACTATAAGTATAAACACATTAAGTGCGCGGATACGCACGCGGGAAAGCATTTTCTCTCCGATCACAAGTCCGGAGTTCGATGAAACAATGATGGATGGGCAGCTGCTAAAAATCTTTCGCAATGACCAGCATTTTGGAACATTTTTTCTTCGAGGCTGGGATGATGTATATCAAGATGGGATTGTGTTTGATTTTGATGCAGAAGACGCAATATCAGTACTTGATAGACATGAAATCATGGGCGGGATGTACATCAACAAGCCTGTCTCTGAGCTGCTTGACGAAATATTCGAGATATGCTTTCCGACTGGGATTATAAACTATGTCCTTGATACCGAATATCATGCTAGCGTGATTTCGGGATACTTGCCAATTTGTAGTTGCGGGGAAGCGCTGCAGCACATAGCTTTCGCCCTCCACGCAACGGTTGACACTGCGCGAATAGGCCATGTTTGGATATATGGACGAGAGTATGATGTTAAAAGTGACGGTGTACCTACAGCAAATGATGAGATGGGCATAGCTCCAGCATACAATTTAAGAACTCATCAATCCCCATATTTCTTTCCGTCATTGGAGTCAAACTACACGTTGCTTGATGGACTGTTGGAGGAGCTGCCAAACACCATAGATGGGCATCTTGGGTGGATATCTGAATCAATGAGCGATGATAGCGGAGAGTTTTCAAATCCACCAACAATAACTATTAATTTTGCAACAACACATAACTTTAGTGGCGCAACGCTTGTATCTTCTCCATATGCATATGAGCATGTAAAGGAAATGCGAGCAACGTTTTATGACGAAAGCGGAGCGCAGATAAGCCAAGAGGTTCACACTTTCGAACAAAGCCCGGCACGATGGGTGCAGGACGTTAGAGGCTATCGGCGGATAAAAATAGAGGTGCTAAAAACCTCTGTGCCAAACCGTTTTGCAAGAATCGGATTTATAGATTATGGTAAATCGTTTTTTATTCCACGTGTTAAGCAATATAGTGCTGGCGGAATAGATAAATCAAAGCCGTTCATTTCGAAAGTGTCGGTTATTTCGCACAGGTATAGCCCTATTGTCGAGGACGTTCAAGCATTTAGAGGGGTTTTGCCTCTTGGCAGAAATGAAATTCGGTTTACCGAGCCGCTGCATTCTGTGTCGGTCTCATCCAGTGCGACAATCGTAGTAAGCCATGTTAATTATGTTGTGCTAAACGTTACATCAGAGACTGTTGAGATAACCGTAACTGGACGCGCATTCGACCACAGTCTGTTGACACATGTGGTCAAAGCCCCGCCACGTGCAGGAAGCGTAGGCATAACAGAAAGCGTGGAGGGGTATACCCTCGTAAGCCCGGACAGAGGCGATTATCTAGCAGGGCGCCTGTTGGCGTATTACCAAAGCCGAGTGCACATTGAGCGAGACTGTGTTCTTGATGACTTGGAGGTTGGGTATATAGCAGAACTTGAAACGCGAGGAAACTCGGTAGTTGGAGTCATATCTTCGATGACTTGTGACCTCAGGGCAAATAGGACGCAATTGGAAATAGTGGGTGACGTGGTTAGGAGAGAACGCTGATGAATTGGCAAATGCCTGCAATCAACAGGACGTATGAGGACGTTGTTTACGCAAACGAAAATCGAGGGAACTTAACAGAAAATATTGGGGCAAGAAGCCATTGGACGCTAAATAGAATTGCGAATAATTTGCGGTATGTGCAGAATAGACTGAATTTGCTGGGTGTGTTTACCGCGCCTTTACAAAGCAAAGAGACATGGGTGATGACCGACATGCCGAGGGAGTCGGATATCAACGCATTCAGGCTTGACCTAGAGTCATTGAGGGCTACCGGATTTACCAGTCCAACGACCCCCAGCGTGCCGGACTTGCCATGGACTCATTACCTGAAACTGAACAATGTTGAGCGAATATTACTAGACATTACAATATCAATCGCAGGGCTTGAATCCGCGACTAGGTGGAGTGGAACGTTTAGCTCAGGGCAGAAAAGAGGATTGTTATAAATGGTAGACAGAATAAGCACAAAGGTCACGCCTAATAATGCAATAAGGTTTGCGGAGGAAGATGAAAGCGGAGTCCTTTTAGGGCATAGATACTTCCGGCTAGATGACGAGCCGGAAGTTGAGGGCACACCCATAAATAAAGCCACATTGCTTGACGATATTGTTTCGGCTGCACTTAATTTAGCTGGAGACAATGCAACGCCGAACAACGCATTAGCCGAATTGCTTGCCCTTTTTAATGGGATAGACGGGTCAAGGCTAATCCCTAGGGCTATGACACCTAATATTAATGACTGGATTCGGGAAGCCCCGCCGGGACTTTATATTGGAGACGCTCAAAGTACAGTTGTTGGCGTGCCAGGTGTATCTCGATTTCAAGTTCTAGGGATAAACTTATTTGATGCATGGAATATCATACTGGCCTTTAACCTAAACCCAGAGCCGGTTATCAGGCTGAGATGGTCTGTGGGAGGAACAGTGCACCCATGGCAAGATATTTTACTTGTGCCGCAAAATGGCCGGGTAAGCCCGTCGCAAGGGGGGACTGGTGTCGCAACTCTCGCTGGGTCAAATAGCCTGCTATCAACTTTATTTGGCACGTTTAACCCAGCTATATCAGCTGTGCCGGTGCTTGGGAATGGCTGGGCGAATAATGGACACGCATCATCCGCACACCTAAGGACATTTTTAGGATTGCCGGCAACCGGTAGGATGAGCCGATTCCAAGATGGAATCTATGTTGGAACTGGTGCTGCGAATAATTTCGTGCCAACCGATTTTCACCCAATGATGATATTTATTAATAATGCAGACGGCGGATTCACAACACATGCAGTTCCGCCAGCGCCGGTGGGTGCTGGCGGATTCCCTCAAGCCGGGAATTTATGGGGGTCCCCGCCAAGGTCTTTTGTGAATAGACTCGCTACGGGATTTGAGACAATTAGGATGCCTACATTTGGAGATGACCACGGATCTAACCCCCTTAATGCGGCCGGTGTTACGTATAGGTGGGTTGTAATTGGATAAGGAGGAAATATGTTAACTTTAGAGATAATCCCATTGGATAATGGTGCACATAATAATGTGGATAGCGACATTGACCCCATCAGTATTCCGGACGGATGGGCGCTAGTGCCGGAAGAGTTTTATGAAGTGTGGGAGGAGGCGAAGCCATTTGTTGACATCGAGGTTGTTGAAAGGAATGTCGAGGTTGGCGAAGAATGGGGATACCCCCCACCGCCTGATGATTTGGGCGAAGACGAAGAGTGGAATCCAGATTTGGAAACATCACCAGTATATAAAAAGATAATGGTTGTCACCCAGATGACCACCGGTAAGCGCCCACCACCACTACCACCACCTGACCCAGATATAGTAGATGTAGGGGAGTTTATATCAATAATTTACGGAGGCGGTTATGTTTAGACGAAGCGAGGCGAAAAGGGTAAAGCAATTAAGGGCAATGGAACAAATAGCCTTGCAGCGGCAGTCTGGCATCTTTTCTGATGACGAGGCGTTGCTTGCTCCTGATATATGGGAACCATGGTTTCCAGGTAGGTTTTTTGCGCACGGGCAAGTTATAAAGAATAATGGGCAGCTATTTAGAGTCATGCCGCCTAACGGCGTTACCTCAGAGTTGCATCAACCACCCAGCGCTGATACTCTTGCGATTTATCGTCCAATACAAAATGGTGCATCTGGCACGCCCGAAAACCCAATACCGTTTGTTTTCGGCATGGATGTGCTTGCAGGGCTATATTATTTGTATGAAGATACCGCATGGCGTGCCATTGGAGATATGATTCCGTGTGTATGGCCGCCCGGAACGCCTGGGGTATGGCAGTGGGAAAAAATCGAACGGAACGAGGCGTAGAATGGGTATTTTTGAGGGGTATATAGGATACATTATAGCAGGGGCTTTCGGAATCTTACAAGCAGTGTTAATCGCAATGATTAGCCGCGAATCGAAAAAGCGTAAGGTCGATAATGAATTGCGTGCGAAAGAATCAGCGTTGTCCATGAGCTTGCAATCCGCAAACATGTCGCTGAGCGTAGCGACGGCATATGCACTCAAGGAGGGCCGGGTTAATGGAAAAATGGACGCAGCGCTTAAACGCGCTGAGCCTACGCAAGAAGCTTACTATCGACACATTAACCGTGTCGCAGCAAATCAGATTGTGACAGATTAGGAGGACTCGAAATGAAAAAGAAAATAAAGAAAAAGCTGCTATGGGCGTTGCCGGCTATAGTGGTGGCTATTGCCGCCGGGTTAGGATTAAGTGAAACAGCCTCGGATTTAATCACTGTAACAATAACGGCGACTCTTTCTGTAGTCTGCTACTTTATAGCCGATACGTGTATAGATAAGGACAGTAAATGATACGGCTCATTGACCTGTCCCGGGGGCTGGGTCATCATGGGCGGGGCAACAGAGACACAACAACAGCAGTAGTGTATCATCATGCCTATGGTCCGGCAACCTCTGCGCGAGCGCATATGAGGAATAGCAACACCGGATATCAGCTTATTATTCCTATGCCCACGGCTCCAGATAACGGACTCCCCGGAGATGTTTGGCAAATGGTTTCGAACCTTGATGGAATTGCAAATCATACGGCAGTCGGTCAAAATATCCCCGGCACAAACACTTTGAGGTACGATCAGACAATTTTAAATCAATTTAGACCCCGGTCAGTCAACAGGCACACTATAGGAATAGCGTTTGGTGGGAATTGGTCAAACGCTATTCCTCCACAGCAGATGATCGACACGGCTCACGCACTTAACCGGTGGTTGATTACGCCCACAAATCAGGGTGGTGCAGGGTTTGTAAACATTCAAAGGTTTTATGGACACCGGGATTTTAACGGATGGGTCTGCCCTGGGCTTGTGCCATTTGAGGATTTTAATAGTATTTTGGAGGACGACATGCCTAGAATAATGACAATACAGGATGTTCCGGGATGGGCCCAATCACAAGTCCGACGGTGGATTGCCGACGGAATTGTTACGGGGAGAGGAATGACCCCACTTGACGAAGAGGGGCTGCCCACGGACCTTGATATCACTGAGGATATGATTCGGAGCTTGTTCTTTCAACAGCGGATGATTCAGAAAGCGAATTAGGCAAAGGATGAGGTGAAACCTTGGAGCAGTCACACAAAATGGTGCGTGAGATTCTAAGGCATTTTACCAAGCCGCGAGCAGCGGCGATGTTGCGAGAGTTGCTTCCAGAACGTGAGTTTTTGGCGGTATATTATTGCGATATCGAAGACTGGCCGAGGTGGAAAGTCGGTGAAGAAAAGCTGCATTGTGACCCATCACAAGTTAGCCGAATAAAACGCAAGGCATACAAGCGCCTAAAACATGAGTTTAATAATCGGTCGAGTTAGCCCCAAGCGATATGCTTGGGGTTATTTTTTATTGACAAAATTCTTCATCTGTGTTGATATAAATTTATAATTTAGAAAAATAATTAAAAAACTTTCTGAAAAGTATCGGCGAAATAACCGATACTACAGAAGTCTATTTGGGCATGGCGTCGTGCCTAGAGTTTGTCGCAGAAGTTAAAATCTTCCCACGCCGGAAGACAACTACTTCTGCGGCTGTCAGAAACAAGTGGGCGAAAAAAACATGTTCCGCCCTAGCGTTGCGATTCCGGCAAGCCTTGCGGAAGCATGGAAAACCAAGCTTGATCAGGATGGTGAGACCATGGCGGGGTTTGTAAATAAAGCCATTTTAAAATATTTGGGGAAATAAATAAAAAACTTCCCCAAATGAGACGCTTGAACAAATCGAGCGCCCCAATCTTCTGCGGATATACAAGGATCCGCACAAGTTCGCAAATGCAATAATTTGCAAATACGGGGACGACATTGCGGAGCGAGGCATTGTGCTCTTTGGTGATGCAAGCCCCGGAGCGCACCACTTCCATTATGGGAGCCCAGAAGCGAAACGCTACAGTCGAATAAAAGACAGCAACTTTAATGTTGGACAGCGATGCTGTGTCCTCATAAGACAACGTATCAACAACATGTGGGCGGGAGAAGATGGAAAAATAGAATGGAGGATAGTGTGCTATCTTCCACAAGTGGAGAAAGGGGTGCAGGTTTCATAATATTAATGTCAAACAAAGAAGAACCCTGATTTGGTCAAGGTTCTTTTTTATGGGGATGCAGTTAAATTTGTTTCAATTCCTGAAAGTTAAGGTTAAAAGATACATGCATAATACCATCAACCAGACTCAATTGCAATAGTCAAAACCCCCAATAAAAATTTTAATATTTAGGCACAACGCCGATTAACCGCACTTTGAAAGCACTTTTATGCGCTTTTGGGTGCGGTTTTTTGTTTTATCATAATAGCGGGATGATTTTATGGACATACAGAAAATATCAAGAAAACTAATAGGATTAGGACACAGCCAGGCTGCAGCCAATTGGTTGATAGCAATGCACCTAGGGAACGGAACATTGGAGGTTCTGACTAGTGCAATTGATGCAAGGCGTGACCTTTGTGAAAAATGTATACCAAAAGACCTGCAAAAGGAGGATGCGTTAAATGGATAAGATTTGCGGAATACTCGAGCGCCATGAGCGGTGGCTTGAAACTTTAGAGCCATCCGGCGAGGACGAGCTGAAAGGTGCACACTGGGATGCAATTATGCACCATGCAAGGCTAAATCTTGAAGCACATGAGCTGCTTGCGAACAACTACGACCTTTATAGGAAAGCTGGGATTGACAAAATAAAAGACGAACGCCTTCAGTCTGCCCATGCTGGAATGTAGTTATGGCAATAAGGCGACCAACAACTAGAGGTGGATGGAAAGCCCCGCCGGTAGGGTCTAAGGCAAGGGGGAATATGCCACGCTCTGCATTCTTGAAGCCGGGAGTGCGAAAGTACCCATATAAAGTTATGCGTGGTGGGCGCTGGGTTGCTTCCGAAAAAGGGCTGATGGCAGCGTATCGCAGAGCCAATCAGCAAAGGGATAGAGCCACGGCGCAAGCTGCGTTGAGACGCCTGAACCCTATGAGAAAAAAACAAGGAAAGAAAACTTTACCCTTATCTAAATAAGGAGAACTTTTATGAGCTATTACCCGCAAGACATCTATGGCCGGCCAATGATTCCGCAACCAAGCTATAGAGGAGAGGTTGAAAGTCTCCAACAGAAAATGCGAGACATGGAAGCTCGACTTTATGGCAGTGGGCAACCCGGGGCCGAGCAGCAAAGCCAAGCCCCTCCGCTGATTACAGTTAATACGGAAGACGACATAAAGCAGCACATAACAAATTGGGTGTTTATACAATCTGGACAACGGTTGAACTTTTACGTTCAAGCGAGCGATAAGTTTTTAACAGCATGGCATGATGCAACCATACCGAAAACACTAACCAAATATTACCAGCCAGAAGCGCTTCCAACAGAACCTGTCGCGATTGACTTTTTAGCGCAGGCGGAAGCCTCTGCAAGTGGTGATAAGTTTTGCGAAAGATTCGATTGTTTGGAGCGTGAAATGGCTGAAATTAAGCAGTTGTTAAAGCGTTTGGCAAAGAGCGATACGAAATCGAAAAGCCCAAAGCGTGATGCCGATGGGAAATTTGTAAAAAAGGAGAATGGGAAATGATCCCTAACGTGTTAAATAGTGCAATGAATCACATGATTAATAAAGGAATGCTTCCGTCAGAAGCACCACAGATTTGTCAAAATATATTATCTAACCCTATGCAATATGCAACACCTGGCATGGCGCTTGGCGCTTTAGAGCAAGTTGCACAGGCTAAAGGGTGGGATACGTCAAGGCTTGCGAACATGCAGCACTATCAAGTGTTAAAGCAAAAAAATGCAGACGAGGCCTTGCCTTACATAATTTCGTGCGCAAAAGAATTGGGCATATTCGGAAAGATTGTATCATTTTTTGGAGGTGCAAAATGATGGATAAATCACTAGAAACAGGATTACTTATAGGGGCCGGTCTTGGGCTTGCATTATCTCCTGTTATTAAAAAAATCGCGACAGGATTACCGCAAATCGAAAGGGTAACTGAGGACGAACATGTGAAGCATCTTCCAGAGCATGATGACCACGAGAGAGTCCGTCACGACGCAGCGAGCGAAGAGGATGTTCAGAGGGACTTGAAGTTTTATGAGGAATACCATAAAGACGAGTCGTAAATACAGGCTGCCTGTTTTTATAGAACGATGAAGAAAGGAGTACAAAAATGGTATACGAAAACACAGGAAAAGTTCCAAATGTTATGACGTCAACGGGTGGTCATGATGGTGCAGGTTATAGTCACACATGGCTTTTTGCGCTTGTAATAATCTTTTTTGCGCTTATATTTTGGCGCAGAGACGACAACCGCAAATCTGACGGACTAGGAGAGGGGCTTTTGACCGCCGGATTGTTGGGCGGTGGGCTAGGTGGACGAGTCCACAGCAACCATTGTACCGACGAAAAAATCTGGGACGTGGAGCGCGACATGATGACTCAGTTTGCGAACGTCAGAGATGAAATGAAAGACACAGCTTGGAGACTGTCGGCAGAGGATGCGAAAGCGCATAGCGACCACCGCTATGAAATGGCTATTGGGTTTAAAAATTCTGAAATTTTGGGATTGCAATCCAAGGGTGAGATAATCGGGCGCATAGATGGGCTTGAGCGTAGATTTGACCAAGACATTATCCGCAAGCAAGGCGAAGAGCTTAATTATCTAAAAACCGTGATGTGCTTGCAGCCGAAGCCGGTTATGCCTGCATATCCAGTTCACCCACCAGCGCCTTATCCATTTGACGGCGCGTGCAGGCCGATAGCCTGCTAATCATCACCGCGTAAATCTGCGTTTCCGGAGCGCAGTTTACGGGCGGTAATTGTTTGGCTATCCCCGGACGTTGCAACGGATGGCTGAACTCTCTCCGCTACCATATATTTTTAAGGAGAGCTACCATGCATACATTAATGCATACGCACAACTTTATGTGCGGCTGTAATAACGAGTGCCGTTGTCGAGAGTTTAACGGATACTCCTTCCCCGTGCCGTCACGTAAAGAAATGAAACGATTGGACGCAACGCAGCTGACTATACACACAGATGAGGTTATCGCCGAAACTGTCCTGCATAAAGGCTGTTGTCCGCCCGAACCGATCCTTGTAAAGGACGAAAAGAAGTCATACATTATCACTGCGAGCACGGAATGCCTTAAACGAGGATACTACTACACGCTGACCATCGATCGGGAAACGCCATTTGAAGCTGCTCCGCTCGATACCTATATCAATGTAGTTCCTTGCGGATTTCATGACCGTGGGGAAATTGGGCTTAACTTCTCAAAAACCGTACACCGAAAACACTTTAGCGGGGATGTAATTGGTGGAGAGGGGAACACGCTTGAAAGCCCTGAAATTGACGGTGGCGCATTTGATGGCGAAGTCGGACATTTGGTTGATGAGCAGTATGATGGCGGGCGCTTTGGTTGTGCCGGGCTGATTCCATCTGACCCAGCATTTCCCGGAATGGATTTTGTTGGAAGTGGGTACAGGAGTAAAGAGGGCGTTCTGATTCCGCTTACTCTCGATATTCACGGAAGCATTTGCACAGGGAAAAACCTTTCAACAGGACGGTTTAAGCCACCGGGAACAGGCGGACCTTATTCGAATCGGTTTGTTCTGTTTTTGAACAATGCTGGAACGTTCGTTTTGTCTCGGAATTGGCGAAGAAGATCAGATTACGCATAAGTTTACCGGCAGAGGGTGGGGTGTCCGCCCTCTGCCATTATGATTTCTTTTTATTGCAATTGTGATCAGCGCATGGTATACTTCCACGCATATTTGCAAAAATGGTTCGGGGGCAATTCTGGGGGCAATGCATCAATAATCTTTGGCGCTTGAAAAGAAGAACCCCCGCAATCGTAGCGACTGCAAGGGTTTTGGGTGGTGGACGATAACGGACTTGAACCGCTGACCTTCCGCACGTCAAGCGGAAGCTCTACCAGCTGAGCTAATCGTCCTCACCGGCGGAGGCTATTTTACAACAAGGCATGTTGTTTTGTCAATAGTTTTTGTTTGAAAGGATTGGAAGGTGAAATATTGTGAGTAAATATGTGCAACTGGCTCAGAAGTTTGGTGCAACAAATGTGATTGCTGTGACGCCAGATGATATTGTTTTTGATGACAGGACGCTTTTCAAGTGCATGTTTGGTTGTTCCGATTGGGGTAAGGGCTGCACCTGCCCTTCGCGTCCTGGTGCATTGACGCCCGGAGAGTATGAGCGTATGCTGAGAAAGTATAAGACGGTTTTGATTGTTCATTCTCCCGATAAGAGGGTGGCTCAGAAAGCATCGTTTGAAATTGAGCGCGAGGCTTATTTTGATGGTGACGCACTTGCATTTTCTATGTCTGACTGTGCGCTTTGTGCTGATTGTGCCGGTCGGTCGGGTGAGGCTTGCAGAAATATCAAGATGGCACGCCCATCATTTCACAGTGTTGGTGTGGATGTATTTGCTACTGCAAAGAAACTAGGGTTGCCATTGAAGGCCCTTAGGAACAAGGATGAGCAACAAAACTGGTACGCGGCAGTTTGGCTAAACATATGAAAACCATACTTGCGGAGCAATATGATTTAATTGTCATTGGTGGTGGGTCTGCCGGCATGGCTGCGGCTCTTGGAGCATGGCAGCGGGGCTTGCGCAAGATACTCATCGTCGAAAGGGACAGTGAACTTGGGGGTATTCTCAATCAATGCATTCACAGCGGATTTGGTATTGAGTATTTTAAGCAGGAGCTGACTGGGCCTGAGTATGCAGGACGTTTTATCAGACAGATTCAAAGCAAGTCAATTGATGTGCGTACAGACAGCATGGTTTTAGAAATCACAAAGGATATGCAGGTGCATATAGCGGGCAAAAGCTCAGGTTATCTCATATATAAGGCACGGAGTATTGTGTTGGCTACGGGGTGCAGGGAGCGTACACGTGGTGCTGTCGGAATCGCAGGATTCAGACCTGCCGGTGTAATCACTGCTGGTACGGCACAGCGTTACGTCAATATAGAGGGTTATATGCCGGGTAAACGCATAGTCATTGTTGGCAGCGGTGATGTTGGGTTGATTATGGCTCGGCGTTTGACGCTTGAAGGAGCCCGTGTTTTGGCTTGTGTGGAGCTCATGCCGCACTCAGGTGGACTTGCAAGAAATATAAGCCAATGTTTGGTCGATTTCGATATTCCTTTGCTTTTGTCACACGCAGTCACGGAGATAAGAGGGTCAAAAAGGGTAGAGGGTGTTACGATTTCTGAGGTGGATGAAAACCGCAGAGCCATTTTAGGTACAGAGCAGTCGTTTGATTGTGATACGGTTCTTATGTCTGTGGGTTTGATACCAGAGAATGAGTTGGCAAATCATGCCGGAATTCTTATAGACAGAGAAAAAATTCAAACGTCTGTACCCGGTGTTTTTGTATGCGGCAATGCACTTACTATCCATGATATCGTTGACAGTGTGACGGTCGAAGCTATGAATGCCGGAGCTGCTGCTGCGACATTTGCTATGTCAGAAAGTGGATGCTGATTTGCGGTTGCTTGAAAAACAGGGTCGCTAAAGATGAGCAGCGATTCGGCACAAAAATAGAAAGATGTAACTATGAACAATATGGTTTGTATTCTTTGTCCAAAGGGTTGTTTACTAAATATTTCTGACAATTTAATAGTGAGTGGGAATATATGCCAAAACGGTGAGATGTATGCTCAAGAGGAAGTTTTAAACCCCCTGCGTACTTTGACCTCTACAGTTTGGGTTAAAGGGGCGGCGTTGCGACGTTGCCCGGTAAAGTCACGGTCTCCAATACCAAAGGAATTAGTTTTTGAAGCGATGCAGCAACTTGATTCAGTTGTGCTTGTTGCTCCGGTAGAGGAGGGGCAAGTTGTTGTTGAAAACATATGTGGCACCGGGATACCTTTTGTTGCCACGCGAAGCATAAACCCCACTGTCTGACATTGAAGCCCCGTCAGCTAAAAGATAAATGAGGGAATCATCTATATGATGTTGACTATAAGGCGGTCAACATCGTATAATTGCATCACATAAAAGGAGATTTACATATGATAGAGTTCAGAGTCGCACAAAGGGAAGACTGTGCCCTTATTCTCAGCTTTATTCAAAGTCTGGCAAAGTATGAGAAGCTTGAAGGTTCGGTTATTGCAACTGAGCAAAGGCTTGAAGAATGGCTGTTTGACAAGATGGCTGCCGAGGTGATTTTTGCTGTGGTCGATGGCAAAGAAGTCGGTTTTGCGTTGTATTTTACAAATTTTTCTACTTTTTTAGGCAAGGCCGGTTTGTACCTCGAAGATTTGTTTGTATTGCCGGAGTATAGGGGAAGGGGCATTGGCAAAGCTTTGCTCAAATCACTTGCGCAAATGGCTGAAGATTGTGACTTTGGCCGTATGGAATGGGTTTGCCTGGATTGGAACACTGATAGTATTGAGTTTTATAAATCAATTGGAGCGCAAGCGGTAACCGACTGGTCAATATACCGTTTATCAGAAGATGCAATAAAAGCGCTGGCGAACAACAGAGAATGAGTTATTTTGACTCATAGTGAGGTTTGTAATATTGATACATGACTACACTTTAAAGCGTTCAAACAGAAAAACCGTTGCGATTCATATTCGTGACGGTTTAGTTGAAGTTCGCGCCCCTTATTCTGCTCCGATTGCAAGTATTGAAAGCTTTATTTTTTCAAAAGAGAGATGGATTGAGGAAAAACTCATGCATTCGCGTTTGCGAATTTCAAACAAAGAGCAGTTTTCTCTTGATTATGGAAGCCTTTTAGTTTATCGCGGTTTTTTTTATCCTATAGTCGGAAAGCCTGAGAACACCATTGGCTTTGATGATGATGAGGGCTCTTTTTACATGCCTTTGAATTTGACGCCGGAGCAAATTAAGAAATATTGTGTTGAAATATATAAGATGCTTGCAAAGCGTGATATAACCGAAAGAGTTTATAAATTTTCTTCTTTAATGCAGGTGTCAGCATATGAAGTAAAAGTAAATAGCGCCAAAACGAGATGGGGGAGTTGCTCGTCAAAACGTTCATTGAATTTTTCATGGACTTTGATCATGGCTGATGATGAAGCCATTGACTATATTGTTGTTCATGAGCTCGCGCATATTGCGCATATGAATCATTCGTCGAATTTTTGGGCGCTTGTCAGGCGGTATGTTCCAGACTTTGAGCAGCACAAAGCGCGATTAAAGGAGCTGCAACGCCGATTAAGTAATGAGGATTGGAATTAGGTGAGCATAAAGGCTGCCGAGAGTCGAATGCCCAAAACGGTTCGTCTCCCAGCAGCCCAAGCTGTCTCATGTGTGAATTATTCACAAAATCAATTCACAAACGAAGACCTTGCTCATCAACTCGATGGATTGCAGACCCTATGATTATCTTCTTGAAACGCTAATGTCGTATGGCCTTGAACCAGGTTGCTCCAAAAGCTGCCATTCCAAGTGAGACAATAGCTCAGTCCAATTCAGATAGCCGCCTACAAGACGCTCAAACTCTGTAGAATGACTGGCCTCTTGCAGATACAGGTAATACCAAGCGCCCTGGTTCGTCTTGTCAGGCCATCGCATCCGTTCGTCAAGCAAACTGTCGATAGATTCTGGCACACGATTCAGCATACGGTTGACAATTGCCGCTACCTCAGCCCTTGTCACCGGGTCATTGGGTCTGAAGATTCCGTTGCCGGAGCCTTGTACCCAGCCGAAATCAGCCAGCAAATCAATATACCCCTCTGCCCAGTGCCCGGCGGTGTCAACAAACGCGCTCGGATTTTGACTCGTCTCGTTGAAGAATCTTGCGGTAATCGCCGCTACCTCGGCACGGGTGATGGGGTGGTTCGGTTGGAACGTTCCGTCAGGGCGACCTTGCACAACGCCTGCGTTGGCCATAGTTGACACTGCATTGTTAAACCAGTGTGCGCCGTTTACATCGGAGAACGGATTCTGCTGATCCCACATTTGAATTCGGAACTCATCACTCAAAAGGCGGAAGAACACAGTTGCAACCTCTGCGCGAGTCATGTTGTCATGGGGGTAAATGCGCCCATTGGGTCGTCCGATAATGAATGAGTTATGATACGGTGAGAAGGGATTGGGATTGTCATGCTCAGGATAATCCGGAGTGGTGCCGACAGAGCCTTGTCCCGAACCTGTGCTGGGAGTTCCATCGCCAGGAGTTCCGCCGCCGGGAGTGCCGCCGCCATTATTTCCGCCACCAGCTGGTGTGAATGTCCAATATCCGCTGAAGATTACATTATTGTTTGGCATATAAAACGCACCACTGCCGATGTTCGCTTGAGTTACACCCGGGCTCGCTGTTGTCCAGCCGCTAAATGTCCATGTGCCGGGCACTCCATTGTGCGTCGTCTCTGTAGTCGTCAGCGCAGGAGCTACTTCCACACTAGAATTATGTGCAAAAGTCTCCGGGCTAGGAACTGCCAGTGTAAAGGTTGTCGGTGCTATACTGGTGACAGTGTATGTTACAGCGAGCGGCACAGGTGTCCACTGAGCGGCAAATTCTCTGTCCTCTGTCACATTAGTAAGATTCAGTGCGGGAGCCCAACCGGTAAATGTATAGCCCTCGCGTGTTGGGTCTGCACTCAGCGCAGTTGCGTCTTGTCCATGGGGCACTGTTTGTAGCAAAAGCGCTTGATTGCCGCCTCCATATACGTACCGCCGTTTAGGTTAAAGGTCACTGTCCATCGCGCCCACTGGGCAAACAGAGTTATATTGCCATTTATAGGTATATTATCAGCTAAATTTATTTCACTTCCCACATCGTAAAATCTGCCGCTTCCATCGTATACTGTGCTCCAGCCTGCAAGCCCATAGCCGGGAGGTGCAGTAATATTTGCGGCCAAGCACGTAAGTACCGTATGCACAGAGTCCGCTCTAACCCAAGCGTTCACAGGATGCCCAACACGGAGAGGCCCGCCTGTACCGCCGTTGGCGTCGTAGATCAATTCAACTAAATTCATGAGCACCCGATTGGGGTTAACATCGTGGAGAAAATAGTTTATATCATAATTATTCAGTAGGTGAATAAACTCGCCGTAATCTCCAATAATGCTGGAACGGGTAAAT
>WQUY01000024.1 GCA_009781855.1 Oscillospiraceae bacterium | reverse complement strand
TTTTGTAGATTTCTTCAAAGGCACCAGGGTCACCATTGTTTAACTGTTCGATCAAACTGTCAAAGTTTTTGTGGTCGCCGTAGGCAATAGGCATGTTCTTATCTCTCCAATTTTTTTATCATAGCCGGTTTGATTCAGGCCAATTCGCTATTATCATATTGCAAAAGTATTTCGCTGACAGGCAATACGTCATCCGCATCGTATGGCAACGCTTTTTTGAAAAGGTTCAGCTTGTTTGTCAACCTTTCCGAATAAAGCCTCAGCACGCTTACAACATGTGATTGGGATAACCCAATTTTTTCTGCAATCTCGCTGATCGGCTTATTCAAGAAACAGTAAAAGTATAACGCCTGCTGTTCTTCATATCCAAAGTCTTCGGCGGTATGACATAATACGAGTTTCACCTTATCCCGGGTTATAAAGGCTTTTGGCACTTCCGGCATCTCTATCCGCATCGAAAATTCAGGCGATTGTCTTCCGCTGTTCATTTGCATTGCCCCATCCAATAGAAATCTTCCTTTCATCTCATATTTTCCCCTTATACTTACTTATAGGGGAGATGTTCGGAAAACCTGAATTAAATTTTAAAATTTTTTTTAAAAAATTTCAAGAGCAAACAAGACATCATTTTAGAAGGCTTTATTTCTTGCTATTTTTAATGATGACCGTTAACATTTGTCTTATTTTATTATACCTTACTTTTGTCACAAGCGCAATCAAAAAATACATGTTTTGTAATAAAATGTATCCGCATTTGTTTGCGCAGCGAGAAAATAAATGTCGAAAATCAAACTATTTTCTGTGCAGAGAAATAAGTTTGACTTTTCTTATAGTTTTTATTATAGAGGGAAATAAAGTGAGTATCGGAAAACTTGCAGAACCATGTTCGGTGACAAAATTTTAAAGGAATCAACCTCGCGATCAAATGTCTCACAATGAGACATCTGAATCCGCCGCCGCTCCCATTACCTCATTCTGAGGTATTGAATGAATTTCAACGTTTTTGGCGCGGATTCACATTTTTGATGGTGGTGATATAAAAAACTCCGCATCGGTGAGATACGGAGTTGTTAAAATTCGTACGTTAACGGTTCGCCTTTGCTCTAGGCCTGCGCATCGTTGACGCTGTTACAATTGCGATCGTGAGCGACATCAAAAGGCTGACAATCAGAATCACTCTGTTGTCCGTTATTCCTGTTTGCGGCACGTTGGAAGGTGGCGCAATGGTCTCTTCTATTTCGATTGCTTCGCTTATTTCCGCAATCGCGCCCTCTATAATCGGCTCCTCCGCAAGCGGCACTTCTATGTCGTCTATGATCATTTCATTCGGCATATTTTCATTTGGAATATTTGGGGTTGGTGCATTTTGGGTTGGCACATTGAAAGGTGGTTGCCATGTGAAATCCCCATTCGAATAACCACCGCCGCCATTGGGCTGTTGTGTTGGCGGGGTCGTTGTAGTCGCGCCTGAGCGTTGTTGCCATATCCAAGTACCCGGCGTAAAGTTATTTGCCATAATCTGCGCTGATGTGCGCGTCTCGCCGCTTACGGTGTGAACCCAAAATCCTGTATAAGTCGCATTGTTCAGAACAGGGGGTAGGTGTGCGAGGTTACCTTCTACAAAAGTGAAATTTGCACCAAGACTCAGTTCTCTTAGGGCAGTTGTTCCCAAAAACATATTCCACATAGTATTCACGTTGCTTGTATCCCAACCTGATAAATCCAACGATTCCAGACTTGATGCATTTGCAAACATACCTCGCATAGTCGTTACATTGCTTGTATCCCAGTTTGATAAATCTAGCGATGTCAGACTTGATGCATATTCAAACATATACCACATATTTGTCACACTATGAGTATCGAAGTGTGATACATCTAGCGATTCCAGCCTAGTTGCGCTTCGAAACATCATGCCCGTATTTGTAACACTACCTGTATCCCAGCCCGATAAATCCAGCGATTCCAGCCCAGTTGCTAGGTGAAACATAGCATTCATATTTGTCACACTGCTTGTATCCCAGCTTGATAAATCTAGCGACGTCAGCCCCGATGCCGCTGTAAACATACTGTTCATCGCTCCCACATTGCTTGTATCCCAACTTGACAAATCCAGCGATGTCAGCGATATGCCGTGGAACATCATACCCATATTTCTTACACTACTTGTATCCCAACCCGATACATCCAACGACGTCAGCCCCGATGCACCGCCAAACATCAACATCATACTTGTTACATTGCTTGTATCCCAGCTTGATAAATCCAAAGATGTCAGCCCTGATGCCTCTTGAAACATGCCGCCCATACTTGTCACATTGTATGTGTCAAAGTAATCCAACCCATTTATTGCTTCTAAATTTGTTAAATTGCGGAACAGTCCAGTTATTGATGAACTTGCTGTGATTGAACCGGTAATTGTGATTTTGTTTACATAGGTTGTGTAATCATCCCACGGACGAAACGGGTTCAGGCTCTCAAACGTTATGCTTCCTGAATCTATATACAAACTCCCATTTTCGTACAGTCTCCATGGCGCACCGCCGATACCTACATTCCCGGAAACTCTTATCGCATTCAAAGGCATAATGGATATCTCGCCAAGTTCTGATAGAACAAACTGGACTTCTTCTTTGACTTCTTCCTCGCCGATTTCTTCGTCATAATCATATCCGAATTCTTCATCCACCACTACTACCTGCTCGTTGTCGGTATAGTTTTCATCTTCGGCAATGGCGACAACACCAGCTGCGCTTGTTGAAAATACGAGCATGAACAGCATCACCAGCGCGATGATGCGCTTTACAGAATTCAAAGACATTTCGTGTTTTACGGTTTTTAACATTTTTCTACTCCCTCTACATCTTTCTGTAATCATTAGATACTACTTTTGAAAAGCTTATATGGTTTAAATTCTTCCGTATGTTATCATAATATATGGTGCAAAATCACTGATTTCATAAGTCATCCGGAAAAAATGTGTTTATTTTCCTAAGCAACCTACGCACTTTTGAGCCAAATCCCGTAGCTTTTGCAGTCAATCTGAGCCACATAATCGCTGACGGAAAAATCGCTATGATATAAAGTCCGCTTCTTCCTAGCATATCAATAATCGGAACAATCCATAAGCCAAAAGAAGTATTTACAAAAAATCCCCAGTCCTCGTCAAATGGTTCAATTACATTGCCATACGATATAATATCATTTGATATTATAATGATCGAAAAGATAAAGCTGCTGCTGACTGATAAATAGTTCCAACGATGACTATCCAGCAGTTTTAATGTTGAACCCAAGGCAAAATATAAAACTACCGGTACGCAAACAAACCATATAAGAGCCCATATTCTGGTTGCACCAGCTGGCGCTCCATCTATGCCCAATAGAAGACCTACAAAAAGTCCGATCCCGTTAACTACCGCATAGATTATAAATGAAATTATAAAGTTAAATATGAATCTGCCATCCAACAATTTGTCTAACAAATAATTACCTCTCATAATGTATCAGGTACAATATCACGGACTTGCCGGTAGAAACCGTAAAATCCAATGTCTGAACGTATTTTCTATGGGTGAGCTTACTTCCCAATCTATAAGTCTTATTCCATACTTTTCCCATGCCACATCAGCTTCATAAGCACTACCTCCAATTCTACCATCAGGAGATTGAAACAAAAACATTATCTCGTAAAAGTTCTGCCCTCCTCTTGGCCAGCGAGATGTATCGCCCATATAATAGTTTGCATTGCCCCAATCAAAAAACAATTCCAGCATCAATTGGCCAAGTTCGTTTGTTTCTTCTAAATGACGCAAATTTAAAAGTGTAATTCTTTCAGCTCCACTTTTAAGGTGTGCTTCCCAAACACGGTATCTTCCGGCTGTTCCACGACTTTCAAACCCAACAAATTCACATACTATAGTGTCCTCAATAACTTGCAGTTCACCATCTAATTCAAATGTCAAACGGAAAGGAAATTCCCCATACGTTATTTGCGGTCTCGACGGATTAGGGGCCAAAACAGCGAACGCACCCGAAATGATAAACAGGAAGAACAATGTACACGCCAAAGCGCCTGCAACAGTAGCTAGTGCCATTTGCAAAATGCCCTTCGTCGTTTTACTCACCGTATACCTCCACGATGCTTTTCACGTGCCAATCCTCACGACCCTGACGACAGAAACCAACGAGGTATGAAGCGCCGCCATCCAAACGTATTTTCTATTGAGGGGCTATGTTGAACTTCAATGACTCGTAAGTTATATTTCTCCCACACTTCCTCTGGCGAAATAGTGATTCCAGATATCAAATCGTCATTTTCCCATTGTATGTATCCAAAAAACCTGACGTTTCTTATTGAGCTTTCATGTTCCCATCTGCTTCTCCACGTAAAGTCTCCCATGTAAGAATCCGGTAGTCCGCTAAATACAGAAATCTCCGTTACCAATCCTTCATTTTCAACCCGTAACAAAACCAGTCGCTCATTTCCACTTTTAAGGCGTGATGTCCACACACGATATCTTCCGGCTGTGCCAAGACTTTCAAATCCAGTGAATTCTGCGATTACAGTATCCTCTATTGTTTGTATTTCACCATCAAGTTCAAATATCACTCGAATCGGAAATTCTCCATACGTTATTTGCGGTCTCGATGGATTAGGCATCAAGACCGCGAACGCGCCTGAAACGACAAACAGGAAGAACAACGTACACGCCAAAGCGCCTGCAATAGTAGCGAGTGCCATTTGCAAAATGCCCTTCGTCGTTTTACCTACCATATTTCGCCTCCACTGCCCTTCTAACTGCGCTTATTTGGTGATTTCGAACCGGATCCGGCACACGAATAGGTTGCTTTATGAGCCCAGGAATCAGCAGTCCCGGATTGGCTGGCGGAAGCACGTAGTTTGGATTAACCATCCAATGCTGCGTAGGCAGCCATATCGTAGTGCCAATGCTTGCATCTCGGATTAGCCCATAAAGAAAATCTCCTTCAACGTAATAATTCCGTATTATACTATTTCCTGCTGTTAATTCATGTCCCTCAAAATTGAAATTCGCCGCGTTGAATGTAATTGCATGTCCATTTGTTGCAGCAGCTGCGGCAATCGCTTCTCCGCCACCTTTTGAATGCCCTACAAACGTTACTTTAGCACACACCTTATTCGTAAAATATATCGCAAACTCAATCGCATCGGTCAGATCATGAGATGTATCTGTGAAATACGCCCTCATATTTTCTACCCATGTCGGACCATCGAATACAGGAGTTCCTCTGAATACAACAGCAAACTCCACAGGTCTTCTCCAATAGTCGCCGTCTCTGATATATATCCCGATGTGCTGCGTTGCACTTTCCGAATGTATATCAATCAAACGCCAGCCCTCTACTGTTCGCTGGGCACGATTGCGGTCTGGATCATGCGGATCACTTAGCGGAATATCTCTATAAACATGCTCTGCCATCGCCGCCGCTTGTGCGACTGATGGTGAAAGTCCGAGTGGGTCGATGTATGTTATCGGATTGTTCGCTGTATACACCATCCAATTCTGCCCATCGCGAATCGGATCCTCCGAGATGAACCTCCTGAGGTTTGCATCATAGAACCTATTGATTGCATAATATATACCAAGCACTTGATCGAACGTGTATCCTGTAAAATTGTTGATGTTATCAAGCCCATGGAAGTTCATGTCAAGCCTTGTTTCAATCTGCGCAAGCCCCCAGTCATCGTAGATCATATGGAATCTGATCTCGCCATCACTGTCCGTACCAAAGAGGTTGCTGAAAATCAGCGGCTCGCCATGGTACCATATCTTCGTTGTGACGTTTCTTGCGATGTCAGAGCCGGGGTTCTCTCCCGGGCTTGTTCCTGTACGCTGTGTTTCGTAAGCGTAGTCAAGAATCAGAGCAACAGGCCTCAGCCTCATGCCATCGTAAACAAAGCTCTGCACGAAGCTGCCATCTTCATAAATAAATATATCACGCAGCGCGAAGCTTGTATAGTCAGGCAGGTAATGTTTTGTGACTGTCTCTCTGTCGTTTTGAACGACAGTGCCTGCTACATTCGTCTCCCAGATTCTCTGCCATGTGTTTCGCTCGTCCCTCAGTATCCTGTCAAGGGTGGTGCTTGTCTCCCAGCTGCCTATAAAATGCGGGCCGTTCTGATGTCCTGCGTTGAAGTTGTCTCTCACCTGCTCGTTAAATACTCTGGCGCCGATCGCATTGTATACATATGTGCTTGTTTCGCCTGTTTCGTTTTCACCAAAGACAAGCCTGTTTGCAGAGTCGAATTCAAATGTTTTCGTTCCGGCGCTTGATGTCTGCCTTACGAGGTTGCCTCTTCTGTCGTATTCGAAACGCGTCACTTCACTGCCCGCGGTTTTCAGTACCATCTGGTTTCTGGCATTGTAAACATAGGAGATTTGCTCGCCGTTTCTCGTTTCTGTAATCAGGTTTCCGGCAATATCATATGCATAGTTTCTCGTTTCAATGCTTCCCGTTGCCTCTATGAACACCGTCGTTCTCACGAGTCTGCCCGAGCGGTCATAGGTGTGCATTACGACTTCTTCCCTGCGCTCTGCATCAATGCCTTCCTGCGTCCTGCTTGAGAGTAGCCCGTTTTCCCTGTATGTGAATGTCATCTGCCTTCTGATCAGGCCTCCCGCCACTTCCATTGTGTCCGTGAGGTATCCGGCATTGTTGTAGCCATATTCAATACTCAGGCCTGACGGGAAAAGCTCCTTTATGATCTGCCCTTTTGGGCTGTACTGGTACGTCTTCGTCTCTCCACCAAATGTCAGCGCGGTAAGCCTGTTCATATGGTCAAACTCAAAGAGCGCTTCTTCTCCGCTCGGGTAAACCATCCTCGTCCTGTTGTTGTTATGGTCATATTCATACAAAACCGTATGTCCATTGTGATCCGTTGTCTGCGTCAAGCGGTTTCGCATGTCAAACGTGAAGCTGGTTTCCCCAATCTCTTCATCGATATGGATGAGGTTTCTCATCGCATCATATGCGAGGAAAGCAGGCTCCATGCCGGCATTTCGGATTTCAGTCAGCATGTGTCTCGCGTCAAAGACGAACGTGTTCACATTGCCGTCAGCATCACGCACCTCTATGATGTTGCCCTCACCATCTGTTTGAAATTCTGTAATTTCGCCAAGCTGAGCGATCTCACGTATGGGGTTACCCATCGGGCCACTTTCAAATCTTGTGATTCCCTCACCGTCCGCTTGCCTCTGGTAAACCCGGATGACATTGTGAAACGCGTCGTAAGCGAAGCGAATCCGTTCGCCCTCCGGTTTCAGTTCTTCTATCAAGCGGTTAAGCGCGTCAAAGCGGTAGCTTGTGACGTTTCTGGATCTGTCCTGCACGCTTGTGAGGTTGAAGTTCGGGCAGTACGTATAGTACTCGGTATGTCTCATCTGGTTTGTATGCGAAAGGACATGCCCGGCAAAGTTATGTGTAAAGAAGCTTGATACCCGTCTTGGGTCAACATATTCGATGATGTTTCCATTCAGGTCATAAATGAAATCTTCCTTTACAACAAGCCTTGCTTCCACGTAAAGCGTCTCTGTGCCAATCAGTCTTCCGGCAAGGTCATATGTGAACTCAAGAAGATTCCCATTTCTGTCCGTGTGAAGCACAGGCCGTCTGTCTCTGTCGAATTGGAATGTTTCCCTTGACGTAATCCCGTCTCCGTACTCATTCACTTCAACGACATTTCCTGCACGGTCATGGACGATATTTGTTATGAGGCCTCCCGCGTCCACGATTTGCACCTGCCTTGATGCCCTGTCGTAAGCGAAAGCCGTCTCATAGTCGAGCGGGTCGATCGCCCGAACAAGCAGGTTTGTTTTGTCATATTCAAAGCTTGTGGTGTTCCCGTTTCTGTCCGTCCTTGACAGCAGGTTTCCGACAGGGTCAAGTTCAAGGAGGACTGTTCCCATCGGGTCAACGGTTTCTACGACCCTGTTTTGCGCATCCCGTATGTTGGTCAGCATTAAAACGCCATCCCTCGTTATAGTAGCAAGATTCCTCGCCGGGTCATACGTCTGCTGCGTTACATAACCCATCGCGTCCACCGTCTGTGCAAGCTGTCCCCTGCTGTCATATGTGAATGTCGTCACGCCGCCGCCACGGTTAGTATGGCTGCTCATAAGCCCAAGCGCGTTGAACGCGAATGTTTCTCTGTACCCATCAGGGAAAAGCGTCTCGCTGATGCCAAACGTTCCAAGGTAGGTATGGCTTGTGACGTTTAGGAGCGGATCTGTTACCGAAACTACCCGGTTCAGCTTGTCGTATGTAAATGCCGTCACTGCGCCCACAGGATCCGTTATTGTCAACACATTCCCGTTCGGGTCATACGCGAAAGCTGTTCTGCCGCCCTCCGGCATCACGTGTGCCGTAAGCCTGCTCATGATGTCAAATTCAAAATGTGTGACATTCAAAAGCGGGTCAATTTCTCTTATGATGTTCCCTGCAAGGTCACGCCCAAATGTTGTGATGCCGCCCTCTCCGTCCGTGATGGTCGCAAGGCGTCCCGCAAGGTCATATGTATTCGCCGTTACCCTGCCCTCAGCGTCTGTTGTTGATATGAGCCTGTTCGCCCTGTCAAACGCGTTCGTTGTGATGTTTCCGTTCGCGTCTGTGACAGAGATCAGGTTTCCGACAGGGTCATAGCCGAAAATGGTCACGGCTTCAGCGTCCGTTCCCTCCGCGCGAATCTCCCTGACCATTCTACCGTCAAGGTCATACAAAAATCTTGTGGTGTTGCCGTTTCTGTCCGTTACGGTCTGTCTTCTGCCCATGACGTCATACGTGAAACTTTCCACATATCCCATGGGGTCGGTGATGGAGATGAGTCTTCCGATTGGGTCATACGCATAGCTCGTTGTATTTCCGGCAGCGTCCGTCATCGAGATGAGCTGCCCTTTGTCGTTATATGCAAAGCGCGTAATCCCGCCTCTAAAGTCCGTGATCGTTGCGATCTGTCCATCCACCGTATACGTAAACGTCGTGACGTTCCCCTCTCTGTCCGTTACGCTCGTGACAAAGTTCAGGCCTGTATACTCCGTGATCTCGGCGTTGCCTCTAAAGTCCGTGCTGCTTGTGATGAATCCGTTCCCGGTATATTCAAATTCCATGGTATCGCCGGCATGATTTGTGATCGTTAGAAGCTTGCCCGCATCCGAGTATCCAAATGTCGTCACATCGCCAAGTGGCCCTGTTACCTTTGTTACCATGCCCGCGGCGTTATGCTCAAAGCGCGTGATGCCGCCCATCGGGTCTGTCACGCTTGTGCGCCGCCCTAAAGCATCATGCGTAAAGCTTGTCACGCCGCCCATCGGGTCTGTGATCGTCGCGATCAGCCCGTTGATGTATGTAAAGTTTGTGATGTGTCCGTTTCTGTCTCTGAACGAGGCAATGTTCGCCCCATCGTATGTGAATCTTTCGTATGTATTGTCGTGGTAAGTAATCCTTGCAATCCTGTTTCCGCAGTCTGTATGCTCGACCCTGATGACCGCGCCATCCTGCATCTCGGCTACAGTCGGCTTGCCGCTCTGCGCGAAGCTCGTGTAGTGCACGCCATGTTCGCCGGTCTGATATCTTGAGTTTGCCCTGTAGTTGTCCGCCCATGTGTTCGTGCGGTCGCCGCGGCCCTCAATGATGTCGATGATGCGAAGCGCCTGATCGTAATAGTATCTTCTGACTTCGCCCGTAAACATCGTTACGGTATTCACACCCCTGCACGCAAGGGTGACGTTATCTCCCGTAAGCGCTGAGTCGTCGTAATGAATCGTCATCACCGCTATGCCGCCGGGTGTATGCATCTGCTGCATGGTTACCCTACCGCGCTCGTCAAACGTGTTTTCAAGGAACAAGTTCCCATCAAAGTCCGTGAGCGTAGCAATGAAGCCATTCCCGTCGTACGTATAGGAAAGGATGTCACCATCCGCGTTTTCAAACGATACGAGGTTATCTCCCGCGTACGTGTAACGGATGGTTCTGTTTGCGCTGTCTGTGATGGCTGTGATATGATCTCCTGTCCATGTGATGTCAAAATGCCCTGTCCTGTTTGAGACACGAGCTAGCCGGTTCCCCTCATAGGTCAGCTGCGCGATGCTGTCGCCGCCGAGCGTCCTTACATTTGTTAAAAGCCCGCCCACAAACGTGAACACGGAGCCGTCCTTAAACGTCATCTCGTAGGTGTTTCTGTCATCGCTATGAAGCGTGAAATCTCCACCCCGAAGCGGCCTGTAGATGTCCCTTTGCGTCGCTTCGTCAAACACTCTAAAAAAGGTTACAAGCTCACCGTAAGGCGTTCTGATGTATACGATGCCGCGTTCTTCAAGCAGCCTATAGTCATACGTATGTGAAAAGCCTTGGCCAAGGCCGGTATTTGTCATGTCAAGTGAGTTATGGAATCTTTCCCAAATAAGCGGCCACTCGCCGTGAAGCTTCAGGTCTGTATAGCTGAACGTGAATGACCCCGTTACAACGTTGATCGGGTCTCCTTCAAGGATCCTGTGCATCAGCTCTTCAAGGGTCACAGGCCCGTTTCTATACAGCATCAGCCACCGAAGCACGCAGCGCGGAAGCTCGCCCATAGGCGCAAGGAGCCATGTGCTGCCGTCAAGAAAGAATATCCCTGCTTCATATGGGAACTTGGATGTCCACTCCCAGTTTGCACCGGCATCGCGATGGTATACGTTGTTTATTACAACACACTCTGGGCGTTCATTCTTCCACGGAAAACCGATCGGCTCGATGACAATAAGGATGTTGTTCCAGTTTTGATCCATTCGTGTCAGCACAGGGTACCAGTCAGGCTCAAGCCCTGTTCCCGCGTTTCTATCGTAGCTTCCGTCCCACAAAAGTGTCGTCCAGCCCTCATCTTCATGCTCAAAGTCAGGCTCTATGAGCGTAGGGGGAAGTATGGGAAGACCCATATCGTCCCTGTCCCATGCGCCCGCAGCAAAAGGCTGTATGCCAAACGCTCTATGAGAAAAACGCTCCATCAGTTCTTCTCTGCCAACTGTTCTCGCGCTAAAGCCTCTCACCTGGTTTGTTACAACGTTTGAAAAGTCATATTCCGGACGCTCTAAACGCTCAGGAAGCTCTTCTTCTTCCTCTTCTTCTTTGACTTCATCAAGTCCGTTTTCGTCTTCTTTGTCCGGCTCACCTGTTTCGTTTCCTGTGCCGTATCCATTTGTGCCGTTTTCGTATTCTTCGTTTCCGTTCTCGTCTGCCGGCTCCTCGCCGTTTTCAGGATTGCCCGAACCTATTCCGGGGTCAGTGCCGTTTTCAGGCGCGCCATCTCCGTAACCGTTCGCGCTTCCCGCGCCAGTGCCATCTTCGTCTCCCGCGCTCACGAAAATATCCGCTAAGAATGGACTCGTTCCTGCTGTTCCTAAGCCTAAAAGGCCTGTCGTGCTTTGGGAAACTGTGTATTCTCCTGCTTCTTCATATTCATATATGCCGGATGCATCATTGTCTGTGCTTTCCGTGCCATTACCGTTTTCTATCTCGCCATTATCTATGCCGTTTTCACCTGTTTCGTTTGTTTCCCCGTTTTCTTCATCAGCCGGGTAATTTTCCGGCTCTTCCGGCTCTTCAAGTTCTTCAGGGATGTAAGGCTCTTCTTCCAAGGCTTCCTCTTCCTCTTCATCAGGAAGCAGAGTCTCACGAAGCATAATGGGGCCACCGGGGCGATCCCACGGATTCATCAAAGGGACAGGAAGCGTTCCGGTAAACCTCCTGTACTCCATATCCCTTAGTTCCGGTGGGATATACATCCCTGCGAGGTGGTGTAGTGGCTCCCCTGCCGGACATATATTGTATGGCATAGGCTGCAGCGTTGTTGAGCCGTTCGCGAAATAGTCTTTTATGATGTACCCGATGCGGTCACCTCTGATGGGTCTGTTCTCTATCTCGTCAAACCCGTCTACGTAAAATACAGCGATGTTAATGTACTGCGCGTATTCAAGCCAAAACCTTATCTCAAGCCGCTCTTCATGCACATTAACGTCCATGATCGACAGATCGATCCTGGCGGCATGTGCCGTCAAGGTCTGCGGAACAACCGCGGACACCACCATGCCAAGTGTCAGAACCAGTGCGATTAGTTTTCTCATCATCTTACTTCTATTACTCTTCATCAATCCTTACCTCCCATCACTTTCTGTCGCTTCGTCGTCTTCCGGGTCTTCTTCGTCCTCTTCATACGCCGGACTCTGTGTATACCCCGGGGCATCAATGCCCCCCTGCGGCATATGCCAGTGTTCGATCGACGCTTCAAGAAGTTCATAAAACGCCCAGTAACCTCTACGCAGGTCTGTGAACGGTATCTCTGTGATCTCCGCCCAGTCTGAAGCTACGGGGCTTCTGTCAAGCGCAGCATTCAGCATGCTTGCAGCCTCCGCCCTTGTCACAAAGCGCTCGCCTCTGAATGTCCCGTCAGGGAATCCCCTGATGAATCCTGCTTCAAACACGGCGTATACATACGGTGCCGCCCAGTTTTCGGGTACGTCTGTTAGCGGAAAGCCGTATGGCCTTTCCGCTACTGTCTGCATATTCATGAGATTGACAAGCAGCACGGCAAACTCGTTTCTGCTCATCTGGTTCGCCGGCCTGAAGCTTCCGTCCGGGTAACCTGAAGCAGGCCATTTACTTTCGCATACTCGATGTAGCCCGATGACCACCTTGTCGCGGATACGTCAAAGAAAGGTGCTTCGCTTGCAGGTTCACGAGGTACCATGCCCTCCCTGATTCTGAACAGGATAACAGCCGCTTCTTCCCTGCTGATGTTTCTGTCCCCTTTGATCTCTCCATCAGGGTAGCCAACAAGATACGGCATATGGTGGATGATACCGACAAGCGGTACATCCGGTGGAGTTACTTCGACGATACCACCGCCGCCACCGACGCCCGGAGGGCCTGTAGGGCCAGGTCCCGTGCCGATTCCAAAGGTCACCCTTGAAAATTCCGAATCGTAGTTGTTCCTTATTTTGATCGTGATGGATATGGCGTTCTCCCATAAGACTTCTTCTGAAAGTCTGACAAACAGTCCGCCGTTTGTATGGATTTCTACCCGGCTTGCATCAGCGGGGTTTGTGACGAAAATGACGTATTCATTGTATGGACGCATCGGCTTTGGGTCAAGCGTAGACCCTGTTGCCACGACGTTTTCAAGATACCGCCAAAGGTCAACAAACTCGCCTTGCGCTACACGGATGTACTGGATATCTCTGATTGTCGTCAGCCTGAACTGCTGAGCTGATGAGCCATCGACAAAGTTCCCGTGTGATACACGGATTCCAAGTTCTTGTTCAATTGCAAGGGCGTTTGGCCCTGTCATGTAGTTCCATGAGAATGTTACTTCTGTGCCGCCAAGGAAGCGGTCAAACAGACTCTGCGGGATATGCCCCCGAAGATAGTTTTCATCGATATGCACTTCTTCAAGCCGGTTCATGTTTTGAAATATGTCAGGGACTGTGCCTGTGATGCGGTTGAAGCTGATCGTTAGTTCTCTGAGTCTTATGAGGTTTCCGATGCTTACAGGAATCTCTCCTGTAAGCCGGTTGATGCCTAAATCTATGTATTGAAGCGCTGTCATGTTCCCGATCGTGGCAGGAATTTCTCCCGTTAGCTCCGCGCTCCAGATCGCAAGCACTTCAAGGTTTGTCATCGTTGTTAGCTCCGCAGGGATGCTGCCCCCAAGCGGGTTTCTTGAAAGTTCTAAGTACCTTAAATTATTTAGGTTTGCAAGCTCAGGAATGACGCCACCTGTCAAACGGTTGTCCGATAAGTCAAGCATCCTCAGCGTAGGAATTTGAGTCAGCGCTACAGGGATCCCGCCCGTGTGGTCATTGCCTGAAAGCCTGAGTACTTCAAGCGGCAGCTGCGAAAAGCGGCTGTCGATTGGGCCTGTATACAAATTGTTTGATAAATCTATGTTACGAAGATTCGAAAGTGAAAAAAGCTGGTTCGGTAGGCCGGATGGCCCGTTTGTCAGATTGTTACCTGAAAGAAAAAGATGTTCAAGATTACGAAGATGTCCGATTGCAGGCGGTATATGGCCGTGAATCCCCCTGCCCGCAAGTCCGATGCTCGTGATGAAATCAAGGTCTCCCTCACGCATCGTCGCAACTGTTTTCTGCCTCGCGTTCAGTAGGCGCTCCACTTCTACAAGCAGCCACTCTCCACCCGGATCGATTGCCGAAATGAAGCTTCTCGCGAAGTCCGTCTGACCCACTACCGTTGCATGCGCTGCTGCCGGTGCAAGCGTTAAGAACATAAAAAGTGCCAACAGACATGCCAGCACTCGATTCGGTCTTGTTTTTTTCATCAATTTTTCCTCCAGTTTACAATTAATTTAGTGTGATTAAATCTTCTATTACTTCTTGAAATGGGTATCGTTTGATTAAATTGTATTCATGTTGTCATTCTCTTGCTCCAATACACCTCTTGTTCATAAAATAACATATTTCGATAAAAATGCAATAGCTTATGCAAAAGTGTAGCGTTTTTTGGCGAAAGTGTTATGATTTTTGATTTTTTTATGTTTCATTTGGAGCGAGGTCAGCGGGAGTGGTAGCTCCCGCCTCGTCTCCATCGTTGGGGCGCATCAGTGGGTTTGGAGAGCGTACCCAAAGATGCGTCCGTTTCCGCTATGCCTGTTGCGGAAAGTGCTTTATATATCATCAACCGGCGTTTACGCCGTATATGATATCATAATATTATTCAATAATCCTATGGTCTGGAATCAGGCCTCTCTAATGCTGTCCAATCTCTTGGATCTCTTAACACTGTCCAGCTCTCATGGATTCCATCTGCTTTCATCTCATAGTCATGCGAGTTGGTTGCTTCTTGGATGTATAGATAGAACCATGCATTTGTGTCCATGTTATCAGGCCAAATCACCATTCCCGGCAATAAGTCTGATAACGCTTCCGGACGTCTGCCAAGCATACGGTTAATGATTGCTGCCGATTCTGCTCTGGTGATGTTCTGGTTCGGTCTGAAACCGCCCCCCTCAAAGCCTCTGATCCAGTCATGCTGCCCGACTACATTGATGTATTCGTTTGCCCAATGTCCTTCTATGTCATTGAAGCGATCCGGCCCTGTGTAACTTGTATCATCCAAGAAACGTGCCATCATTGCTACAAATTCTGCTCTGGTAATCGCTTGGTTTCCTCTAAATGCTCCATCCGGGAACCCTTTCAGGATGCCTCCATTGGTCAACGTTGATACTGCATTGTTGAACCAATTGGTTGCTACTACATCACTAAACGGATTGTTTTGGCTCCAGATTTGTGCACGGTAGTTGTCATCCAGCAGTCTAAAGATGATTGTTGCTACTTCTGCTCTGGTGATCGCGCTGTTTGGTCTAATCGTTCCATCTTCATAACCGATCAGGTATGCTTCATGATCCGGGCTGAAAATTCCGAGACTTACAGAGCCATAGCCCTCTCGTTGAATATTGTCATACCCGACAAGCAATCTGTTGACCAACGTGTTTCCGTTTGCTTCGTTTGTCACTCTGAAAGTAAATACGATTTCATTACCAAGTCCAAAGTTCGCAGGAACATTTCCAAAGAAAAGTTCGATTGCTGTAAAATGCACATCACCTGTCTCTGATAAAGTAAAGTTGAACGGTCTGCTTGCATCTACATTGGATGCGTGTGTATGCAACACATCGCTGCCTGCCACTCTGTATCTGATTTCGTAGGTAACGCCTGCACCATTACGGAAAGCAGGAATCGTTCCCGATAGGAAGTTCAAGCCTACGCTTGGCATATCGATGATCGTAAAGTTTGTAACGGCATTGCCTGTTGGATTGTGGAAATTCCTTAATGTCCAGTTCATCGTTTCGCCAACGTTCACGGATACTCTGTCCGGAATTTTGGTTATTCCCGGAGTTCCACCACTTCCGCCGTTTCCACCGTTGCCGCCGCTGTTTCCATTGCCGCCGTTTCCACCATTACCGCCGTTGCCGCCTTGATTCAAATTCCACTGTGCGGTAAATTTCTTATCTTCGGTTACGGTGATCTCTTTCACATCTACAGATGCGATTACACCTGCTGTCGCCGGATCCGGGATCGTTTGCTCCCAGCCCAAGAATGTATAGCCTGTCGCGACAGGATTTGTAACGGGGCCTTCTGATACGATCGTATTTCCGGCCGGTACATCTCTGTTTAACGGCATATTGGTTACTGTTGCTGTTGTCGCGCCGTACAAGAATGTTACGGTATGCTCCGGTTCTTCAAATGTCCATGTGGCTGTCAAGGTCACGCTGCTTGTCGGCATTCCAAAAGTGCTGCCGCCCGCCTGCAGGCCTGTGATGCCACCGGATGCTGTCCAGCCTGTAAATGTCCATATGCCGGTAACAACATTGTTTGCATCTGTGACGTTTACATTTGCAAGATTTGCCGCTACATTGACTGTCGCTCCTGCCTGATGGTTACTGGTTGCAGGGTTTGGCAATGCCGGAGGATTGTCCGGACCTGCTCCTGCTGCTGCGTGAACATACGTCACTGCAGGGTCGAAACGCCATGTGGCTGTCAAGGTTACACTGCTTGTCGGCATTGCAAAGTTACTGCCGCCCGCCTGCAGGCCTGTGATGCCGCCAGATGCTGTCCAACCTGTAAATGTCCATATGCCTTGGTTCGTTCCGGTTGTGATCGCTACATTTCCTAAGTTTGCCGCCACGGTTACGTTGGTTCCTGTCGAGTGGTTGCTGGTTGCAGGGTTTGGCAATGCCGGTGGGTCTGTCGGACCGGCTCCTGCCGCCGCGTGAACGTACGTTACGGTTACGAGTCCCCTGAATATGGCTGTCAATTCGACATCACCCATTGTCATCAGTGTTGCCGCCGTGGCTTCATCGCCATTTGGCAGTTCCCAATGCAGGAACTCATATCCATCGCGTGTCGCTGTCGGCAAAGTGCCAAAGTTGGCATCTTCAGGTACAAATATTGCGCCATGTGTGCTGCCGCCATTTGTGTTAAAGCTTACTTCGCCTTCCCACTGGGCCCATACTGTGCCGGATGCACCAACCGGAATGGTTGATCCAAATGTCGCGCCTGCGCCGTTTTCATTTCTGTTCCATTCTACGAAATGCCAGTTTGTACGGCTTGGGTCGCCCGGGAAGTTGAGTAACGGCAACTCCAAATATGGAACGACGCGGTTCGCATCCGCTGCCGGGTTGTTTAGTACACCGCCCTTGGGGTTGAATGCAAGGTTACCGCTCCACATTGCATAAAGCGTTAATGGCTCTATAAATGTATGGCTGCTGTTTACCCAGTCTCCTTGTCCGTCCGCTTGCGTGTTCCAGCCGCGGAAACCGTTGCCCGGCCATGTCGGCGCAAGGGAACTGCCCAAAGCAGGGAAGTTTGGTACGGGTTGTCCCACGTCAAGATTTTCTCTTACTCTGTCTTCAGCCCAAACGACGTCGTCTCCTGCAAGGCCGACATCAAATACAAGGCCGTCTGACCAGATCGCAAAGACCGTTTGATTGCCGGAGGTATTTGTATTTTCGGTAAACCACTCTCCGGAGCCGTCTGCTGCAAAGTTCCAGCCGACAAATACTTGACCCACAGGGTTAATATTTGGTGACTGTACAAAATTAAAATTTGCACTTGAAAGGAAGACATAGCTTCCGCTCACACTGACAAGTGCCGCACCATTTGGATTTGGCCGCATGACACTAAAAGGCTGCATCCGATTGTCTGCAAAAGACGCGTTGGCCGTAACCCAACGGTTGCCTGACATTGTATTGACAGAACCACCGAAAGACATTTGGTTGTTGTTAAATGTGATTTGGCTCGCCCAAGCACTATACAGGTCGACCGGCCCCGGACCGGATACGATGGTATCGAGATGGAACAGGTCGCCATGTGAGCCTCGTTCTGTCGTAAATATGCCTGTACTGGCAGATGTCGTGGCTGTGCCCGCAGATATACCGGCGATGTTGCTTCCGCGGTGGCGATCGAAGTCCGTAATTCTGTGAAAACCGGCACGAGTACCACCGGAGACGGTTGGTGTCATGTTGGTCATTATATGGTTACTATCACGAAAAACGTTCGCAGTGCCGTTCACACCGGTTGATCTGCTCATGATTTGTGTCTGTTGTCTGAATGTATATCCTGCTGCAATGTATCGAAAGGCTCCCGGTGGACCACCGGCATCTACGTCATTTACGCCTGCCGGCGCGTCATGCCATAGATTCACACGCACAGCCGGTACCCATCTTGCGTAGTACGTTGCACTGGCCGTATATTGCGTGTGCCAAAGCCACATGTCGGCTAATAAGCCATCGTTGATCGTATGGCCTGTCACATTTGGTGTGGGAAACCAGCCCATAAAGACATGCCCCGGCTTGCTCGGGATTGGCGGCGTACGATGAATCGTACGGTATTCCGGCTCGCTCCAAGAAAGACGTGCAGAGATCGGATTTGGTACCCTGACCATGCTTGTATCGCCATTCTGGAATGTTCCGCCATTTGCCTCAAATGTTATTTCGATAACCGAATGCACTTCCCATGCGGCGAACACAATCATACTGTTGTTGATCGGAGAATTTTCGTTAAATGCGACCGGTACAGGGTTTGCCGGATCTGCTCCGTTGGCAATCAGGATCGCATTCGGCGCGACTGTGTTGAGTATGAAAGGATGATCGATCGTCCCCGGACCATTGGGGTTAGGGATTTGTGGTTGCTCATTGATCCAGTCTACGCCATCCACTCTTAAAACCGGAACTGTGTACCAGCCTAAAAATGTTCTGCCCTCTACAACCGGATCCGGTGGCAATGTGAGGAGGTCTATGCCATTGTGGACACTCGGGCTGATTGGCATCATCGCGTTATTTGCAATGTTGCCCCCGGCATCTGCCACTCGAATGCTGACCTGATCGTAGCTGTAAAAAGCGCCTGATCCCGGTTGCGTAGGACGTGGATTTTCATGAAAATGTACACGATGCATCCAGTTTGCGTAAAGTTCTACGATGTACATACCCGAAACAGGGTCATATACAGCCCAATCGTCAAACAACGTGTTGAGCGTCGCATTGTTCGGTGCAGTAGGCACTCTAAATGGTGCCCACCCCTGTCCGTTCGGTAGTGTAAACCACTCTTCCCAAGCGATGTTGTTTGGCTGGGCACTGGTCGCCAAACTGTTTGGATCAAGGCCTTGATGGCGAGCTTGGGGCCCTTCCATTAGGTTGTGTGCTCTCAGTTGAGGTGATGCAGGATTGCCATTGTCTACGCGATTCAAATAATATGGTGAACCGGCAGACGCAGCAAGAGACCTGATCGTACCATCTTCTGCAATGGCAAAATAGTAATGGGCACGCCTTTCCGGTGCGCTGACACCGCCGGCCTGTATGCCATCCGTAATATTGAGTCTGACCAACATCGTTGAAAATTCAATCGGCGCTGCTTCTGTCCATCTTGGGAAAAGAACTGTTACCGCTGTTGCTGTTGTGTCCGCGGTAAACCGTTGCCCCGGTCCCGGTGGTGTGACTACAATTTCACCCGAGTACGCTTGGTCAAACCAGCCCAGGAAAGTATGTCCCGGCCTGTCTGCAGGTGCGCCGGGTAGGGTTATTCCATTGTCTTCAAGACTGCTGTTCAGCGGAATCATTAAGTTAACGGGACTGCCCGGCAGATAGATACTTGGTGAAAATACGACTTGTACATTCCATGTCGCAGTAAGGGTCGTCGCTTCTGTTATCGCGGTTGCTCCACCGGGGGCGCTCCAGCCGCCAAATGATGCACCTGACCCGGCAGGGGCTTCCCATGCAGAGCCAAGCATCGCGCTGGTGATGTCTGCGATCGGGGTGTCTATCCCTATATACGCATGCCCCGGAAAGCCAACACTGGCCTCCCAAGAACCGCCGGCAAGGTCGAAGTCTACTCTTACAATCCCCGCCGGCATCGGTGTGATGTATCCCTGTGACACATCGCCTGTCGGTACCGGGGCTTCTTCCTCTTGTTTCGGCTCGTATGTATATCCATAGCCCTCATACTCACTATTTCCATACTCATATGCGTACTCGTATGAATACTCCCCTGTCACAAAAACATCTTGGTTTTCATAAAGTGATCCTTCTGCGTCCACGTCATTTGTCAAAGCCGCAGCCGGAGCAAATATACCAAAGAGCATCAAGAATACCACTAGCATGCTTATCATTTTCTTCGCTTTTGGTCTTTTGTCTCGTTTGTTCTGATTCATATCAGCCTCTCCTTTGTTAAATGCTTTTGTTAAAATTTTGTTATCTATATCAACCCGATTAAGGGGTTCTTTTCGTTGTGTCATCTATACATCCAATCCATCAGGCCGATGACAAGTGTAGGTCTTTGTCTGTTGTAAAAATGTTCAAACCGAATGTGTGTCGGCCTGCTGTCTTCATAGATCCCTACGCCCACCAGAATTTCTCCACTGCCTTCGTTGAGTGCATAAAAGTTGTACAGCTCTTGTTCTGTGGTACTTCTTACTTGCGTCACACGCACAAATCCATAACGGGCAATGATGTTATTGATGTCCCCGTATGTCGTTGCACCTGCAAGCGCCGCTAAGATTTCCGGTGTTCTGTCAATCGGTTCCGGAATCGGCTCCGTCTCCGGCTCGTCAGGCTCAGCGTCTACCGGTGGCTCCGGCACTTCTGCCTGCTCCGGCTCATCTGCCGGTTCGGGCATTTCTTCCGGTCTTTCGGCTTGTGCGGGTCGTTCTTCTCCGGGTTCAGGTCGCTGTATTTCTTCTATGATGTCTTCTTCTGCAACCTCTTCTGTAACAGGAGCATATATTTCATAAGTCGGCTCGTAAACATAATCCGGTTCGGCCGGCTGTAACGCAACGAATGCCGCTACAGATGCGACACAAACTGCTACACATGTCGCAATGATATAACCTGTTGTTGATTTTGCTGCTCCTGCAACGACCGCACCCACAATACTTGGGGCTGCCGCGCTTACATAGCTTGCGGCAAAGACTTGCTCTTCCACCAAGAACAATGCGCCAAGCGGTGCAAATGCCGTGACTTTCGTGGCCTTCCTGTCCTCACCGTCCAGTTTGCTTTTGATCGTGCTTCTGGCCGCAGACAATGTATTGTACACCGTGGAATTCGTACAGTCGTATAAACGAGCAATTTCTTCTGTGTTGATGTCTGCATAGTAGTACAGATAAATCATTTCCCGCCGATTTTTGGGAAGCTCATTGATGATCCGAAAAAGCTCATCTTGGCGCTCTTTGTTTTGCAGCGCCTCCTCGGGCAACAAGCTTTCATCAAGCTCGGGATGATCTTCAGTCGGCTTATCCGAATACACAAGGTACTCATAGCGATAAGTGTTCTTATCGCGCTTGCGGAAACATTCGCGAACCGCGATTTTTCGCAAGTATGCCAAGAGTGTATCGCCCCTCAGCTCAGCTGCTTTTTTGTAAGCAATGACAAACGTGTCTTGCACAACCTCTTCCGCGTCTTCTTTGGTGTCGCAGAATTTTTGACATAGGAAAGCAATGGAGCTGCTGCATCTTTTGTAGATTTCTTCAAAAGCGCCGGGGTCACCATTGTTTAACTGTTCGATTAAGTTGTCAAAATCTTTGTAATCGCCGTTCACTGTAGACATGTTTATTCTCTCTCCAATTTTTTCATGATTGCTCACTTGACGCAGGTCAGATTTCCGTTTTGGCATTGCAACAGTATTTCGCTGACCGGTAATACGTCGTTGGCATCGTAGGGCAAAGCTTTTTTGAAAAGGTCGAGCTTGTCTGTCAGCCTTTCCGAATAAAGCATTAGCACGCTTACAACATGGGCTTGAGATAACCCAACTTTTTCTGCAATTTCACTGATCGGTTTGTTCAAAAAACAGTAAAAGTATAGCGCCTGTTGTTCTTCGTGTCTAAAATCTTTTGCGATATGGCATAATGCGAGCTTCACTTTTCCCCGATCTATAAAGACCCTTGGTACTTCGGGCATCTCGATCCGCATCGGTAATTGAAGCGGTTGCCTTCCGCTGTTTGCCCCATTCAATAGAAAGTCCTCCTTTCACCAGTTGATATTTTTCCCCTATACTTACTTATAGGGCTGGTGTTCGGAGAACCTCTATTGGATTTTTAATTTTTTTTAAAAATTGGGGCAATTATTTTTCATTTTACATCGAAAGTATTGATTTTCGTTTAAATGATATACCATTATCCTTGTTTAATTTTGTGTTCGGAAAATATCTTCCGGCCTGGAACCGGGCCTCTCCAGCAAAGCCCAAGGCCTTGTCTGAATTAGCTCTTCCCAAGTCTCATTGACTCCGTTTGCTTTCATCACATAGGTATGCGAATTGGTTGCTTCCTGAATGTACAGGTAGTACCATGCATTCGGGTTTGCATTGTCAGGCCATGTGAGCATGCCGGGCAACAGATCTTCCGCGCTCTCCGGTAAACGATCAAACGCACGGTTGATCATTGCTGCCGCTTCTGCTCTGGTGATCGGTTGATTTGGCAGGAAACGCCCGCCAAGTCCCTCGTATCCGACAGCCCATCCATTTTGGGCTGCGGCATTGATATACCCTTGCGCCCAATGGCCATCGATGTCATTGAACATTGGGTCGCCACTATTTGTAACGCCCATCATTCGGGCAATAACGGCAGCAAGCTCTGCTCTCGTGATCGCACTGTTCGGCCGGAATGTTCCGTCCGGGAAGCCGATGAACATGTCTGCGTTTGTCGTTGTGGACACCGCATTGTTAAACCACTGCGCAAGTGCCACATCCGAGTATGGGTTCGTCTGACTCCAATGGCTTGCTCTATCGCCATCAGGCATAAGTCTGAAGAATATCGTTGCGATTTCTGCTCTTGTGATGTTGTTTCTTGGACGTACCGTGCCATCTTCGTAACCAATCAGGTACGCAAAGTGGCTATGGATTTCTGCCAATGGTACGTCTTCGTCTTGAATCACTGTGGTGCCGCCACCACCGCCGCTGCCGGATCCTCCATTGGATCCATTGCCGCCATTATTGTTGCCGCCGCCTGTTGGTGTCCACTGCGCATAGAATGTCCTGTTTTGCGTAATCGCGAAACTCCAGTCAGTTACCAGTGCAGACCCGGCCGTCGCTGTTTCAGACCAGCCCAAGAACGTGTGTCCGGTTCTGGCTACATTCGGTAGCGCAGGGATTTGTCCTGTGCTGAGGACTGTGCCGTCAGCTACCATGAACGAATGTTGGGGCGCATTGTAAACCGTACCGCCATTGCCTACGAACGTCACGACAAGGTCATCCGGATTATGAACATCATTATTGATGTCATAGTTATTCAACAAATGGCTGCCGAGGATGCTGTTTTGGCCGGTTGCATAACCCTGCCATCTGATGTTCGTATAATTCGCCAGACCGTCTGCCAATCCATAGTTGAATACTCCGGCAAGCGCTACGTTGCCATTGAATACCGCAGGGGAGGCAATCGTCAAACGGGTTTGACGTTGGTCTTCTTGAACCCATAGGCCGCCGCCGTGCTGCGCCGTATTGTTTATGATCTGTGCAGTGTCCGAAATGTGAGCCGAACCGCCACCCCAAGGCCATACAAACACGCCGCCGCCGAGGGGCGCATCGTTATTGCTGATCACACCGCCGGTCATGTTGAACGTGCCGCCGCCGATATGCGCGCCGCTTCCGCCCACATCCACGCCGCCGCCGTAATACTCGGCTATGTTGCCGCTCATCGTGCCACCGCTCATGTTGAACTCGCCTTGGTGACTGATCACCACGCCGGCACCGTTGTCCGCCGTGTTGCCGTTGATCACCGCAGTGCCGCTCATGTTGAACTCACCGCTTGTAACCACGCCTCCACCGGACAAACTCACATCGTTTCCGCTGATTGTGCCGCCGCTCATGTTGAACGTGCTGTTCCGATTGCTCACATGTACACCGCCGCCACTGCTGGCATCGTTGTCATTGATCGTTGTGTTGCCACTCATGTTGAACTCGCTGGCACCGCTCATACTCACGCCACCGCCAAACCTTGCATCGTTGCCGTTGATCGCTGCGTCGCCGCTCATATTGAATTCGCTGCCGGAGAGATTCACACCGCCTCCGAAGCCGCCGGAACCACCGTTGAAGCGAGTGACCTCGTTGCCACTAATCGTGCCGCCGGTCATTTCGAATGTTGTGTTGCTGACGTATACGCCACCGCCACGACTGCTGTTGCTGCTGGCCGTGTTGCCGCTGATCTCGCCGCCGGTCATTGTGAATTCATCTCTCGTAAACACACCACCGCCGTTCATGTTGGCTGTGTTGCCGCTGATTACTGCGTCTCCGCTCATCTCGAACGCTCCGGTGAGGTTCACATAAACGCCGCCGCCGCGCTGGGTAGCCTCGTTACCACTGATTGTACCGCCGGTCATCTCGAAATCGCCGCCACCGTCAACAAGTACACCGCCGCCTTGAAAATTGGCTTCGTTTCCGCTGATCGTGCCGCCGCTCATCGTGAACGGACCTCTTACAGCCACGCCGCCGCCATGATTGGCCTCGTTGTCGCTGATTGTACCGCCGGTCATCTCGAAATCGGCGAAATTCATAAATACGCCGCCGCCGCCGTTGGCTTCGTTTCCGCTAATTGTACCGCCGCTCATGTCGAACGTGGCACCCGCGATTATGAACACGCCGCCTCCGGATCCTCCGGACGAGGCGATAATAACAGCTTCGTTACCTGTAATCTCTGCTGTGCCGCTCATATTGAATTCGCTGTTGTTGACCCACACACCGCCGCCTTGCCGCGCCGTGTTGTCGCTGATAGTGCCGCCGCTCATCGTGAACTCGCTGGCGCTGTCCACAACTACGCCGCCACCCCAAAACACAGCTGTGTTGCCTGTGATTTCGCCGCCGGTCATGGTAAACTCGGCGCTGACGATGTGTACACCGCCGCCACGTTGGGTAGCCTCGTTACCGCTGATTGTGCCACCGCTCATGATGAACTCGCTGTCGGTATCCACCGTCACACCGCCACCCCAAGTCGCCTCATTGCCGCTGATTACTGCGTTGCCGCTGATATTGAATGTGCTGCCGCCTATCCCAACATACACACCTCCGCCGGTCTCGGTGGCTGTGTTGTCAGCAATCACGCCGCCGGTCATGGTAAATATGCCGCCTTCCCAAACAGTCACGCCGCCGCCGTTGGCTGCGCCATTGTCACTAATCGTGCCGCCGGTCATCGTGAACTCGCCGTCAGTCCAAACCGCCACGCCGCCGCCTTTGCCGGATGTGTTGCCGCTAATCACGCCGCCACTCATGTTAAATATGCCGCCATTATATACGACCACACCGCCACCTTCGTTCACTTTTATGTTGTCGATGATATAGCCGCCGGTCATTGTAAACGTTGCGTTAACGTTCACGTCCACGCCACCATTGCTGTTTGTGATCACAGCACCATCATGCATGTTGAGCGTACCATCAAGTACGACCAAGCCGCCGCGGTGGGTGGTGTTTACAACCGCCTGACCGTCGAGTGTAAGTACGCCGGTGCTGCCTGCGTTGCCTATTGTGAAATCGCCACCCTGTACGCGGAAGTGACGTCCTGTCGCATCCATCAGAAGCCCGATGTTCGCGCCGGCTGCCGCCTCGATTGTAACCGCATGAGATACAGCGATCACATGTGGACTCCACTCCGTTGTGCCGGGAGTTGGTACTGTCACGATGTTGTCCGTCTGTCCTGCATCTTGAATGACAAGGTTGAACACATCGCCGACTTGGCCTTCGGTCACACCTGATGCTGAGGCCGGATGGATGATTATTCTCGCCACGTCCGGATTCTGGATCGCGTTGTTAAGCCTGATCCAATCGCGCTCAGCCGTATGTGGGAATGGTGTGTGGTTTATATCAAAGTTGTTAAGCAGATGCGAAACGATCGGCATCGTGCTGTTGCCGCCGGTTGCGTATCCCTGCCATCTGATGTTTGGGTATGCCGCTAAGCCGGCTGTGAGGCCGTAATCACCACGCCCCGCAGTCGCTACGTTGCTGTGAAATACTGCTGCCGACGCAATCGTCAAATTACCGCGACTTGCTTCCTGAATGCTGATACCGCCGCCGTTGACCGCCGTGTTGCTACTGATTGTACCGCCAGTCATCGTGAAATTGCCAGTACTCACGCCGCCGCCATTGGCAGCCGTATTTCCACTGATCGTGCCGCCGGTCATCTCGAACTCTCCGCTAAGAAGGGGACTGCCTCCAGCAGACACACCGCCTCCAAATCCGCTGGCTATATTTCCGCTGATTATGCCGCCGCGCATATTGAATACGCCGTTGGAGTTCACACCGGCACCGTGGACGGCTGTGTTGCCGCTAATTGTTCCATCATACATCGTAAATGTAGGAACGCTTTGGGCTCGCCTCATCCCCACACTAACCCCGCCACCGGAATTATCGCTGATTAAGCCATCGTACATCGTGAACGTGCTGTTGAAGCCACCGATGAGATGCACACCGCCGCCACCGGTACTGTTGGTCGTATTGCCACTGATTGTACCGCCATGCATCGTAAGCGTGGAAGTCCAATCCAATTGCACGCCGCCGCCGCCGCTGTCAACTGTATTGCCGCTGATCTCACTGCCGCTATGCATCGTGACATGACCGCCATTGTCGGCTATCACGCCGCCGCCACCGCTAGCCACCATATTGTTGCGGATCACACTACCATTTTGTAAAATTAACGAGCTGTCGTGCATCACACTTATGCCGCCGCCTATTCCACCAACATCGCTCACACCGTCAATAATGAGTGTACCCGTACTGCCGGCACGGCCAATTGTAAGATTTCCGTTTGCTGTGCCCACATTGAAGTGACGTAGATTCGATTCAACTGCCTTTTGAAGTACAATATCCTCGCCCGCCGCCGCCTCAACCGTGACTGCGCGAGATACGGGAATCCTGTGCCAGGTGCCTGTAATCGGCATCGTGACGATCGTGTTGTCATCCGGCCTATCCGTGTCTTGTATGACAAGGTTAAATGTATTGCCATCTGTCCAGTCCGCGCCACCGTTTGTACCAGCCGGGTGGATGACGATGTTTGCCGGAGATGGCGTCGTCGTGTTGATTGCATTGCTAAGTCTGAGCCAGTCGCGCTCAGTACCGCTGCCGGCTAGCTCCCACTCTGCATACAATGTTATGTTGCTCGTTATCGGAGTATTTGCAAAGTCGAAGTTCGTTGTCGCACCGGACAAACGCCAGCCCACAAGCGTATGATCTGTCAGCTCCGGAGCCGGGTTCGGCACCGTTGTGAAGAAACCCGACAGACCAGACTGCGGTGGCGGGGTGGGTGTTCCGCCCTGTGCGTTGAACGTCACCGTGCGCACAGTAATCGGGGTATGGCTATAAAGCACATCAAAGTTGTTAAGCAAGTGTGTTCCGGGAATACTGTTTTCGCCGGCCCACAGAACATGGGCATACGTTCCGATGCCTCTGTTCGCAATGCCGTGATCAAACGCGCCGCTACGTGCCACGTTACCATAGAATACCACAGTATCGGAGATACTGAATAGCGTCGGATTAGCGCGACTGCTTAACGGAAGGAAGATTCCTCCGCCGTTGTGAGCTTCATTGCCGCTGATCGTGCCGTTCTCCATCGTAAACATGCCGCTGACCACATTCACACCGCCACCTACGCCGGTTCCTCTGGTCGTATTGCCGCTGATCACACCATCATGCATCATTAACGTACTACCGGCCTCCAAGTGTACGCCGCCGCCATGTCGCCCATGATTGCCGCTGATCACACCGTCGTGCATCGTGAACGCACTTGCGTTCCGCAGAAACACGCCGCCGCCGTCTCCGTTGTTCTCGGTTCTATTGTCGCTGATTACGCCGTCGTGCATCGTGAACGTGCCGTTCATAATATTCACGCCGCCGCCGCCACCGTTATTAATCGTGTCCGATTCGGCCGTATTGCCGCTGATCACGCCGTCGTGCATCGTGAAAGCGCTGTCGCCCGTTACATACACACCACCGCCATGACTACCTGTTGTATTGCCACTGATTACGCCGTCGTGCATCGTGAACGTGCTGTCGCTTGCAATGGTCACGCCCCCGCCGTGGTGGAGACGACCTACATTCGTATTGCCATTAATTTCTCCACCATTCATCGCGAACGTGCTTTCGTTTGAAACATGCACGCCGCCGCCACCATTAGCCGTATTATCGTTGATTATGCTACCGGCGTTCATCGTGAACTCGCCGCGAACCACCTGCACGCCGCCTCCGTTTCCGCTTGTGCGAACCGTGTTGCCGCTGATTTCGCCGTCGGTCATCGTGAACGTGCTATCCCACACCTGCACGCCGCCGCCGCTTAGGGAGACGCCGCCGATGCTGGATCCGCCGAATATCGTATTATCGCTGATTGTGCCGCCGGTCATCGTGAACTCGCCGTTGTTCCACACAGACACACCGCCTCCACTACTGGAGCGGCCGCTCCCACCGAGCGTGTGACCGATAATCTCGCCGTCGGTCATCGTGAACGTGCTGTTATTAACATACACGCCGCCTCCGCGACCGCCGCTTTCGACATTATTGTCGCTGATTGCGCCGCCGTTCATTGTAAACGCACTGCCCCCCCGGACAGCTACTCCGCCACCGCGGTTGCCCGGATTGCTGCTAAACGTATTGTCGCTAATCGTGCCGTCGTGCATCGTGAACGTGCCGCTATTATTCACATACACGCCACTACCCCACGCCGCCGTGTTGCCGATGATCTCGCCATCGTGCATCGTGAACGTACCGCCTTGTACATATACGCCGCCGCCTCTATAGCCCCAACCGGCGCTAATTTCACCGCCATGCATATTGAACATGCCGTTGTCACGCACATATACGCCGCCTCCGGGATGCATATTTGACGGTGTCGCTACCGGCGAACCACGACTAATCGTACCGCCGTACATGTTGAGTGTGCCGCCGCCGTTTACTTGCACGCCACCGCCGGCCTGATTGCCCGTGCCACCGATCAACGTGATGCCGTCTGTCAGGGTAAGCTCGCCGTAGACGACAAAGTGTCTCCAGCCGGCCAACAACGATGTTGCCACCGGCAGCTCCACAGCGTTCTCTGCCACCAATATGATGGTTATGCCCGCAGGGATTTCAATGTTTCTGTCCACGACGGGTTGAGCATTGTTGCCGACATTAAAGCTATTTGTAATTCCAATAACGCGCGTCTCGCCCGAGGCCGCACCGCTGATAATATTCCTCAATTCCGTATCGTTGCCCGCAAAATGCGTTGCGTCTGCCCACGTCGGCACCGCGCCAAGCGGAGCAATCGCCACCGGTGCCATCATCGGCGTTGTCACAGCCAAACAAGGCTCACCAAATACGCAATCTCTATGTTCGCACACGCGCTCAAGCGCGCCGCAGATCCAACTGATCGGCTCTGCATCGTAATCCGTAACTTCAACTTCTACTTCCGTGCCTTGTTCAAGACCGCAGATCAAATCGCCCTGCTCGAACACGGCAGGTAACTCGTCCTGATCGCAAATCAGCACAAGCGTTGTTTCAAAACAAGCATCTGTATGTATATGACCCGGCGTAACGATGACCATCTCGCCTACCATCTCGTTTTGGTCACAGATTATCCCGCCTTCTTCATCAAAGCAGCCCTCATTATGGTTGTAGCCCGATGTATGTTCAACGACTTCGCCGTCGCCCTCTTCCATGCCACAAATTTGTGTCGTCTGCTCTTCCCAACACTCGTCTCCATGCTCATAGCCGGAAACAAGCACCTGCTCAAAGCAGTCTTCGTCGTGTACATGTGGTACCGTTATTGTTTTGGTTGGAAACACCGGCAGGCATCCGGTCGCCTCCGAGCATGTATGCCCTTCCGGCACTGCATAGCATTCCGGACCATGGATGTGGTCGCAAAGCTGCACCACATTGTCAATGCTCACGCCGGACGTATCCGACAATGCGTCGATCGGAGTGATCAGCGATGTCAACATCGCAACGCAAACGAGCATAGAAATAGCCAAGCGTTTTATGCCCCGCTTGCCTTTTTGTTGTTTGTTTTTCATGATTTTTTCTCTCCAATTAATTTTCTTTTCTTTGTGTCAACGACTAAAAATGTGTTTTTTTCTTTCCTTATTTATATTGCTTTTTCTATTGTACCTTATTTTTGTCACAGATGCAACAAAAAAATGCGTGGTTTGTAATAAAATGTAACAACGAATGATTGTTAGATTGCTTTTTATCCTATTTTCTCCTTCATCTCTTCATTTGCATTATTCTTTACATGAATACGAGGGGACAAACATCGGTTTTGGAGTAATGTTTAGGACATATTTAAGACTTTTACGCCATCAGGATTGCACCATGTGCGGACTAATGCTATACTATATGGACAGAAATGTACGGAGGTAAAAAATGGACAAACTTTTAGAAATGACGCAGAAGTTTCCAATGACACAGTATTGGAACGATTCTTGCTCCATAAATGAATTAACTTATGCAATTGAGCGCGGTGCTGTCGGCGCAACAACAAACCCGGTCATCGTCAAAGGCGTACTTGACAGCGAGCTTGACCGTTACAGAGAATATATTTCAGGTCTGGTCTCGGCCAATCCCACCTTCACGGAAGATGAACTTGCTTGGATCGTCGTTGAAAAAATGGCGGTAGACGGAGCAAAGTTGCTTGCACCGCTCTTCGATGCGAAAAAAGGCACGGGACGAATTTCAATCCAAACCAGCACAAAATATTTTAACAACACGGAAAAACTGGTTGACCAAGCGGTACACTTTTCGAAGCTTGCCCCGAACATGCAGGTGAAAATGCCGGCGACTGCAGCGGGGATCAAGGCTTTTGAAGAAGCGACGTACCGAGGTGTAAGCGTAAACGCTACCGTTTCTTTTACCGCTACGCAAGCCATGGCCGCAGGAGAAGCGATCGAAAGAGGTTTGAAAAGACGAGAGGCGGAAGGCCTTGACATTTCAGAAATCAATCCGGTTTGCACCATTCTGGTGGGCAGGTTGGACGACTGGCTGAAAGAATCCGCAGAAAAGCAGGGAATCAGTGTTGACCCTCATGCCCTACTCTATAGTGGCATTGCTTGCGTCAAGAAAGCATACAAAGCCTATCAAGAAAAAGGCTTTCGCACCAAAATGCTTTCTGCTGCGTACAGAACACCGCTGCACTGGCTTGAGTTCCTCGGCGGAGACATGATCCTGACGATTCCGTATAAATATCAAAAGATGTTCAACACATCAAACTTTGAACTTGTCGCTCGTATGGACAACGATGTGGATGCGCACTACATCAAAGAATTGCGCAAAATACCTGATTTTATCAAAGCGTATGATGAAATGAGCATTGATGAGTTTGACGCTTTCACGCCGGTCAACAGAACCCTGATTCAGTTCCTGGAGGGTTACGACGATTTGGTTAGAATTATAAGAAAATTTATGGTATAGTGGATTTGTTGAAAGGCATTGCTATGGCTGAAAAAAAATCAATATTACAAATTAATTTGCTTGGAAAAGTATCTTTAACATATCAAGAAAATACCGTCGATGATCAAAGCATCCGCTCGAAAAAATTCTGGACGGTTCTTGAATACCTCATCGCTTTTCGCAACAAGAACATTTCACAGGCAGAGCTTGTCGCTCTGATCTATCCTGAGGGCAAAAGCAGCAACCCGTCAAACGCATTGAAAACGTTGATGCACAGGATTCGTGGCGGCCTGGACGATCTTGACTATATGGACAGCAGTGAGATGATCATACAGACGCGCGGCGCGTCGTATGCGTGGAATGCAAAAATGGACTGCGTGATCGACGTCGAAGAGTTTGAACAGCTCTGCGACAAGGGCAAAGTCGCCGCAGACGATGAGAAGCTGGACTGTTATCTGCAGGCCATCGAGCTTTACAAAGGCGATTTTTTGCACAAATGGGCTTTTGAGCCTTGGGCAGCGCAATTGAATACATATTACCGCGCATTATACAGCGATACCGTCCATCAAACCATCGATCTTTTAAAGCAAAAAAATGAGCATCAGAAAATCATTGATCTTTGCAAGAAAGCGTTGAAGATAGACGCTTATGATGAAACGCTGTATTATCATTTGATCCTTGGCTTAATCAACATAGACGACCAAAAGGGCGCGCTGGCGGAATACAGAAGAATGGTCACGCTGTTTTATCGAGAGTTCGGAATCTCGCCCTCAAAAGAGTTGTTGCAACTCTATCGACAAACCATCAAAACCAGCAAAGATGTAGAAACGGACATAAGCATCATCAAGGGAGATTTAATCGAAGAATTTCATGACACCGGCCCTTTTTTCAGCGAATACGAAATGTTTAAGGATATTTACAGGGCGAAAGTCAGAGTGGCCGCAAGGACAGGAGACAGTGTTTGCTTAGGCCTGTTTACACTTACACCGCAAAACGAGGATGACTCTTCCGTCAAAATAATGAACAGCTATATGGATAAGCTGCGCGATTGCATCAGCAAGACGTTGCGATCATCCGATATCTTTGCGCAATACAGCGTGTCCCAATTTATTTTGCTGATGCCCTTTACAACTTTTGAAAAC
>WQUY01000023.1 GCA_009781855.1 Oscillospiraceae bacterium | reverse complement strand
GGGGCGAGAGAAAAGAGCACCACCCCGCCACTTCGTGGCACCCCTCCAAGGAGGGGAATCTTCACAGGAAGCTTAGAGCATCCCTGAAAATCATTAGTAACACCCCAGCACTCCAGATTAGAAGGGTGTTGTTGATGGTTTTTTGAGATTGCGGCTTCCTGAATCAAGTTCAGGACAGGCTCGGCCGCAATGACGGTCTTGGGCGGCCGCAACCTCAAAAAAACATCAGCAATATCTTTTCAATTATCGCGCTATTACACAGTGATAAGAGCCATAAAACAAGAGAAAAATTAGTGGATATTGTATAAAAAGTATGATATATTTGTTGCGGCAACGACAACGACAACCACAACGGACGAGTGAAAGGAGTGTTTTGTTTTTGAAACCAAAAGTGGATGCGCCAGTCACTGCGATGTCTGTTAGGATGCGGGTAGAAATTGCCTCATATGGGCGCGGATTTTATAGAGGAAAACTTTTCAGCCAGTACCTGGACACCCCATACGAATTCTTCACACTTGTACGCATGATTGAAAAAATGGAGGAAATATTTGATTCGAAAAAATTTCCCCAGGCCTTCCTCTCCCCCAGAACATTCCGGGAGAACAAGAAGAACAAACACACCAGACCAAGCGACATATCCAGAGCTTCCGACTCAGTAGACTTGAGCTTATATGAAGGCTCGGGCAACGGCAATTGCACATTTGAAATACATGTCAGATTCAGGCAAAACGCCTCATGGCAAGGGCAAATACTCTGGGTAGAAAATGATCTGAAGAAAGATTTTCGCAGCGAACTGGAGATGCTCAAGTTGATGGACGAGGCCCTGATTGAACTAGAGTCGGATTTCGATCAGATTGCCTGGGAACAATAGCGAATCCAAATACTTCATTCTTGAAATAATTGCCGTCAGCTTATGGTGACTACTTCAGGAATGAACTAACTATAAAAGGATTTAGGGGAGGCAATACATGAAAGACAACACGACAACATACTGCGCAGCCGACGCGCTCAACGATGCCTTGGTAAATGCTGGCGTGCAGTGTGTTTTTGTTAATTCCGGCACAGATTACCCTCCAATCATTGAAAGCTGGGCAAAATGCGAGGCAGAGGGGCGAAAGATGCCCAAAGTCATCATAAGCCCTCATGAATATGTTGCATTGAGTGCGGCGCAAGGGTATGCCCAAATTACAGGTAAAGCGCAAGCAGTCTTTGTGCATGTTGATGTTGGCACACAGAATCTTGGCGGTGCGATGCACAATGCTTTTCGCTGCAGAACGCCTGTTTTTGTTTTTGCCGGACTCTCACCTCATACGATTGAAGGAGAGTATGACGGCGGACGAAATCACTACATTCAGTTTATCCAAAATGCGGCAGATCAAGAAGGCATTGTCCGAGGATATACCAAATTCAATTATGAGTTCCGTAGCAGCAAAAATATACAGCAGATGACATACCGCGCTTTGCAATTAGCCCAAAGTGAACCCATGGGGCCGGTCTATTTGACCGCGGGAAGAGAAGTGTTACAGCGCGACAGCATGGATATTGGGACAGACATCAACCTCTGGAATCCCATTGCACCTGCTGCACTGGACGATGAGTCTGTAACGACAATTATAGGGGCGCTCAGCAAAGCAAAAAAACCGCTGATAATAACCGCATATTCCGGCAGAAATCCCAACTGTGTCGGTGAGCTCGAAAAATTTGCGGAAAAGCTTGCAATACCTGTGCTTGAAGTCAATGAACAAGCATGTATGAATTTCCCGGGAAGCAATCCCTTACACTGTGGGTTTGATGTCAGCGGATTTATCGAGCATGCCGATGTGGCGCTGCTGATTGATTGCGATTTGCCCTGGATTCCCGCATATACGAAACCAAAAGCAGGCTGCCGTATTTTCAGCATTGATATAGATCCGCTCAAAAATGATATCCCACTCTGGTATCTCAAAGCCGAGCGGTTTATGAAAGCGGACTCATACACTGCAATTAGACAATTGCATATGGAGTTTGATAGGCATCCCTTCCTTATGGACAAATCTCTTGTTGAAAAGCGCCGTGAAAGGTTGCATGGTATCCACAAAACGCAGAGAGCCAGTTGGGAATACAAAGGCAAGGACGAGGAACATATTACGCCAGAATACCTCACAGTCTGCATACGTGAAGTCATCGATGATGATACAGTTGTGCTTAATGAAACAATCAGCGTACGAACGATTGTCGATCAGTTGCTGCCCAGAAACAAGCCGGGAACACTGTTTGGAAATGGCGGAAGCTCACTGGGTTGGTTTGGCGGTGCGGCAGTAGGGATGAAGCTGGCATGTCCTGAAAAAGACATAGTTGCGCTGACCGGTGATGGGACATTTATTTTCTCATGTCCGACTGCTGTATACTGGATGGCTGCAAAATATGAAACACCATTTATGACTGTGATATATAATAATCAGGGATGGAATGCGCCGAAAAAGATAACCTCACAATTGTACCCTGAAGGTTTTGCCGCATCCTCCAATGAGTTTTACGCCAGTCTTGCACCTTCCGCTCAGCTGGATATGGTTGCCCAAGCGGCAGGTGGCGCTTTTGCAAAAACGGTAACTGACCCCAAAGAGTTGCTCGCTGTGCTCAAAGAGGGCAGGCAGGCGGTTAAAGACGGAAAATGTGCTGTTATAAATGTCATGCTCAAGCCGATATAGAGCACCCCAGCAGGCAAATTTTCAAAATTAACGCAGTGTTATCTGACATCAAAAATCCGCACCGGCATTCTTTTAAAACTTGCCGGTAGAAATAAGGTGATTTATTGAAATATATACTTGTTATAGGCGATGGAATGGCTGACGAGCCTGTGCCTGAATTAGGTGGAAAAACACCTCTGCAATACGCACAAACTGAAATGATAGACAAGCTTGCTTCTGCAGGTGAATTGGGCAGTGTACTTACAGTACCCGAATCAATGCCAGCGGGCAGCGATACGGCAATCTTATCTATATTTGGGTGTGATCCGAGAGCATATCTTGCCGGAAGGGCAGCGCTTGAAGCTGCAGCCGGAGGCATTGAATTGGTGCCTGGAGATGTTGCTTACCGCTGCAATATGGTTACATTTGAAGATGGAGACATGCCATATGAAGAAAGAAAAATACTTTCTCATTCGGCAGGGTCAATAGAAGGTGCGTTTGCCGACAGGCTCATTACAGAGCTTTTTGAGTCACCTGCATTTAAAGCTGCCGCTCAAAATGCAGGGATGGTGATTTATCCAGGTTCGTCATTTCGGCATATTGCTGTGCAAAAAAATCCTGATATCAGTGGAATAAAGCTCACACCTCCACACGATCACCTTGGTGAGCCCATAGGAGATTTATTACCGGACGGCTGCGCAAACGCAAAGGTTTTAAACGAACTGATGAGACTTGCCTTTGCGTTTCTCAATGACCACCCTTTAAACACAAATCGCAGGAAAGAAGGGGAAATGCCGGCAAATGGCATATGGTTCTGGGCCGAAGGTGAGACAAAGAAACTGCCAGACTTCACCGAGAAGTACGGAAAGAGTGGAGCAGTTGTTTCAGAGGTTCCGCTTTGTCAAGGCATCGGAGCGCTTTTAGGTCTTGATGTGATTTTTGTAGAGGGTGCGACCGGAGAACTGGATACAAATTATGAAGGCATGGTAGATGCGACGCTTGCGGCGCTTGAGAAACATGATTTTGCAGTTATTCACATAGAAGCTCCGGATGAGTGCACGCACAATGGAGACACCAAAGGCAAGCTGCAGGCGATTGAATGGGTTGACAGCAGAGTAGTTGCTCCGATTTATGAAAGAATGAGACGTTCCGGAGAGGATTTTAGGATGCTCATTATTTCTGATCATAAGACCCTGACGTCTACACGTGGGCATGATGGCTCGCCGGTGCCGTATATCATATACGACAGCCGTTTTGACAGACAAACAGGTCTGAGCTATCACGAAGATGATGCTGCACTCGGCAACCATATAGATGCGGGTACAAAACTGATGGGATGTTTGTTTGAAATGACAACCGATAAAAAAGCGGATGACTGATGAATAAAAAAATTACTGATCTGGCATATGCTAAAGTTAACCTTTCGCTCGATATCGTCTCAAAGATGGATGACGGCTATCACAATATGAAGATGGTTAATCAAACAGTCACTCTTGCAGATGAAGTAACGGTTGAGTGTTTGCCGGGCGAAGGCATAAACATAAAATCCGGGTTGTCGTTTTTGCCGTGTGACGAGAGAAATATTGCAGCAAAGGCCGCGATTTCATTTTTTAAATATACCGGGATAAAGGGCTATGAAACCAAAATAAGCATGAAAAAAAACATTCCTGTTTGTGCGGGCTTGGGAGGAGGAAGTTCCGACGGAGCTTGTGTTTTGCGAATACTTGACAGGATGTTTGAAACCAATCTGGGTAGAAAAAAGCTGGAACATATAGGGCTCTCTATTGGGGCGGATGTACCGTTTTGCATTGATGGTGGCACCAGCCTTGCAGAAGGCAGGGGGGAGATGCTTACCAATCTCAAGCCACTTCCCAAATGCTTTATTGTCATATGCAAGCCGCCAGTGAATATAAGAACCCCAAAACTTTTTAGCCAGATCAAATGTGAGAAAATCCGTGCCAGGCCAGATACAAACGGCATTATTGAAGCGCTTGGAAATCAGGATTTGGGCGGTGTGGCAAGGCGTATGTATAATGTGTTTGAAGATGTTCTAACGACCGGCACAAAATATATAGCCGAAATCAAAAATATCATGTATGATAAAGCTACATTAGGTACGGTTATGACAGGGTCGGGGCCGTCGGTTATAGGAATTTTTGACAATGCAGAAGGTGCAAAGGCGGCGCTTGCACAGCTAAAACAAAGCTATAAAGAATGTTTTTTGACAGAGCCGGTTGAAAGGCAGGGTTATTTATGATTTACCTAATAATATTTTTTGCAAAACTTCTGGAAGTAGCAATAATGACAGTTCGACTAGTATTGATGACCAGAGGAAACAGGGTGGCAGCGAGTTTGCTTTCTGCGGTTGAGATAGCCATATGGATTGTGCTGACCAGTACTGTGTTGCTGGGATTGAGTGAAGATCCGCTCCGTGCTGTGGCTTTTGGTTTGGCATTTGTGGTAGGGGTTTTCCTAGGTATGATTATTGAAGATAAGCTTGCACTGGGGCTTGTCCAAATCGAAATTATCGCAGATTTTGAAGAGGCTAAGGAAATTACGAGAAAGCTAAGAGATAATAGATATGGAGTCACGACCTTTGATTGTGAGGGGCTGGAAGGGAAGAAACTTGCGGTCAATGTTAAGGTACATAGAAAAGATATTACAAAGACAATGAAGATATTAAAAGAATACGAGCATGTATTTGTTACGGTGACGGATATCAGAAGTCTTTCAAGGGGAATTATTGAACGAAGAATGATCATGAAATAAGAGCGCCGGTGCTTTGCCAAAAGCAAATATTTGCACGGCCACCAGAAGGAGATGAAGATGAAAGTTCTGCTTGTAAACGGAAGCCCGAAAAGCAATGGTTGCACCTATACTGCACTGGATGAAGTTGCAAAAACGCTCGAAAAAAACGGTGTCGGAACCGAGTGGTTTCATATTGGTACAGCGCCGGTGCGCGGATGTATGGGTTGCGGAAAATGCAAAACGACCGGTGTGTGTATTATTGATGATGATATTTGCAACAAGCTGGCTGACAAAATCGTGGAATCTGACGCTGTTATTGTAGGTTCGCCGGTGTATTTCTCGGGGCCCAATGGGGTGCTGTGCGCTATTTTGGACAGGGTGTTCTACTCCAGGATGAGAAGATTTAAGCACAAACCGGCTGCCTGTGTTGTGAGCTGTCGCAGAGGCGGTGCATCGGCTGCGTTTGATAGGCTGAACAAGTATTTTACGATTGCGCAGATGCCGCTCGTTTCATCGCAATATTGGAATGCGGTGCATGGCATGACACCGGAGCATATCCTAAAAGATGCTGAGGGGCTTCAAATTATGCGCACACTGGGCAACAATATGGCATGGATGCTCAAAAATATCGAAACCGGGGAGCCGGCGCCGACAAGCGAAGAAAAACGGGAATTCACCTGTTTTCACGATGGTAAATGATTGATATACAAACGTCGTAGGGGCGACCGTCCTCGGTCGCCCGCAGTTGTTATTCTACAATGTTACATCATCGTCGTAGGGGTGGCATTTTGCCGCTCGCTAAGGAGGGCAGCCAATTGGTCAATTTAATCGTCGGACGAGCCGGAACAGGCAAAACAAAGCGGGTTCGAGACGAGATGAAACAAAGAATGGATGCAGGGGAAACGCAGCTCCTGCTCATCGTGCCCGAACAGTATTCGCACGACGCCGAAAAGCAACTTTGCGACGTCTGCGGTGATGAGCTTGCCTTGCATGGTGAAACGTTGAGCTTTACGCGCCTGTGTGGGCGCGTATTTTTGGAGTTGGGATATCCGGACAGATTTCTCGATGGTGGAGGTCAGATGCTGGTGATGCATCGAGCGATTGAATCAGTAGCCATGAGACTTCGCGCCTTTGGTGCAAAAGGGATAAGGATTGAGCTTCTTGAAAGTATGCTTGCAACGATGAAAGAATTCAAAGGTTTGAGAATAACTGCGGCAGAGCTTGAACATTTTTGCACACAAGTCTCAGATCCACTTTCAGCAAAATTACATGATCTGGCGCTGATTTCAAATGCATATGATGCACTTCTGAATGTTCATGGCGGAGATTTGTCCGACATGATCGAGCTGCTTATTGATGTGATATCCGAGAGTAGCTTGGGTGATACCGGGCATATTTATTTTGATGGGTTTAACGATTTTACGGCTCAGGAGTTGCGTGTTATTGAGGAGCTTATGCGCAAAAACACTGAAATCACTGTTTGCCTCACATACGATATAGATGATGATAATGAGATTTTTGAGCTACCCCGAAGAACTGCGGAGCAGCTTCGAAAGCTCTCTAAAAAATATGATGTTGAAGTCAATTTAATAACGCAGGAACCTGGCGGCTCTGACAAAAAACCTGTTCCCACTGCGCAAATTTCCGAAATGTGTTTTATAGAAAAGCATCTCTTTACGCACGACCAAGCTTTATATCCGGGGCAAAGCGATGCAATCACAATCTATAGGGCGAGAACGCGACATGCTGAGTGTGAGTTTGCGGCCGGAAAAGTTCTGGAGTTGGTGCAAGCGGGCTATAGATGGCGTGATATTGGAGTGATGTCACGCGATTGGCAGCAGTATAGCTCAATATGCGAAAATGTATTTGAGAAATTTGAAATACCATTTTTTTCAAGCGGAAGAGCGGACATCCTAGACAAACCGCCTGTTGCCCATATTGATGCTGCGCTTGATATTATTACATCGGGGTGGGAATATAGGCCGGTGTTCAGGTATTTAAAGACCGGGCTTATAGATATTACATCAGACGAATGTTCAGAGCTTGAAAACTATGTGTTGAAATGGAATATACGCGGCTCTATGTGGCTGCGTGATTGGATTTTGCCACCATCTGGATATGGTGGCAATGTCGATACAAAAAAATTGGAAAAACTCAATGGGCTTCGCCAAAGTATTATAAAACCAATCCTAAAACTTCGTGATGACATCAAAGGAGAATCCTTGACAAGTCAGAAACTTAGGGCGCTGTACTTATTTTTGGAGGAAATAAAACTTCCTAAGCTTCTTGATGAAAAAGGCAATGAGCTAAAAAAGAGCGGCGAAAACCGGCTGGCTGATGAGTATTTTCAGTTGTGGGATATAATCGTAGTTGCTATGGAACAGATGTTTACCATACATGGTGACCTGATGGTTTCTGTATCGGATTTTCGAAAGATATTTGCACTTGTTTTATCCATGTACGATGTGGGCGTTATTCCGGTGTCGCTGGATAGGACTGCCTTGGGCAGTATGGATATGAGCAGGCGACGAGACATAAAATGCCTCATACTGCTGGGGGCTACAGACGAAAACATGCCTATGCTGAGCAAGGGCAGTGGTGCGCTTTCGGAGCATGAGAAAGAAGAATTGGGCAGGCTCGTTGGGTTTCCGTCGGGGCTTGAAGAAAGCTATTGTAGAGAAATGAACATGCTATACTCGGTGTTGACATTGCCATCACAGGAGCTGGTTGTCACTTACCCATATGGAGGTGCACGTGCATCATTTATTGTAAAGCGACTAAAGGCGATGTTTGCTGTAAGCGAACTTGAAGCCGGAGACTTGCCACCCATGCCTTATGGATTTGAAACAGATGCAAATGCTTTGGCTATTCCGGTGCGCGAGAAACTGTCGGATGGCATAACGCAACGATTGTATGGCAGTAAACTTTCGCTTTCGCCATCACGTGTGGATAAATATTATTCATGCCCATTTCAGCATTATTTACAAAGCGGCTTGAAACTTCGTCCACGTACTGCTGCGGTATTTGACGCTCCGATGATCGGGACTTTCGTACACTACGTGCTCGAAGGGGTTTCAAAAGAAATCAAGTGTACAGCCGGGTTTAAAAATGCAGGTGAAGAAATTTACCAGAGCCTTGCAAAAAAATATATCGAGCAATATGTCAAAGACGAGCTGCTTAACTTTGAGGGTAGAAATGAAAGGTTTATTTATCTGTTTCGACGGCTTGAGCTATACGTGCTTAGAATATTAACTGATATGTTGGAGGAACTTCGCTGCTCGGATTTTGAACCACTTGATTTTGAGCGTGATATTTCTACGCTAAAAAACATGGGAGATTTAGAAACTGCGGACGGAGTCAGGCCTATGGCTCAAAAGGCAGAAGCAGCACAGGGTTTGCACAGTAAAGGTGTAATGCTGAGCGGAATTGTTGACCGCATAGATGGTTGGAAGGTTGGAGAAAAACACTATCTAAGGGTAATAGATTACAAAACCGGCAAGAAGTCGTTTAGCCTTTCAGATCTGATGTATGGTAGAGATATGCAGATGCTGATTTATCTGTTTGCCTTAGAAAATTTTGGAAGCGCGCTTTATGGCGGTGATATAATTCCTGCCGGAGTCTTATACGTCCCTGCACGCGATGCCCTAATCAAAGCTTCACGGAATCTGTCTGATGAGGATATCAAAAAGTCTATAAGCAAGGAATTGCGTAGGGGAGGGTTGCTGCTCAATGACCCTACAGTTATTGATGCGATGGAAACCGGTGAGGAGAAAAGATATTTGCCTTTAAAGATTTCGAAAGACGGGGGCTTTTCGGGGGACAGTCTGATAGACCCAGAGCAGATAATGCTGCTTGAAAAGCATATCGAAAAAATGCTAAACGATGCATCAGCAAATATACTCGGTGGGGTCATAGAGTGCAGCCCATTTTATAAAAGTGAGAAAGACAATGCATGTATGTATTGTGATTATCACGCAGTGTGTACATTTGACAATGAGCACGGGAAGCGGCGCTTTGCTCGGAAGAGAAAAACAGCAGATATTTGGGATGCGCTGAAAAAGGGTATGAAGTGATGGAAGAAAAGGAAAAAAAAGAGTTTGGGTTCACGAAGCAACAGGCCGCCGCAATTGCGCATAGGGGAGGCGCTTTGCTTGTTTCGGCAGCCGCAGGGTCCGGAAAAACAAAAGTGCTTGTAGAGCGCTTGCTGAGCAGAGTTGAAGAGGGCAGCAATATAGATGAATTTCTTGTAATCACATATACAAGGGCTGCGGCATCTGAGCTACGAGAGAAAATATATGATGAAATAATGGAGCGCTTGGCCGACTGTCCGGACAATAGGCGATTACGCAGGCAGTCAGTGCTTTGTAGGGCTGCGCCGATTGGAACGATACACTCTTTTTGCACTGATATTCTTAGAGAAAATGCGTATGCTGCACAGCTACCGCCGGATTTTCGGGTTCTCGATGAGAGTGAAAGCGGCATAACAAAGATTGAAGTCCTCGACAAGGTTCTGAGTGCCGCTTATGAGACGGCTGTGGCTGATGATCAAGTATCATATGACAGTTTTCGTCAGCTTGTTAATCTGGTATCACCGGGGCGTGATGACAAAAAGCTTGCAGACATCATCCTGAGTGTGCACACAAAGCTGCAAAGCAATCCAAATCCGACAGCTTGGGCACAAGAGCAGGCGCAAAGGCTGGATATGACCGGAGTTTCAGATATCTCCACAACGGTTTGGGGCGCTTATCTTTTGGATAAAGCCAGAAAAATAGCCGATTTTTGGTGGGAAGAAATGCAAAGGCTAAGAGCGGAAATGTTATCACTGCCGGATTTTGAAAGAGCCTATGGCAGCAGCATACAAACGACGATTAGCGGCATTGAAGCATTTAGAACTGCTCTGGACGATGGATGGGATGAAGCAAGGCGGTTTAGTAATATTGAATTTTCCAGAGCATTGCCGCTGAAAGCTTATGAAGAGCTGAAAGAGCTCCGCCAAAGGTGCAAAGATGCTTTGAAAAAACTGCCATCGCTGTTTGAATGCAGCTCTGAAGAACATATAGAAGACATGCTTGCGGTTGCAAAGCCGATGAAAGCACTGCTTCATTTGGTTTTGGATTTTGACAGGGCATATTCGGAAGAAAAAAGGCGCAAAGGCGTTGTAGATTTTTCCGATCTTGAACATTTGACATATTCGCTGCTTGTAGACAAGAACGCCCGCGACAAAACCGGTCTTGCCTCAGCAATTTCGCAGAGATATAAGGAAATCATGGTTGATGAGTATCAGGATGTCAATGAAATTCAAGAACTGCTTTTCAATGCGGTTTCACAAGATGGCCACAACATCTTTATGGTAGGGGATGTGAAGCAGTCGATTTATCGCTTTAGATTGGCTGACCCATCAATATTTCTGGAAAAGTACAAAAAATTTGCCGATGCTGGTCATAAGTCAGAACATGTGGGGTTTGGAACGAAGATTCTTCTATCCAAAAACTTCCGTTCACGCACTGCCATTTTAGAGGCTGTGAACTTAATTTTTAGTAAAATTATGTCCGTTGAGTTTGGAGAAATGGATTATTCAGAACGTGAAATGCTGGTGCCGGGATTGGAAGCGCAGTGTGATTTAGAAAATCGCGATCGAAAAGATAAAGTGAGCCCCACAGTTGAAGTGAACCTCATAGACTTGAGTGGAATTGAGCGTGATGAAGATGAAGAAAGCCCGACAAAGACTCAGGCAGAAGCAAGGTATATAGCGGAAAAAATCGCAGAGTTGACAAGCGGTCGCCATTTGATTAGTGATGGGAAAGAAGGCAAACGTGTAGTCGAATATTCCGATATTGTGATACTACTGCGCTCTGTTGCCGGAAAGGCCTGGATATATGCACAGGCGCTGTTGGCATGTGACATACCTGTAGATATGCCGGGTGGGGAAGGTTTTTTTGAGACTGTTGAGATTAAGGCAGCCTTATCACTGCTTGCAGTGATTGACAACCCGATGCAGGATATCCTTTTAGCTGGGGCGCTTAAGGGGCCTGTTTATTCGTTTTCTGCGGATGAACTTGCTCAGATTAGAGCATGTTCTAAAACAACCGATTTTTATACAGCGCTGCTTCATGCGTCTGTGGCAAACGCCCAAGGTAATGAATCGGAATCCGGAGGCCACATTCCTGGGTTATGCGAAAAATGCAGTGCTTTTCTAAATGATATTGAGGCGTTTCGTTTAGTTGTGCCGGACTTGCCTGCTGACAGATTTATCTGGCATATGTATAACAAAACAGGGCTTCTTGAACGTGTCAGCGCCATGAGCGGTGGAGAAAAACGCCGCAGTAACCTCATACTTTTGGCAGAGTCTGCCCGTGTATATGAACAAAGCGGATACAAGGGTTTGTTTGGGTTTCTTACGTATATAGATGGACTTCAAAAACGAGGTGCGGAGCCAGTGAGAGACGGGGGGGCAGCGTCTGAGGAAGCCATTAATGCAGTCAGAATCATGAGCATACACAAATCAAAAGGCTTGGAGTTTCCCGTAGTGATTCTGGCAGACACATCCAAGCAACTAAATAACAAAGACGCATTACAATCACTGGTCATGCATCCTGAATTTGGTCTTGGCCCAATGAGAATAGATGAAGAGCGCCGCATTGAATATACAACAATTGCCCGAATGGCAATACAAAGTAAATTGACATCTGAAATGATGGCCGAAGAATTGAGGATACTTTATGTTGCAATGACAAGAGCAAAAGAAAAGCTCCTGATTACCGCGGCATTAAAGGATGCAAAGAAAGAATTGGAGAAGTTTGAAAAGTTTGCCGCTTGGCGGCCAGAGGAAAGACTACCGCCGCAAATGATTGGGGATGTAAAAAGTATGGCGGGTTGGATTTTGGCTGCGATTACAAGTGCGCAATGCCATAGCGAAGATTTGGTTGTTTCTGTTGTTGATGCGGTCGAAGAAAACCAATCGACAGAGATCCGCCACCAGCAGACGGATGAACACCCCTCATATCCCGTTGTTGAAAGCGAAAAAAGCATTCCGATTCCAATGTTTTACCCATACCAAAAAGCCCCTGAGTTGCCATCAAAACTTACGGTGACAGGACTGAACGGGCTTCAATCAGACAAAGAATCGGTTGTGCTATATTCTGAAGCAGAAGCTTTTAATTCAATCTCAGTTGATAAACAAAACTTCGCTTTTAAAAGGCCGGGATTCATCTCAGAAAAGACAGGGTTAACAGCAACGGAGCGTGGAATTGCGTTGCATATGGTTATGCAGCACATTGACTTTTATAAATGTCAGGATGCCAAAGGCATCGCCGATGAATTGCATCGGCTGACACAAAAAGGCTTGTTAAAGCAAGAACAAGCCGAAATAGTGGATGTACAAAAAATAAAACGATTTTTCGAATCTGAAATTGGCAAACGAATACTCAGCGCACAAAATATATGCCGAGAATTCAAGTTTTCACTGTTATATCCTGCTGAGTATTTTTATCCCGGGGGCGGAGAAGACAAAATAATGCTGCAAGGTGTTGTAGACTGCTTTTTTGAAGAAAATGGAAATCTGACGGTTATTGATTTTAAGACAGACTATCTGACACCTGAAACTCTTGAAGAGAAAACGAGGCTATATGAGCCGCAACTGAAGGCATATGCAGAAGCTTTGGAGCGCATAACCGGAAAGACGGTAGGTGAGCGGATTATTTATTTCTTTTATCTGGATTATACCCAGTATCTTAAATAATATATAATATGCGGTTGTATCAAAATGCTATTTCACCCATGGTCAATGGTATTTTGATCCAAAACCTCTAGTGGGGCAGCGTAGCTGCCCCACTAGGAGATATCTCACTTTTCTATTCAACTTCCATAAGTATATTGTATAAATTACCCAATACACTCATCACTTGCCCCATTGTTGCGGTTTCGTCTAAATCGTGAAAATAGATTATGTTCCATATGTTCAAAACTCCGCGGCTGACAAGATAATCTCTGGCCTCATATGCATCAGTGAACGAAACCGGGCTGCCGACTGAAACGCCACTGGCTTGACGCAATGCCTTGTCGCCCAAAGAAGCACCCTCTGCGGTGGCTCGGAGCAAAACACCGACAGTTATATCATCAGTATTCAGATATGTCTGCCATGCCGGAATTTGGGATTCACCACGATACTCAGTGCGTTCGTTTATCACGCGCATCATCTGATTGAGCCTGTTTTGCAATGCCCAGCGGCTTGTCAAATAATTATCAAGGCCATAATCATTGAAATAACCACCGGCGGCCAAACCGAGTTTTCTCAAAACGGACATGCCGGAATATGCCCAATGATCCATCACGGTCTCGTGCGGTGCTTCGAATGGCGTTATTAAAGCACCCTGCCTGCGCAGCTGATTTTGTAGCCAGCGGATTGACTGTGGGTTTTGCGTCATCTCTCTAAAAGTGACATCATTGTTTATACTGTATGCTGCAGCGGCACCTGCGGCCTGTCCGGAGACCATGCCGATGGGCATTACTCGAGTACTACCGTGAGGCAGAGAGTCAAACGATGCGCTGCGCCCAACGATGAGCAGCTGGTCAATTTCCTGCGGAACCAAAGTGCGGAATGGTATGCTGTACTTAAATGGAACTCCGACGATTGTACCCAAATCATCAGGCCCAGATGGTTGGAGGTCTACAGGATATCGCCCATGTCCGATACTGTCCCAAAAGTCACGGTTTTCAAGAAGATCAGTTATGGTCAGTCGGTATTCTCCGACAAAGTGTCTGGTTTCCCTGACATAAAGGCGAGAGGCATGTTCAGCAAACTGAGCATTTTCAAAGCCGACAAAATTCGCGCGCATAAAATCTATGACATTCGGGATTTCCCTCAATCCTCTGTCTATGCCGTCTTGCAATGATTCGGGGTCAAGCGGATCAACACCGAAAATAATCAAAGCATTAAGCAATACATTTTCATTGTTTTGACGTGCGAAATTTGGGCCGCGAAAACGCATGTTGCCATCAATGGAAACAAAGTTTCTGGCTTCATCCGCAAAGCCCCAAGCACGTTTTGCATCAGCACCGGTAATAGGGCTGCCGTCAAAACGGAAACGGTTGACCACAACGTCCCAATCAACGTCTGAAACTGCAAAGACAAGTGTCACGCCCTGTGTTAAGCCATGCTGCCCGTGATCCTCGCCCCCCCATGTGTAAGGAGCCCCAGCCGCCGCAGCGATATCTGCGTCCACTGTTGCATCAATAACAACAAGGCTGCGCACGACCTCGGTTGAAGAGCTGCCGTTTTCGCGTATTTCGAGACCAACAATCGTGTTGCCCTGCATGATCGGCCTAATGATTTCTGTGTTGAGCATGACAGTCAGATTCGGCTCGGCCAAACATGCGGCCATAAACCAGTCCTTAGCTTCTATGATGTCAAATGCATCGCCAACGGCATTGTAGTACTCCTGAAATACACCTTGGGTCAGCAAATGTCTGTTGAGAAAGCTTTGGTCAAGAATGTTGAGCTTGCCCAATGTCATCAGTCCGCCCAGTGCATCTCCGCTTTCGATAAGCAATGTCCTCATGCCATTTCTGGCAGCAGAAACAGCCGCAGCAACGCCCTCAGGCTCGCCGCTTGTAACAATGACATGAAAAGCCTCTTGCCCGTCTATTATGGGGCCGGATACGACCTGCGTGTTTGCCAAAGCAGATCTTGTTAAAACTGCGCCAACAATGCTGACAAGAATAACTGCGGCTAAAATCACCGCCACGGTTTTACTGTAGATTGAATTACTTTTTATACCATCTTTCATCTGCACAATATGTCCTTCACAATAATATTTTTGTTTGACCTAAGATTCTATCATGTTAAGAAGCTCAGCCGGTGTTGTACCCCACGGCACATTGAATCTATGCAGACTCATCAAACTATCAGGATCGCCTCTCGTTATGATATTCTCTCCTTGCGTTATTTTTAGTGTCACCTTGACACCCATTGTTCTGAGTAAAGTGTCGCTTTGCTCGGTGCTTATCCCAAAGGGATAAGAAAACACGACAGGTCTTGAGCCTTGCAAAGCTTTGATCTGTTGCGCAGAAAGCTCGAAATCAGTCATAAAAGCCTTGATATATTCTGCATCTGTTTCATTTTGTCTTTGCAAAATACCTCGCCGATACAGCTCCGGCAATTCCCAAGGCTCGAATTGGTGCATGTCATAAGAATGGCTTTCGATAAAAACCAAACCGGACTCAATCATTCGGACAGCCATTTCGTCATCAAAACGCGGCCACCTCAAGACATGTTCCGTGTCTTTATAATACATCCTGGCATGTGTTACTCCGATGATAAACACAGTGGCGATGCTGTTATATCGCTGCAATAAAGGAAAAGCAATCTCATAATTGCTCAAATAACCATCATCAAAGGTTATGATGACCGGACGCTCCGGCAAAGGTGCATCGTCATATACAAAAGCGATAAGCTCATTAAAAGAAATCGTCGTGAACCCCGCATCTCTGAGCGCTCTGAGATGCTCAGCAAACTGTGCACCAGATGCGACCATGCCTGGAAATCCGAGATTATCATCGGCAAAGTGATGATACATCAGGATGGGAACACGGACAGAATCAACAATTGCTGGAGCTATCGGGGCAGCGTTGCGCAATCGCCCGGTCAAATCATCAGGTGATGCAACTGCACCTCGTTCAATACCAAAAGGATTGAAAAGGACAGTAGAAACTGCTGAAAGAGCGATAATGATAGCGACAATGCAAATGGTGTATATAATTTTGGAACGCCTTTTTGAAGCCATAATAAGACAAATCCATTTCAAAGAATAATCAACCAACCAATTATACTTGAATAAGAGGAAATGGTCAATATTTGTTGACGACTTTAAGCCGTTGGGGTATCATTTGACTAACAACGTATTCGTTCTCAAGACAAAGATTTAAAGGATATCAATTATGCTAAAAAAATTACTGTCGGCAATGAAAGCGGCGCTGCCGCACACAATACCTGTAATGACCGGATTTGCTTTTCTGGGTATTGCCTACGGAATACTTATGAGTAGCAGAGGATTTGGTTGGCCATGGATACTTCTGACAAGCGCTGTTGTTTTTGCCGGGGCGTTACAATTTGTTGGAATTAGCTTGCTTACATCCGTTTTCGACCCTGTCTATGCATTTTTAATTGCAATTGTCGTAAATGCCAGACATCTTTTTTATGGCATTTCGATGCTAGAGAAACTCAGTGATGTCGGAAAAGTGAAACCATACATTATATTTGCAATGTGCGATGAGACTTTTTCAATACTGGTATCGGCATCCCCACCGCCTGGGATGGACAAGAAGTCATTTATGCTATCGGTAGCCTTGCTAAATCAGGGCTATTGGGTACTGGGCAGCCTCATTGGTGGGCTTATAGGCCCTCTGCTCAGATACTTCGACACAAGAGGCATCGACTTTGTGATGACGGCCTTTTTTGTAGTGATTTTTATAAATCAGTTGCGTGAGAAGAAAAACCACTCACCGGCGCTGATAGGGTTGAGTGCTTCGGTTATTTGTCTTGTTTTCTTTGGCGCAAACCAGTTCATTATTCCTGCGATGATTTTGATAATCCTCTGCTTAACCATTTTTCGCAAGAAGCTTGGAAAAGAGGTGGAGCAATGATACTTACAACGACTCAATCACTAATTATAATTGGTGTTCTGGCGCTCGGAACAGCCATTACACGCTTTTTACCATTTGTGTTTTTTCCAAATCCGCAGTCAGCGCCAAAGTATATCATATATCTTGGAAAAATGCTGCCTGCTGCGGCAATCAGTCTGCTTGTAGTATATTGTCTGCGATATGTAACATTTGTTGCGTCGCCTTATGGTATACCTGAAGCTATAGCAATAACGGTTGTAGCCGTGCTTCATATTTGGAAAAGGAATACATTGATATCAATTCTGGCCGGAACGGTGACATATATGCTGCTTGTACAGTTTTTGTTTTATTGATACGACCCTGTATAACTGCACATGCCGCGATGAGTGTCCAGCGGAAAGGCGTTCGGCTATGTGTTTTTAAAGTGAGGATGCTGCAAATGTATATATCATTGAACATTATTCTTGATGGAATCAGACATTACAAACATGAGCGACTGGGTGACTTTCCGGAGGATGTAGCGTTTGATCGCTGTTCATTTTTATCTCCAAATATTAATGAACTTAGGAAAGAAACGCTTTATATTTGCCGCTTTTCGGCACAGACGAAAGCTTTGATTCTTAAAGAAGAGCTCTATTGCATATGCCTTTGCAACACAAACGATACAAAGCCAAGCATGGGTGAAGGGTTTTCAAAAACTATAGTTGTTGAGGAGGAGGTGGAGCTTGCACAATTTTTCGCTGAGGTTCAAGAAATATTTGTTAATGTAACTACGTGGTATGAGAACATGCTTCATGCACTGATAACGAAGAAGAGCATGCAGGATATTTTGAGCATGTGTGAGCATGTGATTGGGAATTTTATATCTATCTCTGATTCGGCGCTTGCTCTGCTCGCTTACACAAAGAGGATTCAAACTGATGATCCTGTATCGATATTTCTTGTCAATAACGGATATCATTCCGTTGATACAGTCAAGAAATTTAAAAGATTTAAGAGATATGACGCGTGGAAAAACACCGATAGATTGATAATCAATACAAGCAATGATATTGCAAAGTACACCATAGTCAGCAAGGTTTTTACATTTGACGAAACCTACTATATGCATATGGTCATGAGCTGCAACCACAAAGAGTTGACCCAGGGATTGCTTGATTTATTCAGTCTGTTGTCTCGTGTGCTGGACTACCATGTGAAAAATGAATGGGAGGAAAGCAAACTCCCCAATACGGCCTATACCTCACTGTTCAGTGATCTGATGTCCGGAATAAATAATGGCAAAGTGGATGAGCGCGCTATGCTTGTGGGTATAAAGCCAGAAGATGACTATATAGTCATGCTTGTTACAGAGGGAAATAGAGGCAATTCCACATTTCCGGGGCATATGGCGCAAGATATTACACAAATGTTTTCATTTGCAAAGCCCATATATTATAACTTTCGATTGGTGCTGTTTTTCCATCATTCAAACCTTGAAGATAGGATTGAAGAGGTGCGTTTGTATAGCAAGCTAAACACTTATTTTGAAGAAAATAACGTGCAGTGCGGAGTGAGTGAAGTTTTTGATAATCTACTTGAGATGTCAGAAGCTTATAAACAGGCAGAATTGGCATTGGGCGAAATTATGGCACAAGATTCAAATGCAAGTACGATTTTTAGGTATACTCAAAAGCGCAGCCATATCGCACAATTTTCTTCATATTATGCAATGTGTTTACTGAGCAAAGATGAACGCATCGAAAGCCTTTGGAGATACAGCAAATATGGGAAGATGCTCTTTTTCCTGCATGAGTACGATTTAAGCAGGCAAACAAACTGTTTAGAAATTCTGTGCAATTATCTTTTTAATGAGCGGCGTGCAACTGAGACGGCAAACAGTATTCATATGCACAGAAATACAGTGGTTTATCATATAACAAGAATAGAGCAATTGTTGAAAATCAAACTGGATTGCAAATTGACAAGATTAAATCTCATCATATCTTTTCTGATGCTGGAGCGTTATGGTATTCAGTATACGGGTGAGAAAGCAATGGCTGAAGAGCCGCAAATAGAATAAAATGTGAAAAGCATTCGGGCGGTTGCAGATGTGCAACCGCCCGAACTCATCAGGGTTTTAATTATTCGTAAAGATAGCTCGGCGCCTCGGCGTAAACCTCATCGTATGATGGGTAGTCGTAGGGCGGGTATGTATCATCTTCGCCTGGGTATGTGTAGCCGTCATCCTCATCCGGCTCATCTGCAAGATCCGGTGTGACATCCAGCGGAAGATATTGCTCAATGAGTTCGTAATCAATGGTCACAGCGAGATATTGTGCAAATGTTGTTGGACTGGGCACGGACTTGTCTATATCTGCAAAGCATTCGCCGGCTCTGAATCTGCCTGCAGCGTTGAGCCACTGAATCAGGGTTCCGGCCCAATCGGTATCTGAACTATATTGTGGGTATTTTCCGAATGAGAACAAATGCGCTCTTGCTGCGTAAACATCTCCATTGATGGCTGCTGCGCCTGCCGGACGCCAAGTGGTTGCGGTTGTATATGCCTCTTGCCACCCATAAGGTGCAGCGGCGAATACCCGATCCATGAAATCGAGCCTGACGTAATTATATCCCGGTGCATCGGTAATGACATGCGATGTGCCATCATGCCATAAGTTGCTGGCAAAAACGTTGTTCTGGAGCAGCTGAACTCCGGAATGTTGCCCTGCACGCGTTCCGTTTGCGTTTTTCTCATCTACAACCACGGTGACCCTGGTTAAGCCACCATTAGCAGACCCCGTGAGATCTCTGACACGTCTCCAAAGTTCAAAGTCATCACCTGCCGTTATGCCCCAGCGGCAAGTTCCGTCATTTCTTGCAGCTTGCATCCAATGGGGGATATGGGCAGTGGCTTCGAGCCAGCTTTGCAATCCTATTCCCAGATTAGGGCCGCCATCGACAATGCTCAGATCGGCATCAAAAGCAGGGAATCTGTTGAGTGCAGGGAAGAAGGCCGATTGGCTGGGAACTACTGCTGCAAATAGATTCGGATAACCAAGCCGCACGGATGCAAACATGACGTTTAACGCTTGATGCCCACCGGCAGAGTGTCCGGTCAAATATATCCTGTTGGGATCAATGGGGTAGTTTTCGATGAGCCATCTTACATTTTGGACGATTGCAGCGGCTTGTGTGTTCTGGCCATAGGCTGATTGATCACCTGCTTGGTAAAGCGGGTTCATCCCACCGCGAAAGCCGGTAATCCATCCTTGAGCGCCGTAAAGGGTGGAGGTGCGTGCGCCATGTGATCGTCCGGCCATGACAAAAGCACCGCTAACGCCGGGGGTGTTGGTTTCGAATTGGTCTTGGAAGTTATTTAGCGTGTAGTTATTTGCCATGGCGTTATTGGAAGCGAAATTGGCAGTGTTTGCTTCTCCGCTTTGACCATGGAAAAAGATGTATAGTGGGTATAGTGTCTGATTGGTGGCGTTTGTATTTGCGCCAGTATTCAAAAGATCTGTAGTTGGATTATACAGTGCAAATGAAACAGGATTTGGGTTCTCAACAGTATCGAAGGGGAAAGCCGCACTGGAATGGACGCCAAGATAATAGCTCCACCTTTGATTTGCTGCGGTGGGGTTTGTGTTGCCGGTGGCCATAAAATAGGCTTCTATGACCCTTCCGTTTTCGTCAAAGACAGGCCTTATTGTACCATGCCCATTGCCTCCGGGAAGGCCTGCCAGAATGCTCCAATCGCTCGGTGTGATGGTTGCGCCTGCACCTGTGGTCACGGTGTATAGATTAGCCCCCTCGGCGACCTCAAAAAGATTGTTCATATATTGACCAATCCTGATTGTGCCTTGTACTCCGGGGATTGCTGGGCTGGCAGTGAATTCAGCTACAAATGTAAAATCGGTAAGCGTACGTGAAACAAACGCTATAGCGACGCCTTTATGATTGAAGCCAAAGTCATATAAGCCATGATCTCTGCCCAAGTGGTCGTGCAGCAAAGCGCTACCAAATGCTGGAGCACCGGGCGGATTGGCAGCCAATATGTAGTCTGCTACCCTCAGATTTTCTGTAGGCCCTTGATTAACCACGATGGCTCTTTGGTAAATCCTATGTGGAACAAAGAAATCAGCAGCGTCCTCCGGCAGTGCAATGCGCAGACCGGCTTGGTTACCTGCCAGTATATATACCTGCTTTTCTGAAACAACGGTGCCTGCCATAGCAGCTGGTCTATACAGCTCATCAAATTCATGCCAAGCTGCAAAATCAGGATCAGCAGCAAAGTCATAATCAATGGTTGCGTACCTAAACATGGTTTCAATGAGTGCATAAATGCCGGTTGCAGGAGCATTGCCCCAATAGCTTTCTATTGATGGGGCGCCAACTGACGGCCAATATGTAAAGGGAATCATGTGCGGATGGAAAGTATAATCAGTGAGACCGCCGTCTGCTGCTGTGAGATTTTCTGTATTTGAAAATACCCTGTGGGTAGCAATGTCCATTCTGGGCACAACGATGGTGTAATCATATAGTGCCGCGGCATCAGGCAGATTTGCTGCAGTAATGGCGCTGAGCGCTGCAGCGCGTGCTTGGTTAAAAGCAATTTGTGTGCTATCATCAATGATGTCGTCATCGCCATTGTCGTCATCATTTCCGTTATCATTATTATTGCCGGAGCCACCGCCGGGGCCGAAGCCACCGCCACCGCCGCCACCGATTGTGGGTGGTGGTGTAGCCGCTAATGGAGGGGCTTGCTCATAAGGTAAATCTGCACGGATTTCACTGATTGCAGTCGCCACAAGGTCTCTTGCGTCTTCCGTAAGTATTTCTGATTCAATCAGGTAATCCAGAAGTGTTAAGTCAGAATCTACAATTTGCTGCTCAAGCAAAAATAGTGCGATTAAAACCATATTGCCACGAAGAATGTAGTTGTTTTGTTCGTAGAATTCACCATGAGTTATTCCCAGTTCGTCCGATAGAACCCACGCGTTGTTCCACTGAAAATCAACGCCATCCTCAAACCCAAGTGCGCGGAGCATAAATGTCAGGAACATGGTTGCGGTAAGATCGCCCGCTGGGTCAAATGCAGTGGCACGAACACCATGGGTCAAGCCTCTTTGATATGCATAGCCTACTATTGCTCTATTATAGGTACCAAAAACATCCTCAAATGGACTATCGTAGTCGCCGTCCAGGGCTCGGTCATATGCTCCAATAAAGCGGAGAAACATGATTAAGCCTTGAATTCTGGTTGCCTGATCCTCTAAGCTGAAAATGGGATTGTCCTCAGCGTCGATTCCGGTGCCGCGAAACAGACCAAGGTCAAAGAGCGTTTGTGCTGCTTTCATGGCATCTGCAGTCTCGTCCGGTGTTGCTGCTAATGAAGCCACAGGGAACATTGCCAGCGTCATAAACAAAGCGAGAGCTAACGCAAGAGATTTTCTGAGTACGCTTTTTTGCATGAACTTTTACCCCCAAAATTAAATATATCGCCCTACCCCTAAGCACTTCCGGCGATTTTGTGTTGTATTAAATTTTATCATTTTCAAAAAGGAAATGTACATTGGCAAATTTGACTAGTTTTGCCTATGTTTCTGTGCGAAATGACAGAGGGATGTCCTTGAAAACTTACGCTCTGCTAGGGTGGAGATATCCCAACGTCTCGTTAGCTTTAGTCTAGCTCGCTGGCGCCAGCTTTGCCATGATTTTTTTTCGAAACAGCAGCACAACAACAAGAACTACAACGATAACCGCTGCGATGATAATAACAGTGGTATAGTTGCCTGCAGATAGACGATCACCCAAAAATGTACAGAGAAAAACAGATGGGATATTGCCTGCAACAGCAGCCAACATGTATTTGTGTATGGGGATTTTTGTTTCAGCAAATACGTAGGGGATGATACCGCCCGGTATGAATGGGATTAGAAAGAAAGAAAATGCGACCAACTCGGGGCGTTTTATTTTTTCAAGCTGCTCTTTTGATATAATTCCTTTGTGCTTTTTATGTCTTTTGAGAAGCGGTGCAATCAAGTCCTGTAATTGACGCATCCCACCGAAGACAAGCAAATTACCCAAGACAAGGCCGCCCAAACTGATGATTGCACCCCAGAAAGCGCCATAGCATAGCCCGGCAAGTACCTGTGCGGCAGCAGATGGAAAAATGGGTACAATGATGAGCAATGCCTGCATCCCTACAAGGATTGGCACACCTCTGCTACCGTGCTGTGCAATATAATCCACCATGGCCGATTCGTCATCAACATTTGCGATGACCTCCCTCACAAGTGGGAACAAATCGACAACCATGACGATAACCAGAGAAATAATTGCAACAATAATAGCAATTTGAATTATAAGATGCTTTTTCATTTACAATCACCGCATTACCAGAAATTTTTTATGAGTTAGAACTGATAAGTTAAAGCTAACACAAAAAGGTCAGTTATGCAACAGCGATTACCCTGTGAATTGTTATGTTGTATATGTGAAATCACCAAAAAATATCGCAAAAAGGCTTGCATTTGCCGTCGGGTTATGCTATATTAACCGAGTTGGCACGAAACCTTGTTCTGAGTGGGGATACTCCCACTCTTTTTCTTGCAATATTCATAAAAAGTAAAATTACCGTGCCTCGGAGAAACATTCATGAGCAAAATCATCGACGCCATCACAAAACTTGCCGAACCGATAGTCCAAAAAAATGACTGCGAACTCTGGGAAGTTGAATACATAAAAGAGCCAAGCGGATGGGTGTTGCGCATATATATTGACCGACCGGATGGTGTGTCCATCACCCACTGTGAGGCAGTCAGCCGCGATCTTGATCCAATCCTTGATGAGCATGAGGACATAATTCCAGGCAGCTATACATTTGAAGTATCGAGTGCCGGTGCTGAAAGACGGCTGAGAAGGCCGTCCGATTTTGAGCGTTTTATGGGTCACTTTATAGAAGTAAAACTATATAAGGCAAGAGATGGCCAAAAGATATACCTCGGAGACCTCGTCGCTTATTCTGACGAAGGCCGTGTTGAGATGGATATGTCGGGTCAGCGTATTTCCTTTGAAAAACAGGAAATAGCAAATGTAAGGCTGCGAATCAAATAACAAACGAACATAAGCAAAAATGGAGTATCAAATCACTATCGGCGTCTTGCTTCGCTTTCTTGGCTCCATTGCTTCTAAGTTAATAAAACATATAAACACGGAGGATATACGATAATGTATACAAAATCTTTCACAACGGTGTCAGGAGTGCAGCGATGAACGCAGAATTTTTCTCGGCAATTGCTGATATTGAAAGAGAAAAGGGCATCCCACAGACCTACATGCTCGAAAAAATAGAGCAAGCCCTGCTCGCTGCTTTGAAAAAGGACTACCCAGCTTGTGCTGAATGTGCTCGGGTTGAACTGAATCCTGTAGAAAAAACTGTTGACATGTTTATGCAGAGAGTCGTTGTTGATGAGGTTGAAAATCCCAACACTCAATATTCCGTTGAAGAAGCTCAGGCGCTTATGCTAGGGGCGAGTGTTGGTGATGTGATTAATGAGCCGGTAGATACAAGCCGATTCGGACGAATTGCCGCACAGGCGGCTAAGCAAGTCATAATCCAAGGCATACGCGAAGCCGAACGCAATATAGTATATGATGAATTTACATCGAAAGAACACGAGATTCTTACTGGGGTTGTCACACGGATTGACCCGCGTACCGGTGGAGTTTCGATACAAATAGGTTCGAGCAATGAGCACACCGAAGCAATGCTGTCTTCCGGTGAACGAATTCCGGATGAGCCGCTCAATGATGGAGACAGGATAAAGGTCTATGTTATTGAGGTCAGAAAATCCGCACGTGGCCCACAGATACTGATATCCCGAACACATCCCGGTCTGGTCAAACGTCTGTTTGAACTGGAAGTGCCCGAGATATTTGAAGGCATTGTCGAAATCCGTAGCATAGCCCGTGAGGCCGGAAATCGCACAAAGATTGCAGTTCTTTCTAATGATCCGGATGTAGAGCCCATAGGCGCATGTGTTGGCCCTAAAGGCAGCAGAGTCAACACAATCGTAAGCGAACTGGGTGGCGAAAAGATAGATATAGTCAAATATAGCGATGACCCTACGGAATACATAGCATCAGCTTTAGCTCCGTCTGAGGTTGTTTCTGTCACAATGCTTGAGGACGGTAAATCCTGTCGCGTTATAGTTCCGGATAGCCAGTTGTCACTTGCAATAGGCAAGGAGGGGCAAAATGTCCGTTTGGCAGCCCGATTGACAGGATTTAAGATTGACATCAAACCGGAGAGTCAAGCATAAAACAAAGCTGCATGGCGAAAAGGATTCGCCGACTAGGGCAAGAGTGGAGCATATTAAGATGCCAAAAAAGATACCCATGCGGCAATGTCTGGGTTGCCGAGAGATGAAGCCCAAAACCGAACTCATCCGTGCTGTTAAATCTCCAGAGGGTGAAGTTTCGCTTGATTTCAAAGGCAAAAATCCCGGTCGTGGGGCATATGTTTGCCAAAGCTCTGAGTGCCTTAAACGTGCAGTGAAATCGAAGGCTTTATCAAGGGCATTCGGCGTGGAAATCCCTCAAACAGTCATGGATGCATTACAAAGCAAATTGGAGGAATAGATGGCTCAGGATCGTAATCTGCAAATACTTGGTCTTGCAAAAAAGGCAGGAATGTTAGCTATTGGGTGTGAGTCATCGAGTGCTGCCGCACGAAGCGGAAAAACAAAGCTCATAATTTCTGCAAGCGATGCTTCCGAACGCGCTTATCGAAATGCCCGGATAAGTGCAGACGCAGGTTTTGCCATTTGTGTAGTAGTTCCTTACACAAAGTTTGAACTCGGAAACATTACAGGGCGAGGTTCACCAGCAACAGTAGCCTTTTTAGATAAGGGGCTTGCAGTCAGATTTCTGCAAGGACTTGCCCAAGAACAACCGGAACCTTTCGCAAAAATATGGGAGTTTTTGGAAAGATCTGCAAACGAGATAGAACAATACGCAGACCTCGCACACCCCGGCAATCCCATCCCATCCGGCAATAGGAGGACAATGCAATGAGTACAATGTTTAAATATCGGGTACACGAGGTCGCTAAGGATTTCAAGCTACCAACAAAGAAAATCACGGAGATACTTACAAAGTATGCCGAGACGCCCAAGAATCATATGCATGTCCTTTCAATTAATGAACTTGACATTATATTTGAGCATCTGACTTCGGCGAATCAAATCGAAAGCATCGAAGAGATTTATGCTGTAAAGTCTCCGCCCGCAACACCTGAGGTCAAGAAAGAAAAGGTGCAAGCAGAAGCAGCTGCACCGGCTTCCGCCCCAACAGGTGAATCCGAGGTCAAGGCTGTGCCAGAGACACAGGAGCAAGAACGCAAGCTTGTGCCACCGACCAAGAAGCCGGACAAGCCGTTTATGCCTCACAGGGCGCCCCAAAAACGGGTTGTCGATACTTCGGGCGCAACTATAAATATTGAAAAGTATGATGAGCGTTTGGATACGCTTGTTCCGGAGCGCGCAGAAAATATGAAGCGCGGAAAAGAAAAGATAGTCAAAAAAGGGCAAAGGCAGCATCAGACTATGGCTTCCGGCGCAAAACGCCGTCAGGAAGAGCGAGATAGAATGCAGCGTTTGCAATTGGAAGTTGCAAAAAAAGCTCCTCTGAAAGTTATGATACCCGACTCAATCAGTGTTGGGGAACTGGCTTCACGCATGAAAAAGACAGGTGCAGAGGTCGTACGCCAGCTTATAAAGCTTGGCGTTATGGCTTCGCTTTCAGACATAATTGACCATGACACAGCAGCTCTTGTGGCTATTGAGTTGGGTTGTAAAGTTGAAAAGGAAGTAGTTGTAACCATTGAAGAGCGGCTCATAGACGACAGTGTTGATAGTGAAGATGATCTTGTGCCGCGTGCTCCGGTAGTCGTTGTTATGGGTCACGTTGACCACGGTAAGACCTCATTGCTTGACAGAATACGCAAGGAGAGCGTTGCCGAGGGAGAGGCAGGCGGTATAACGCAGCATATCGGTGCATATCAGACCAGGATTCACGGCAATCCAATCACGTTCCTGGATACACCCGGCCATGAAGCGTTTACGGCAATGCGTGCCAGAGGTGCAAGTGTGACCGATATAGCAATACTGATCGTAGCCGCAGACGATGGCATCATGCCACAAACCATTGAATCTATCAATCATGCAAAAGCGGCGAATATCCCGATAATCGTAGCCATCAACAAGATGGATGTATCGGGTGCAAACCCTGAGAAAATCAAACAGCAACTGACAGAGTATGGTCTGGTGCCCGAAGAATGGGGCGGTGAAACAATAGTTTGTCCCATTTCTGCAAAGAATGGTGATGGCATAGATAATTTGCTCGAAATGATAATCCTGACAGCCGAGATTTCAGAGCTTAAAGCAAACCCATCTCGTCTTGCACGCGGAACAGTTGTAGAGGCAAGGCTCGACAAGGGGCGCGGGCCTTTGATGACAGTTCTCGTTCAAAACGGTACGCTCAATGTCGGCGATACAATCATTGCAGGTTCTGCGGTCGGTCATGTCAGAGTCATGATTACCGAGCAGGGCGAGAGAATAAAATCCGCAGGCCCTTCAGTTCCGGTCGAGATATCCGGAATGTCGGAAGTGCCGGAAGCCGGAGACTTCTTTAACGTTGTTACGGACGAGCGCATGGCAAAAGAGCTTGCTGCGCAGCGTAAATCTGAGAAAAAAGGCAATGCGTCACCGACGGTCAAAGTTTCTCTTGAAGACTTATTCTCGAAAATCAAGCAGGGCGAGCTAAAGGATCTCAACATTATTGTAAAAGCTGACGTACAAGGCAGTGCTGAGGCAATAAAGGCATCGCTCGAAAAACTCACTAATGAAGAAGTTAGGGTGCGCGTCATCCACTCAGGTGTCGGCGCAATAAGTGAATCTGATATCATGCTTGCCTCTACAAGTGGCGCGATTATTGTCGGATTTAACGTGCGACCCGATAATGCTGCCAGAGACAGTGCGATGCGCAGCAATGTAGATATGCGTATGTATAGAGTCATTTATGAATGCATCAATGAGATTGAACTTGCCATGAAAGGTTTGCTTGCACCTAAATTCCATGAGGTTGTGTATGGACATGCAGAGGTCAGACAACTATACAAAGCATCCGCGGTTGGCACGATTTGCGGTTGTTATGTGCAGAGCGGCAAGATTATTAGAAACAGTCAGGTCAGGCTCGTCAGAGATGGAATCGTTGTACATGAGGGTGCACTTGCATCATTACGCCGCTTTAAAGACGATGTCAAAGAGGTCGCAACAAACTATGAATGCGGTATTTCTCTTGAGAAGTTCAACGACATCAAAGAGGGCGATGTTATCGAATGTTTTGCAATGGAGCAGATTCCAGTTTAGGCAGACGAACGTCTACATTGTCTGAAAAACAATATTAGGCCGATGTATGAACCGGCCGGGGGTTGTTGCTATGTTATCAAATAAAATACAACGTATTAACGAAGATATCCAACGTGTATTGTCTGTGCATCTTCGCAATATAAAAGACCCACGTGTCAAGCAAGGCATGATTAGTGTTACAAAAGTCGATACCACGGGAGACTTGCGTTATGCCAAAGTGTTCTTGAGCGTGTATGACCTTGAATCTGAAAAAGAATTCATGAAGGGGCTTAAATCCGCATCAGGGTATCTGCGTCATGAATTGGGACAGTCACTAAACTTGAGATACACACCGGAGCTGCAATTTGAGCTTGATAAGTCTATTGAACATGGTGCCAGAATAACATCAATTCTAAATGATTTGGAAATCCCTGAGGAAAATCAGGAATAGAATCAGAGCATAATGTCCTGGGAATATGAGACGAAACGGGCTAGTGCGACATAATATGATGTGCTAGTAATGAGGTCATAGCTGCATATGAGTACAATGTTAACCATCGCTGAAACGGCAAAATGGCTTAAATCAAACAATAATTATCTGATACTCACACACCGACGCCCCGACGGAGACACCGTTGGGTGTGCCGGTGCGCTTGCACAAGGACTGAGAGAAATCGGCAAAACCGCCTATGTGCTTAAAAATCCGGAAATCACGCCAAGATATGCAACTTACATTGATGCCTACATAGCGCCCGATGATTATAAAGCAGATCAGGTGATTATAGTCGATACGGCTTCCACCGCGTTGTTTCCCAAAAATGGTGATGCATATTTTAACGCCATATCTCTATGCATAGATCATCATGCCTCCAACAAATTTTATGCAGAATATATTTGCCTTGACTCTGTTGCGGCTTCCTGCGGAGAGGTTTTGTATGAGCTTTTGCTGGAACTTGTCGGCAGCATAAGTCCAATCTGTGCCGGATGTCTATATGTCGCAGTTTCAACGGACACCGGTTGTTTCTCTTTTGCAAACACAACAGCAAACACTTTGAGGGTTGCATCACTTGTTGTTGCAGCGGGTGCGCCGCATGTAAAGCTCAACAGAAAGTTATTTAGAACGAAAACCCGTGAAAGGGTAAAAATTGAGAGCCTGATATATGCGGGGATGACATTTCATTTTGATGGCAAAGTGGCCATCGCTTCGATATCGAATGACATGATGGACGAGGCTGGGGCGAGCGAAGATGATGTTGACGATATCGCCTCGATTCCAGGTGCGATAAAAGGTGTTTTGGCCGGTATCACTATCCGGGAGCTTACCTCTCCCAAAGATTGCAAGGTGTCGGTCAGAACCTCGCCCACTGTTGATGCAAATGCCATCGCTGCGCATTTTGGTGGCGGAGGTCATGCAATGGCTTCTGGGTTTACATGTGATAAGCCAATCGCTGATACAAAAGAAGCTATTGTAGAAGTGCTTCGAGAGTTCTTTCCTGAGGAATCTCAGCAGACTTCTAAATAAATCTGAGCGAGTCAAGCGTGGATGTAACTAACAAGCATTGCGTATGTATAGAAAACATTGCTTCAGACAACCTATTAGGGATCAAATGAGTTATGAATTTAAGCGGAATTCTCATCGTTAATAAACCAGATGCCTGGACTTCGCACGATGTAGTTGCAAAGCTGCGAAATGTATTGCGCACAAAACGCATCGGTCATGGAGGTACGCTTGATCCCATGGCAACCGGGGTGTTGCCTATTTTTGTTGGGCGTGCGACACGTGCGGCGATGTTTTGTGAAAATGCGGAGAAAGAATATATCGCCGGGCTGAGGCTTGGTATCAGTACGGATACACAGGATATAACGGGCAATGTTTTATGCGAAAAGAAATCGCTTGTTACTGCGGCAGAGCTTGAATTGGTTCTAAAAGGCTTTTTAGGCGCTCAGAAACAAATTCCTCCGATGTACTCCGCAATCAAAAAGGATGGTAAGAAGCTTTATGAGCTTGCCAGAAAAGGTATAGAAGTTGAGCGTCCGGCGAGAGATATTTTTATATCAGCAATAAGGCTACTCAGTAGCCCAGCTGCAGACGGGGGCGATTTTTCCCTTGGTATTGTTTGTTCGAAGGGAACCTATATCAGAACTATTTGTCACGATATTGGCGAGGTGCTCGGTGTCGGGGGGACGATGTCGGCGTTGTGTAGGACAAGAGCTGGGGTATACACAATCGACAAAGCACATACGCTTGATGAGATACTCGCAATTGCCTCTGCAGCACCGCCAGCGCCTGGCACTTCATACGACAATTTAAGGCCTGTTATCAAACATGCACAAAACATATCCGATATCCTTTTGCCTGTAGATTCACTCTTTGAATCTCATCCAGAGATTGTGTTAGATGAAGCTGAGACACAAAAGGTCAAAAATGGGGCAGTGTTTGAGAGAAAAGAGCATGATGGGGCATATAGAATCTATGGGTCTTGTGGAGAATTTTTAGCTTTTGGAGAAGTCATCGGCTCGAAATTAAAGATAATTAAAAGTTTTTTTGAGCCATTGCAGCATTAGTGGGGTGAAGATGAAGTACAAAGAACGTGTAATAGCTTTAGGGTTCTTCGATGGAATGCATATTGCGCACTCCGCACTGATGTGGCGCACTATTGATATAGCGGAAAATCTTAATCTCGTACCTTCTGTGATAACCTTTGACACCCATCCGCGCAATCTGCTCAATACTGAAGAGGTTATACTCATCAATTCGCCCGAGGACAGGGCGGGGCTTATCCATAGAGTTTTTGGTATAGATGACATTATATTTTTGCATTTTGATAAGGCTACGGCCGCAATGCCCTGGGACGAATTTGTCCAGCACTTGATTGATGAGTTCGGGGCGCGGCATCTTGTTGCTGGGTTTGACTTCAGATTTGGCAGCGGTGGTGAGGGCAATAGTGAAAATCTCAAGCAGAAATGCGCTGAGCTTGGCATCGGTTGTGATATTATTCCGGAAATCAAGCTTGAAGATGTCACTATGAGTTCAACACATGTTCGTACACTACTATCATCAGGCGATATGGAGCGGGCCAATTCGTTTCTTGGGCATCCTCATGTGCTGACAGATGTCGTGCGTTATGGCTACCGCCTTGGTAGAAAATTGGGTACACCTACGATAAATATGTGCGTTCAGCCGGGTGTGCTAATCCCTGCATTTGGAGTCTATGCGACAAAGGTATACCTTGATGATGGCAGTAGTCATATAGGAGTCACAAATATTGGGGTCAGACCTACTGTAAATGAGTCAGGTCTCGTGACGGCAGAAACACACATTCTAAATTACCAAGGAAATCTCTACGGGCATCAAGTCAGGATTGAGTTCTATGCGCGCATTCGGCCTGAGACAAAATTTAGTGGTATAGAAGAACTCAAATTACAGATACAGAAAGACTGCGACGATGCTTTGCAGTATTTTATGAAAAAAGGGCTTGTAAACAAGTAGGCACTGTGCTAAAATGACAGTCGCAAATAAGCGTCGGGGTGTGGCGCAGTTGGTAGCGTGCTTGACTGGGGGTCAAGAGGCCGCAGGTTCAAGTCCTGTCACTCCGACCATGCCGAGTGTTCTTACAGCATTTGAGATTGTAAGAACACTTGGCTCATTTATACAACCTTTTGCATTTGGGAGTAGCTAACAACTACTCCTTTTCTTGTGCTTACTTGTACAATAGGTTCGGGTAATGACAATATATCAGGAATCTCAATAGAGCCAATACAGTTGTAGTGAATTATGAGCTTTTTGTCTGTGTTCACCCTGTACTCTTTCCGCATTGCCATGGCGAGCGATAGAGGCCACTGTACATAGAGGCTTCTATGCACAGTATAGCGACTTTGTGGCAGATATTTTGCCAGAAATAAATGAGGAATTTAATTTAAATATATTACAAGAAAACGGCGAGTCTAATCAAAATGTAAAATTCTGGATTACCGGACATAGTATGGGTGGGGCATTGGCTGAATTGTTTACACTGGATCTTGTTGAAAGTGGAGTAGAGCCGGAAAGAATCATCACATACGGATTTGCAACTCCGCTTGTGGGCAACAGGCGCTTGCAAGAGCACGCCCAATTAATTGGGGCATCAGATAGAATATTTAAAATTGTCCACAGGCAAGATATGGTTGCTTATATAGGATATGGGCTTTTGTGGGGGAGATCACTTGCCGCCGACAGTAACATTATCGAATTTGGCAGTAGAGGTATTTTTGATAGAAGCCACCACAGTTTGCCAAGAATATACTTGCCCTTTATAATTTCACAAAATGATTACCCTCTAAGACAACAACTTGAAGCGTCCTTAGTAGTAGCG
>WQUY01000022.1 GCA_009781855.1 Oscillospiraceae bacterium | reverse complement strand
GCGCCCGCTCCGCAGATGGTGCTTTTTAATCAAGAACTTGCCGAAACGTTAGGACTAAACTCAAATTTGTTACAAACAGCAAGCGGCCTATTTTCAGGCACGCTTTTGCCGGATGGCGCAAGGCCGATCGCTCAGGCTTATGCGGGGTATCAATTCGGCCATTTTTCTGTGCTTGGAGACGGGCGAGCGGTTTTGCTTGGTGAGCATATAACGTCGGACGGCCATCGGTTTGATATACAGCTAAAGGGCTCCGGCCGTACACCCTATTCCAGAAGAGGCGATGGACTTGCGGCTCTTTCGCCCATGCTCAGGGAGTATATCATCAGCGAAGCGATGTTTCATCTAGGCATTCCAACAACGCGTTCTTTGGCAGTCACGCTGACCGGTCAGGATGTGATCAGGGAAACGGTTTTGCCCGGTGCTGTTTTAACACGCGTAGCGTCAAGCCATATCCGGGTCGGGACATTCAACTATGTGTCCGTTTTGGGCAGCAAAGAGGATTTGATTCGGCTTGCAGACTACAGCATTTGGCGACATTTTCCTTGGCTTGCGCATGAAGCGAATAAGTATCTGTTGTTTTTAAGGGAGGTTGCCAGGCTGCAAGCATCTTTGATCGCGAAATGGCAAGCGGTTGGCTTTATCCATGGTGTCATGAATACGGATAACATGGCCATTTCAGGTGAAACGATCGATTATGGCCCTTGCGCTTTTATGGATGTTTATGATCCGGAGACGGTATTTAGCTCCATTGATACGTCAGGTCGTTATGCGTATAAAAATCAGCCCATCATCGGCGCATGGAATTTGAGCCGGTTTGCGGAGTCATTGTTGCCGCTGCTTCATGAAAACAGCGATCGAGCGATTAATTTGGCGAATCAAGAGATGGAGCGTTATTGGCAGTGTTATGATGAGAATTGGCTTGTCGGTATGCGTGCCAAGCTTGGGATGATTACAGGGCAGCCTGAAGACATCGAATTGATTGGAGAACTGCTTAGCTTGATGCATACGCATAAGCTGGATTATACGGCTACTTTTCGCGCGCTATCGGATATCCATCAAAACACGTCGCCGCTCTTCGATATACTCGAATGGATCACTTGGCGGAAAAAATGGATGGATCGGTTGGAAAACCAGCCTGAAGGCTTGGATTATGCGTTTGAGATCATGAGGCAGCATAACCCGTCTGTGATTCCAAGAAATCATCGTGTGGAAGAGGCGCTTGCAGCAGCAGAGCAGGGCGATTTGACTGTGCTGGAGAATCTGTTGCATGCGCTGCGTAACCCATATGAGGATTCAGACGTGTATTCGATTGTTCCTGAAGCATCCTCTTGCGGATATAGGACGTTTTGTGGGACTTAAGAATCGAAAAACTTTTCTAAATTTCTTAAATATTACCCCTTAAATACTGCCTGTCCGATCGTAATAATTCAAAGATAGTCAAATATTGTAAGACAATCTAAGCTTATGGGATGGTAGACGATATAAGCTCGTAGAAATATTTGACATGATGCCGAAAATATGTTAGACTATTCTTGCTATGCCTATGGCGTTTTTGTATTGCCATCAAGAGATGTGCACAATAATGAAGAAAAAAATGAACAATTAAGTCAAGAAAATTATAAAAAGGAGAGTGCTTTTTTAATGAAAGGAAAACCGCGCAAAGTAAGGAGCAGGTTACTTAGTATCATGTTGGTATTGATGCTAGTACTAAGCCTAGCCCCTGTTTACGGTGGCGATGGATTGCTGCCGAACGATGAAGCAAATGGAAATTATGTACTTGAAGAAAATGGGTACGATGTATTTAACGTCGAAGACGAACAATATATCGAAGATGAACAGTACATAGAAGAAGACATACCCGCGTTAAGCGAGTTACCCTTGGAAGGCCCAATCGGGATAACGCCCGCTTCGACAAGAACCGTGACAATTATTCACGGCGGCGGCGGATATCTGCAGGGCAATAATACAAATGACTACTACGTGTTCGACGTTGTACATGGGCAGTCGTTTAATACAGATAACCTTCTGTTGTTTAGTACGCCTATAACCCCATATCTGGGTAGTTTGATCAACTGGATGGTCACATCGACTACATATTCCGGAGCCGGAATGTCTCCTGTTGTGAATGAACCGTTTTCGTTTGTTGACCCAATTACGGCAGGCGATGTTACCGTTGAGGGTGATTGGATATTCAGAAGAAACGTGACATTCGACCTCAACGGTGGGAACATTGGTGTTTTTCCGCCTGTCAATCCGACAGTTCAGGTTTGGGACGGACAATCGATTAACTCTACTTCGAATCCGGCCGCAGTGATGCCGCAGGATCCCACAAATGCCGGGCCGGGAGCTCCGGCGTTTAGTCGTTGGGTGGTTACTGCCACTAATAATGAAGATTACGGTCCGCAAGTAGGAGATACCTTTACAAGCGCTACAGTAATTGATGGTAGCAGCATTACTGTTCAAGCGGTATGGGTTGTGGACAGAACGATCACATTCGACCTCGCCGGTGGAACGATTGGCGGGAGTTCGACGACTCCAGATGTAGTTGTTCGTGAAAACCAGTCAATTACCCAAGCGGACGGCGCGGTTATGCCGGCAAACCCGATTATGGTTGATGGAAATAATGTTCCGACTCATCGCTTTATCCGCTGGAACGTTTCAATATCTCCGGATGGAGTCACGCCGAATGCTGGCACAACATTTAATACCAATGTCGCTGTAAGCGGTGGAGATATTACGGTTGAGGCAATATGGACACCATATAGAACGATAACCTTTGAACTTGACGGTGGACACATTGGATATGTATTTTGTGACATCGAACAGGGAAACGTACCAAATACAGCGGATGTGACACGTCGCGTTCTTGACGGAACCACACTTAATGCAACGACAAATCCCGATAGCATGCCACCAAACCCGACACCTCCGCAAGGCCGGCTGTTCAGCCATTGGGAGGTTACAACCTCACCGACGGGTGTAACACCGAATGAAGAAACAACATTTGCAGGCAATGTCGCCGTAACCGGCGGTAACATTACCGTTACGGCGATATGGAGAGCTAACAGGACGATTACCTTTAATCCGGGCGCTACCGACGCAACCATCCCAGGAGAGACACCAGCGGTAGGCCCCGGAGTCAACGTAACACGTACGGTGCAAAATGCGACTGCACTTAATAATATTGCAAACAGTGATAACATGCCGCAAAGGCCTACGCGGCCGGGCTATACGTTCCTCGAATGGAGGGTTACAACCTCTCCAACTTCTCCAATTAACGTTACACCAAACGCAAGTACATTATTTACAGAAGCAATCGCTGTTTCAAATGGCGACATTACCGTTACAGCACAATGGCGGCCAACCAGAACGATCACTTTCGATCTTGATGGTGGAACTATTACCGGCGAGAGCGGCACTATAACACGTAACGTTGCAAACGCAACGGCGATTAACAATGCTTGGAATCGGGATGCTGCCGGTGAGCAGCTGACGATACCGGGCAACCCCACCCGCCCCGGACATGTATTTTTGGGTTGGGAAGTCACAGATTCCCCAACCGGCGTTACACCGGATGAAGACACAGAATTTGAAGAGACGACCATTGTAACAGGCGGTAACATTACCGTTACGGCACAATGGGGTGTGGCGCGTACGATTACATTTATAAATCCGTATGGAAATGGAACCATTGGTGTGGGTGATGTTAGTGTGCCGGGTCCTGTAACACGTGTTGTTGCAGATGGCACATACATCAATGCAGATTTTAATGAAGGAATTATGCCATGGGGAGCCCATAGACCCGGGTATACATTCCTGCGTTGGGAAGTTTATGTCTCTCCGGATGGTGTTGCGCCGAACAGATGGCAACCTTTCTGGGGGAACACGCCTGTCACCGGTGGTAACATTACCGTTCGGCCGACCTTTACGGTTCTTTCCGTGAGATTCGACCTCGCCGGCGGACACATTGACAATAACACCGCTGACGTACTTGTTCCGGTGAATCCATGGTCATCGATTGCAAATACACCAGGCAGTGAGATGCCGCCAACTCCTGTACGAGAGTGGGATGGCGCTGGCATTCAGCCTAATTATACTTTTGCAGGATGGCAGATTGTAGCATCGTATGGAGGTGCCCGGCCGTATGTAGGAACCATCTTTACTGCGGACTCTATTATAGCAAACGGTACCGTAGTTGTTCAGGCGCTATGGACACATCCTTTAGGTACAGTTGCGATTACGACCTTGAGATTTGAGGAAGTATTTGGAGGTAACCCCATCCGAAGTTACAATGTCCGGGCTCACGTAGGATCTTCTCTTAATGATGCGCCGACTACGATGATACCGGCCATGCCTACCGTTCACGATGGACGTGAGTTTAGAGGCTGGGTTGTAAGTGATCCGGGAAGCAACTCAACCATGAATCAGGGAGACCCTTTCACCGGCAACGAAATAATCGAGATGGCTGGCAGCCCGACTGCGGTCATTGAAACTAGCTGGGGACAGCGTGTTACTTTCGCACCCGGATTCAACTATACAGGCACAACGCCCAATCCCACCCGGATGGTGCTGGCATCGAATGGGCAACTGGTAGATCCGGCTCGTCCGACAGATCTACCAACGCATACGCACCCACCTGCTCAGGCCATGCTTACTGATGTTCAGATCAATGCATTATGGGGCGACAGAGTTGCTGCCGGTTATGCCTTTGACGGCTGGCGCGTTACGGCGACCAACGGCGGCCCGGAGGGTCTTCCGGTTAACAGTGAATTTGATGGAGATACATTTATTCCTTACTTTAGTAACGACATCACTGTTGAAGCGACATGGAGGCGACTGGCGCAAGTTACCTTTGATTATGAGCCTACACTAGATACAAGTGCGCCTCACCCGACCTGGCCGAACCCGAGTCCAAATGTTTCTATTCCGGTGCTGGCTACACCGGCTGCCAGTGCCAACACGGTTGGCGCAACGCGCTTTAACGCACGAACCCCGGCGGCGAATAACAACCATGGCAACCATGGCTATATATTCACGGGCTGGCGTGTTACAGCGGCTACGCCGTTTTACACGACAGGGCCGAATGCCGCTCCAGTCTTGGTTGGTGGTGTTGCGCCTGTTCTAACAGGCGCGAATCAAACGACACTGCTTGCAGGAACGACTGTGACCGGTGGTTACATTACGGTAGCGGCACAATGGCAGCGCTTGTCCAGAGTAAGTTTTGAGCATAACCATCCGCTTGGTGCAGCAGCTGGCTTTACAGACGTGGATCGCTTAGTGCAAACGAGTGCCAATACACTGGTACAAAACACAGTAGGCATTGCGAACATGCCTGTGGTTGCGCCAGACACAAACCACTCCGGCTATGTGTTTGAGGGTTGGCGTGTTACAGAGGCAACGCAACATACCACAGGGGTAGTCTTACCCGTACATGTTGGTATGCCGGCCACCAGTCCGCCTATAATTAATGAAACGCCACTCACCGGAGCAACGCAAGTGATCGGCGGTGACATTACGGTAACAGGGCAATGGAGAAAGCTATCGACTGTAAACTTCATATCTGATGGCAACGGTACTGACGCACCTACCTCTCGCACGGTGTTGGCGAGCACTACAACGACCAACAACACGGTTGGCGTAGGGTACATGCCGAACCCGGGTACTCTGCCTTTAAGAGGCTTCGTTAACTGGAGAGTTTTAGAAATCAATCCTTTTGCAACTGGTGGAGAAGTCTTACTTAATAGCACCCCGGCTGCGACTGGCGCAACGTTTACAGGAACCATGCCTGTAACTGGAGGTAATATTACTGTAGAAGCTGGATTCCAAGGCATTAGCAGAACAATAACTTTCAACCCTGCTGGCGGAACATGGCCGGGTAGCGGCTTATCGGGTCCGATAAGCGCTCCATTTGAAGATGGAGCTCCGCTTACGGAGGAGTTCTTGAACCAAATTGGTTCTCCTGTACCTCCGGCTGGTCAGATTTTTGACAGATGGGTCGTAACAGGCCATACAAATATGGTAGACGGAACACCGACGGTTGGCAGCTTACTTTATGTAGGTATACCTGTTTCAGGTGGTGACGTTACGGTTACGGCACAGTATCTGCCACGACTTTGGGTTCACTTGGATCTGGATGGCGGAAACATTAATGGAGATATGAATCCACCTTCGCTTGAGGTGGGTAATGGACGCTCACTAACTTGTCCGAACATGCCCGGAATGCCTCCGATTCCAACAGGTGGTGGCATAAGAGCAGGATATATATTCACCCACTGGGAAGTCATTACTCCATCGACAGCGACTGCACCGGTGGTTGGAACTACATTCGAAGATGACACTATTGTGACCGGTGCAGCAAATAATTTTATTACGATTCAAGCGCAATGGAGGCTGGCAAGAACAGTAACGTTTGATCTAGCCGGCGGAAACATTGATGGAGATACAGGCAATGTAGTACGCAATGTTGCAAACGGCATGTCACTCACACATCCAAACATGCCGGGCATGCCTGACGATCCAACTTGGTTCGGACGCGTGTTCCAGGGCTGGGAAGTCACTACCAGCGCAGCGACTCAACCGGTGGTTGGAGATACATTTGTAGGCACCACCGAAGTACATGGCGGTAATGTTACTGTTACAGCGCAGTGGCACATACCGATAGGCAATCTCTCAGGTCATGTAAGAGAAGACGATGAAACCACACCAATATCGGGCGCTGAAGTCTTTGTTATGAATCAAAACGGTAACATTGTGGCCACGACCATTGCAGGCATTAATGGCGAGTTCACAATAACAGGCTTGGCATCCGGCACGTATACCGTGTTTGCTTCGGCGTTTGGGTTTAACACAAACTTTTCTGTTCCGAACCCGGTTGTCCTGACGGCAACCGAAGGTGCGATTGCGAATGTGTACCTGGAAGCAGGACCATACCGCTATCTGCTGATGGTAGACGTGGTAAGGAATAACGAAACGGGACCACAGACACGTATAACTGGTGCAAATGTAGACTTTGAAGGCGCAGGGCTAACGAACCCTTCGAGTGCAGATACTTTTTGGGCACTAACCATGGTAGCAGCAGGAGTTGGTGACATAACGGCTTCGGCAACCGGTTATATAACGGAAATTGAGAATCTAGAAACATCCGACTGGGGATCTTTACGCGTTGCCTTTGTACGTATCGTGCTAGAGCCGGAGCCCCCTGTGATGGTGACCTTCATCCCGGTTGCAAATGGCAGCTTGGCCGGTGGTACTCCGAACGTAGTGGTAGAGTTCCCTTGGGACGGCGGCACGCTGAGTTCAGCACAGATTCCGACTCCACAGCCAACCACCAATTTCCATTTTGTGGGCTGGTTTACACAAGCAACGGGTGGCGTAGCATTTAACTTTACTGCGGCAATCACGGAAGATACAAATATATATGCGCGCTTTGCGCTAAACAACGATGATCCCGGCGATATCCCTGGCGGTGGTGGCCCTACGACAATACAGACGCCTCAAGTTCCACTTGGTCCGTTTGTAGATGAGCATATCTCGTATGTACGTGGCTTCCCGGATGGTAGCTTCAGACCGGGCAACTCGATCACAAGAGCGGAAATTTCGATGATTCTGTTCCGTTTGCTTGATAGTCAAGCTAAGTATCAACCACAAGCAAACCGCTTTGACGATGTTCAAGCAAACAGCTGGTATGCTCAGGCAGTAAACTACTTGGCATCCCGTGATGTTGTAACAGGCTTCCCGGATGGCAACTTCCATCCGAATGCTCCGATTACAAGAGCGGAATTGACAGCAATGATGTCCAGGTTCTTTGAAATGCAGGGTAATAGCAGCAGCACATTCAACGATGTTGCAAACGCTCACTGGGCGATTGCTTACATCAATAACGCTCATAACAGAGGCTGGATAACCGGATTTGATGATGGCACTTTCCGTCCGAACAATGCGACAAGCAGAGCGGAAGCAGTCACGCTGATTAATCGCGTACTGAACAGAACGCCTAACCCTGAAACGATATCGCATTGGGTAGAAGGACTTACGTTCACTGACAGAGACACCTTGTTTAACGATATAACGCATACACATTGGGCGTTTTATCAGATCAAGGAAGCTGCAATTGAGCATGAGTATGAAGTTGATGCGGCAGGCCGCGAACTATGGACCAGTGTTGATATTCCTTGGTTAAACACTTTCACTCATCGTCATTAATACTGAAAAATAGACGATTGAAAAAATAAAAAAATAGCGATTTCATACGACCCCCTTGTTTTACACAAGGGGGTTATTCAATTGTTTCGATCAAAATCGATAACACTTTCGCCAAAAATCGCTACACTTTTGCAAAAGGGATTGTATTTGATGGCGATATATGTCATACTGATTCCACTGCTCAGAATTAGGTAAAAAATCCCTATTGCCATGCTCTCAGTGCGCAACACATCCCGCCTTATTAAGGCAGTGCGGGATGTAAGCGCACTCAGGTCGCCTGATAAGGGCGACCAGCCATCAGCGATGGATATAAATTTTCCGCTGATGGGGTCTTCTTTATGAAAAATCAAGGCTCATATAAACGGCATTCTTATCATCCTGTGTTATGCCAAGATATCGCTTCGTGACGGCGAGAGAGCTGTGGTTATAGATGTCCATAATAATCGCCGGGGAGACACCATTTTTCCAAGCATGGTATCCAAATGTCTTTCGCAGAGAGTGACAGGACACTTGGTGTAAAAACTCAAGCGCTTCGGCGGCGGAACGGATGAGACGATATGCTTGTATGCGGCTGATGGATTTACCGGTACGTTGGTTGTCAATAAGAAAGGCTCCGGATTTTGCGGCAGGAGCATATAGATGTAATGCGGCTTTGATTTGAGGATGAAGCGCAATCATTTTGGTCTTGCGAGTCTTTTTTTCGGTGATGGATATGCTTTCACGAACATGCTTTTTCTCGAAATCATAGACATCGTCCCAACGGATATGCAAAAGATCGCTGATGCGAAGCGCAGTGTGTACGCTCATGATCACCAATACGTAGTTGCGGATTTCACCGCGTTTTAAATAATATTCTGCAAGCTGACGGACTTGAAGCTTGTTTCGGATGGGTTCTGTGGCTTTCATAATGGAATCCTCCTTAAATAAAAAATAACTATCCCATGTAACACAATCTTTATTGTGTCACATGGGGTTTGTTTTTATTATGTTTTCAATGAGTCGTACTTTTCCAGTTCCTGTTATTGTTCTGTCAATCTTATGTCTTGTGCTATTTTCCCTTCAAATATCAGCGTTTTTTGTCATGTAACATAGTAAAGATTGTGTTACATGAAAAATGGAAATGTTTGGAAATCGAAAGGAGTTCCTTTTGGTATTGAATAAAAATTTCATCAATCAAAATATTATGTATGGAGGACTATTTAACAATGAAAAAGAAAGCAATGAAACTCATGGCGTTTTTGCTATGCCTTATGATGGCATCGACGGCTTTTGCAAGCCCGACGGTCTTTGGTGCCGATGATGGCCATTATGTTGGCGGGAATGGGATCAATGGTGACGTAGTCATTGAAAGAGATGATGGTTACGACGATCAGAATGATGCGTTTGCTGAATATAAAGTGAGCGAATACGATGAAGAAGACAATCTAATTCGTGGTGCAGAACTTCTAACGATCGAGTTGATGCATTTTGAAGATGAGCCGGAATTTATAACGACACCAATGGTGGCGGCGGGTTTAGTACATAGTCTTGCACTAAAAGAAGACGGAACAGTCTGGGCGTGGGGAGCGAATTGGTCTGGTCAGCTGGGCGACGGAACGATCTGGGGGACTCGTGATACTCCTGTGCAAGTACAAAATCTTACGGAGGTCACAGTTATTGCGGCGGGCATGGATCATAGTATTGCGCTACGAGAAGACGGAACAGTCTGGGCGTGGGGACATAACGGTCAAGGCCAACTTGGCGACGACACAGGATGGGATAGTGAGATCCCTGTGCAAGTACAAAATCTTACGAATATCATCGCCATTGCTGCAGGAGGTAATCATAATCTTGCGCTACGAGAAGACGGAACGGTCTGGGCTTGGGGGGCGAACGACCAAGGTCAACTTGGCGACGGTACTACAGCGGATCGTCATACGCCTGCACAAGTCCAAAATCTCACGAATGTCAACACCATTGCTGCAGGTTATTTCCATAGTGTTGCGCTACGAGAAGACGGAACAGTCTGGGCTTGGGGGGAGAACTTTGATGGCCGACTTGGTGATGGTACGACAACGGAACGCCATACCCCAGTGCAAGTGCAAAATCTTACGAATGTCATTGCCATTGCGGCGGGTAGCAACCACAGTATTGCGCTACGAGAAGACGGAAGGGTCTGGGCTTGGGGGTCAAATTGGTCTGGTGAACTTGGTGACGGTACGGGATGGGGGACTCGTAATACCCCTGTGCAAGTACAAAATCTTACGAATGTTACCGCCATTGCGGCGGGCGAACTCTATAGCGTTGCGCTACGAGAAGATGGAACGGTCTGGGCTTGGGGGGATAATGCCGTTGGCCAGCTTGGCGATGGTACAGTGGTGACCCGTGATACCCCGGTGCAGGTACAAAATCTTGCGAATGTTACTGTCATTGCGGTAGGTGCGGTTCATAGTATTGGATTAAGAGAAGATGGAAGAGTCTGGGCTTGGGGCTTGAATAATGATGGCCAGCTTGGCGACGATACGACAGTGAACCGCCATATGCCGGTGCAGGTTTTGGGCTCAGAGGGCCAGGGATTTTTAAATTTAAGAAACATCTCACAGCCTCAGTTACCGCCGCCGATTGATGTTATAGCGGTACCGATGGTTACGGCGGGTGAAGGCCATAGTATTGGATTAAGAGAAGACGGGACAGTCTGGGCGTGGGGGATGAATTGGCAGGGTCAACTTGGCGACGGTACGACAACGGGTCGTCGAACACCTATGCAAGTGCAAAATCTTGCGAATGTCACCACCGTTGCGTCGGGTAGCGCACACAATGTTGCGCTACGAGAAGACGGAACGGTCTGGGCGTGGGGAGCGAACGGATCAGGACAACTTGGCGATGGTACGACAGCGGATCGTCATACACCTGTGCAAGTGCAAAATCTTACGAATATCGTCGCGATTGCGGCTGGCGGTGGCCATAGTCTTGCGCTAAGAGAAGATGGGACAGTCTGGACTTGGGGAGCGAACGGATCAGGACAACTTGGTGACGAAACGACAACGAATCGCCACATACCAGTACAAGTACAAAATCTGGAGAATGTCACTACCATTGCCGCGGGTGAAAGACATAGTGTTGCGCTACGAGAAGACGGGACAGTCTGGGCTTGGGGTAACAGCGCAAATGGTCAACTTGGCGATGGTACGACAGTAGATCGTCATACGCCGGTGCAAGTACAAAATCTTACGAATATCGCCACGATTGCGGCTGGCGGTGGCCATAGTCTTGCGCTAAGAGGAGATGGCACGGTCTGGACTTGGGGATTGAACTCTAATGGCCAACTTGGCTACGGAACGACAGCGAATCGCCATACGCCGGTGCAAGTGCAAAATTTTACACACGTTGTCGCCATTGCGGCCAGGAGTAGTCAAAGTCTTGCGCTAAGAGAGGATGGAACGGTCTGGGCTTGGGGATTGAGCAGCCCGGGTGGCTTCCCAAATAGGATCCCTGTGCAAGTACAAAATCTCGTGAATGTTGCCGCCATTGCGACGGGTCACGATCATAATGTTGCGCTACGAGAAGACGGCACAGTTTGGGCTTGGGGTTGGAATTGGTTTGGTCAACTTGGCGATGGGACAACAATGAATCGTCATATGTCGGTGCAGACTCTGGGTTCAGGTGGTCAGGGATTTCTAAACTTAGGAAGAAGTACAAGACCTCAGTTGCCGCCGTTTTTTGAACCAACATCGATGGCGTTTTCAAATGTGCAATATATGGTGGCTATCCCAAGCGAAAGATATATAACCATATCGGTTACAGCAAGAGTATACAATGGAGAAGGCAACGAGAAAATAACGTACTCTCTAAGAGAAGCATATGCGGGCGTGAGCATAGATAGTGTTACGGGAATTGTAACGGTAACAAATGAAGCGAGGCTGGGAACAGTAGTCATTCATGCGGAATATGGAGAACTTAGCGCAGCTGTGAATTTAAGATTGATAGATGGTTCCCTTATAGCGACACCGATGGTTGCGGCGGGTTACGCCCACACCGTTGCGCTACGAGAAGACGGAACTGTTTGGGCGTGGGGGTCGAATGCTGATGGCCGACTTGGCTATGGTACCGGATGGGGGAGTCGTCACACACCGGTGCAAGTGCAAAATCTTACGAATATCACTGCCGTTACGGCAGGAGGGAGCCATAGCGTTGCATTAAGAGAAGACGGAACAGTATGGGCTTGGGGGACGAATACGAATGGCCAGCTTGGAGACGGTACGACAACGAATCGCCACGCACCTGTGCAAGTACAAAACCTTACGAACATCACCTCTATTGCGACTGGTGGCGCACAAAATTTTGCGCTACGAGAAGATGGAACAGTATGGGCTTGGGGGTCGAATATGCATGGCCAGCTTGGTGACGGTACGCTAGAGAATCAGCGTACCCCTGTGCAAGTACAAAATCTTACGAATGTCACGGCCATTGCGACTGGCGGTGGTCATAGTATTGTGCTACGAGAAGACGGAACGGTATGGGCGTGGGGGAATAATTCGAATGGAGAATTAGGAGATGGAACGACAACGCGAAGGACTGCTCCGGTACAAGTAATTGGACTTACTGGCGTAAAAAAAATCGTTGCCGGAATTAGTCATAGCATAGTGCTAAAAGAAGACGGAACTGTTTGGGCATGGGGAAGGAATTTTGATGGCGAATTAGGAGGTGGAACGACAACGCAAAGAACCATGCCGGAGCAGACGGTCGGGATAACCGACGTAGAGCAAATCGATGCCGGAAGTAATCATAGTATAGCGTTAAAAGAAGATGGAACGGTCTGGACTTGGGGACGAAACCATCAAGGTCAGTTGGGGGATGGAACGATAACGCGAAGAACGATACCGGTGCAAGTAGTCGGAATAACCGACGTAGAGCAAATCGTTGCCGGAAGTAATCATAGTATAGCGTTAAAAGAAGACGGAACGGTCTGGACTTGGGGGCGAAACCATCAAGGCCAGCTAGGTGATGATACGATAACAAGTCGCCATACACCGGTGCAGGTCTTAGGTCCAGACGGTCAGGGATTTTTAAATTTAAAAAACAGCTCACAGCAACCACCGGTTCTTGGCTCTAGCTATATTATCATTGATGCAGTTTCAGGCACCGAATACAACATAGCAGTTTCAGTAGCGGGCATAACGGATTTCAATGATTTAGAGGTCGTAATAACATATGACTCGGCGGTATTTGATGTCACTCGCTTAAGCAGATTTACGAACGAAAGAGAAACGGGTGTGGGAAGAATAGAAGGGACAGATATAACGATCACGCATGTATCGCTGGGGGAAATAAGGTTCACGATAGGCAAAGCGATCCCCGATGGAAAAACATATAGCGGTGTCGTTAACATCGTACCTTTTGAAGCGAAGAGGACGCAAAGCAGTACGATACACATTTCAAATCAATAAAGGGCTACGTATCTAGTAAAAGATTGAGATTATTTGGAGGATGTTTATGTATAGACGAACTATGAGAAAAATGCTTAGCATCGCATTAATTGCTTGCTTTTTCTTTACGACGGTGCCGGTACAGGCGATTACTGAAACGATTCAGGAAGAGTTGGCGTGGCAGGAGATATTGAATGCGTTTGAAGAGGGCGAAAGAAACAGTTTTGAAGCCCCTGAGGACGAAGAACTTCAAGAAACCGAACTCGAAGAAGAAAAATCGGAAGAGGAAAAGCTTGAGGAAGAACTTCTTGAAGAAGAGCTGCTCGAAGAGGAGCTTCTGGAAGAAGACCGATACAATGAATTTGATATCGATTTTGCTGTTGACGAGACATATGAAACAAATCGTTTCATTATTCGGTATAGAGAAGACAGCGAAACATGGCAAGAACTCAAATCGGAAGGCCTCGAGGCAGTCTTTGACGAGTCAATGATCGTACATACAAGAAGGCAGGGTTCAGGCCGGACAGAAACTAGGCAAGGACGAAGAGAGAACTTGCGTGAAGAAACCAGGCAGCTTCGCAGGATGGCGGAAAGAGCCGATGCAGTTTCCGTACAGGCTATAGAAGCGGAAAACATCTTGGTTCTGAGCACTTATGAACCGATGACGGTAGAGGAACTCATAGAGACTGCTTTTTGGGAAGTAGACATGAGCGAGATTGCGTTCATACAACCTGATTATGCAATGAGTCCGCTGGCGGCAGATCCGTTACTTGCGCAGCAGTGGGGACATGAACAGGTTTACACACCACTGGTTTCTGAGGAACAAAACATTGCTGATGAGGAAAATACGGGCTTTTTAAACACCATTGGCGGTGTGTTTTCAAGGTTTGGACGTAACACGGAGTCTGTTGATTCCTACAGAATGGATGCGGATGTCATAGCTGCGTGGGAGCAGGCAAAAGGCCAAGGCGTTATTGTCGCGCTTTTAGATTCGGGAATTGAAGCGACGCACGAGGATCTTGCAAGCAATCTGCTGCCGGGCTGGAATTTTATCGATAACAACAATATCGTGAGCGACCCTGAACGTTGGTATGAACAGGGGCATGCAACGATGATGGCAGGGGTCATCGCCGCACAAGCAAACAACGGGATTGGAATCGCGGGCGTAGCGCCGGAAGCAAAGGTTCTGCCGCTGAAAGTATTTCAGGGCGGCGCCGCATTTACTAGCGATATCATCGCGGCGATCCATTATGCGGAAGAACGAGGCGCGCAGGTCGTCAACATGAGTTTCGGCAGCCGTCACCAGAACCCCGCGCTGTATGAAGCGATTGCAGGCAGTAGCATGCTGTTTGTATGCGCTGTTGGAAACAGTGGGTTTAACATCGATAATCACCCTGTATATCCCGCTGCGTTTTCCCTTGAACTGGATAATGTCATATCCGTCGCGTCAATCGACAGAGACGGCAGGTTGAGTCATTTTTCAAACTTCGGGCAAAATACAGTCGATGTAGCGGCACCGGGGTCAGAAATCTTAACGACGTGGCTTCATAACACCTACGAAGAAGGAAACGGTACGTCGCTTGCGGCGGCCTATGTATCCGGGAAAGCCGCCCTTTTGTTTTCGCTTGACAGATACAATACAGCAGCGGAAGTGCGGGAAAGGATCATATCATCGTCCGATACCGTAACAGGTTTGCAGGATAAAGTAAGGGGTGGGCGAAAAATAAATGCGGCGTTCGCAGTATCAAACCAAACTGCGCCGAACCGCAATGTCATTATCGTAGACGACCCACCAAGGGAAGAGATCGACCCCGGAGTCATACCGGATAGTGAAGACTTTGAACTTTATGCAGATGGGTTTGTGAGCATGAGGCGCTCCATGTCTGTGCCCAGACATGGGCTTGCCGTCGTAGCGGTGAATGGCAGAATCTACGCGATTGGCGGACATGGAGGCGGCAACGTTGTTGAAGAGTATAACCCACAGACAGACACATGGACAAGAAAGGCGGATATGCCGCATGCCAGAGCCAACTTTGCATATTTTGTGTATGACAATCGAATCTATGTATTGGGCGTCGGGGGTGGGCACCCATATTCAACAACCGTTGATGTGTTTGATCCGGCTACAAACACATGGACAAGAAATGGATATACACCTGCGTTGGCACGAGGTGGGACAGCAACATTCAGCCCAACGACAGGGTTGGCATATATTATCGGAGGTCAGTATCTCGGCGGTGGCTTCATAGGCTCTCACGTTCATGCGTTTAACCCTAGAACATTTGAGTTTACACGAATGCCAGATATCAGAAGCACTCCAAGGATCGGGCAGGTTACGTTTTACCATAACGGCCATATATACATTCAAGGCGGGTCTTTCTTAACGATAAACCTGGTAGATTCAGAGGAGCGATACAACATCCATACCGGTATAACCGTGCATGGAGGGCCATCGCGTATACCTGCGGTGAATGCGGCGGGCGTTCTTACGGAAGACCGGTTTATAGGGATTGGAGGGCATACCGCTGACAGAAGTCCGGTGTGGACATCAACAATCATACATTCTTCATTGGCGCATCCAAGCACTGCTTATGTAACAAAAAATCACATGAACATTGCAAGGTCAGGCATGGGCGCTGCTCTGCTTGACGGTAGAGTATACATTGTAGGCGGAAGAAACGGAAACTATATCATGCCATACGTAGAGGAACTGAACCTCGGATGGCACTCAAGATCGCCGCTTCTTGTTCCTTTAAGAGCTTTTCAAAGCGTAGAGGCAGATGGTCAAATTTATGTGATGGGCGGCATGAGGCGAGGAGGACAGCGTTCAAGAGCTGTATTCGCATACGACCCGATTGCTGATCGCTGGACACAAAGGGCAGATATGCCGCATTACTTTGAAAACTCTGCGATTGCTTCAGCACATGGGAACATATATGTAATCGGGGGCAGAACCGCGCAGACAGGAACAGGCGCGTTTACAAACAGCCTGATGGTATATGAATACGACCCCGGAACGGATACATGGACGGAAAGAGCGCCTACTCCTAGGTGGCGCGCCTACGCGAGTGCAACATTTTACAACGGGCATATCTATTTGCTGGGCGGCTGGGCCGGAGGGGGCGTACTTGTTGACCGGTATGATCCGCTTTCTGATGTATGGGTTAGCAAAAACGACCTGCCGGCGGCCAAAACAAGTCCGAACAGCGATGTGTTACACAACACGCTGTTCGTAAAGCAGCCGTGGGGAAGTAGTTTCTTGCTATACGATGAAAACAGCGATACATGGCAGACCAGGACACCGACAACAAACCATCATGGAAGCCTATATTTTGTTATACAGGACGTCATGTTCAGTTTTTGGAGAGGATATGGCCACCGTACGATCAACATCTACGAATACTATTTTACAGAGAACGTATGGGCACGTTATAGCACATTTAACTTTTGGGGTCATTTAAATGAGGTCACTGTATTAAATAACAGGGCATATATTTTTACAGGCACGGACGCGTATTCGACGGGATTTGTTCGGTATTCTGTTGCCAGAAGCCCTTGGATGCAAAGAGGTGCCATAGGTTATGCGGCGGCGGGTATTGGGGCAGCGGCAATGGGTGATACCGTTTTCGCCGCAGGTGGATATCATCAAACAACTTTTTTTGGCCAGACGCAATATTTTAACCATTTGTACGTATATCAAAATGGCATGTGGCAACAAAGAGCTCCGATGCCAACAGCGCGGGCATATTTTGGAGCGGCAGTGGTAAATGGCAGATTTTATGCGATCGGCGGGCAAGTTCCCGAAAGAACCACTATCACCCCTTCTGCAACGGACAGGGTAGAGGCATATGACCCCGTGACAAATACGTGGGAGGTAAGAGCGAACTTGCCCCTCCGGCTTCGGAATGCAATGGTGGTGGAAGCCAACGGCAAAATCTATGTGATCGGCGGCAGGACTCATGGTTGGAATACTCTTCGCACAGTTTTTGAATACAATCCCGCGACAAATACTTGGGCATCAAGAGCGCCTATGCCTACGGGCAGATTTGGGGCGAGTGTTGGGGTCATAGACGGCAAAATCTATGTAGCCGGTGGATTTAGAGCGACAAGTCTTTTTAGACCATATAATCTAGTGGATCCGATGAATGTACTTGAAGTCTTTGACATCGCAAACAACACATGGGAAACAAGAGCGCCGCTTCCGCACAATCTTGGACTTGCAGGAGGCGCAGCAAGGGATACGTTTTATGTGATTGGCGGAACAGACGGATTCAACGAGTTTCCGCTTGTATTCGAATACAGTCCGGTGCTTGACAGATGGTTTACTTGGCCGGGGCCAACCGGAAGAACGTACAGTTTTGGAACAGCAATGACATCTGAGGGCATTTTCGCGATTGCAGGACGGAACAACGTAGGTCATTCGAGCACCGTCGAATTTGCCCCCATCAGCATGTTGACCTCCGATTTTTTCCACTTCGGTGATGAACATATAAACCCGTCCGGTAATTTTTCCAGGACATTTGTGGATATGGAGTACAGCACTCCGGGATTCAATATGGTATTTTCAAGAACCTATAACTCCGGAGACGACAGGGCGAGTTCGATTAGCAGGGGATGGACGTTTGGGTTTGAGTCAAGGATTACGGCCAGCGGAAACAACTCCGTCGTGAGGCTTCCGAACGGCAGCGGAATTACATTTGCAGTGAACGTGGTAACGGGGGAATACACAGCGAGAGACTCAAGAAGCACGATCGTTCGGCAAGCGGACGGGACAAGAGTTCTGACAACGCCGGATCAGTATTCATATGGATACAACGCGGCAGGGCATATGATATGGATGCAAGACAGAAACGGGAACCGGATCACGCTCGACGTGAACGTGCATGGGCACGTGACTGCGATTACAGACCCGGTTGGCAGGGTCAGCACAGTTGCTTACGTCGGCGGCTCGCCCGGAAGACCGGGCACAGCTCGCATCAGTCAAATCACAGACCCCTTTGGACGGACTGTCAGTTTTGCGTATAATAGTGATGGGAGACTCATATCTGTTACAAACCCAAGTGGGTTTACGAGCAGTTATGCATATGACGAAAACGGATTTTTAAGCCAAATCGGCGATGCGGACGACAGCGAAAGGGCAAGTAACAACGCAAGGATGACTATCAGCACGAGGACGAGCAACAACGCGAGGACGATTATGGGCGTGGGGGCGAATAACAACGTGACCGAAACAATCACGTACCACCCAAGAAATCCGGGCGAGGCATTCCCCAAAGTACATACCATTACAGACGCTTTCGGAAGAACGGAAACGTATGTATATAATCCGGTAGAAGGCAGTGTAACGGTTACAGACAACAACGGCAGGACAAGAATTACATGGTTTGACCGGATGCTTCATCCAATCAGGGAACGAGACGAGGAAGGCAGGGAAACAAGGACGGCCTACTTTACCGATGGCGGTCTGAACTGGTTCGGTGAAATCAGGTCATTCACAGACAGAAACGGAAATACAACAACCTTTGAGCGGGATGCGCGCGGGAACATCACAAGACAGATAAACCCGGACGGCAGCATCCGGGAATTTACGTACGACAGTAACAACAACGTTATTTCCGAAAGAGATGAAGACGGCAGGATGACATTCTTTGTCTACTGTGAAAACAACATCAACCTTGTCAGGATCGCGAGGCCGCTGAACGGAACCGATGTGTATTCGCCCGGTGTGCCGCAGGGTAATTTCGTGATTACAGAAAACACCTACTTTACAGAGGCAGAAGCGCAGGCGATGACCGGCAGAGCCATAAGAGGGCTTTTAAGAAGCAGAAGAGATCCGAACGGACATGTAACGAGCTTTACTTATGATGCGAATGGAAATGTATTGCGGACAACAAATGCGTTAGGCCAGGTAACGACCCATCGACATAACTGTCTTGGCTGGTTGATTTATGAAATAAGCGTAGAGGGATATGTTACAAGATACTATTATGACAGAGAGGGGCGCGTGATCAGAAAAAACCTTCATGGTGTGGCAACTGAAAGGGATATTTTCGACAACAGAGGCAACCTCATTCAGAGGATCATGCCGAACCAGTATGCTGCGGCAAACGACCCGACAACGTTCGATGCGCATCATATGAGTACAAATGCGAATACATATAATGCGTCGGATCATGGGTTCCGTTATCGGTACTTTGACAACGGCTTGCTTCAGATGCAAATTTGCCCAATCGGATTTGTGACAAGCTTTACGTATGATATTTATGGGAATGTACTCACCGAAACATTGTACAATGGGTTTCAGAATATCTATACGTATGATGTACTCAATAGGCTTCTAACCGTATCGTTCAGAGAAACTAGCACTTCGCCGGTTATCCTTACGGATGAATTCAGCTATCACATCAGGCCGGACGGCAGAACCGAGGTTATCCATTCAAGGCATTTGAATCAAACAGACGTAGCCGTAACAAGAGAAACCTACGATTTTGCGGGCAGGCTTATCAGGACAGACCATCCGGACGGAGGCCACAGCACAAATGAATTTGCGGCAAACGGCACTCTCATCAGAAGTACGGATCCGAGAGGAAACAGCACGCATTTCGCTTATGATGGTCTGAACCGAGTGATCGGTACATGGTCGCCTGTAGGCACGGGCGTATACATGTACACAGGGTTTGAACATGACAGAGCGGGCAATGTGATCAGGGAAGTTCGCTCAGCAGACACGGTAAGCGCACTTGCTGTACCGACAGGAAACCTGATATGGGAAGGCTTCGTTTATGATGCCATCGGCAGAGTGATTGAAAAAACGGACAGTATGGGCGGAAGGATTACCTATACGTATGTGGACGCGGAGCATACAGTGATTCAGCGTGTGTACAGAAGCGCGATGGACTTTGATCAAATGACGAACCGATTCAACCATTTTGGCAGGGTAAGGGAAAGCATTCGCCACGTAAACCCGGGGGATTTCGTAAGCGGAACTTCGGTGCTTAGAGATGTTTTCGGGTTCGACAGAGAAGGGAACATCATCAGCCATATAAACCCAAATAGTGGCAATTCGTATGATAGATTCTTTATGTATGATCTTTTGGGAAGAGTTCATGCTGTGCATGAAACCAGAGTTGATGAACATGGCGTCGCCCGCACTGCAGTGATGAGATTTACACACGATTTGAGAGGCAACGTCCTGACAGAAACAGACGCACTGGGCAGAACAACGAGGTTTGAATATGACCCGAGAGGGCTTCTCACCAGAGTAACGGATGCAGAAGGTGGAGTCTCTGTTTTCGCTTATGATCTGGCAGGCAGAGTGATTGCTGAAGTCACACCGAAAAACCACGTTCCTGGCGCTGCCATCGAAACGATGAGCCGCAGAACATTCGAATACGACAAAGCAGACAGAATCGTTGCGACGCGAGAGATTTACAGAGACAGTTCAGGAAATTTCAGAACAATTACAAATACGTTTACGTATGATTTAAACGGCAACCAACTGACAGCGACAGACGGGCTTGGGCATGTGACAAGGCAAGAATTTGATGCCGCGGACAGGGTCATATCCGTTCTTGACGCGGAAGCTGCGTATAGAGGGGAAAGCTTTACAAGAACGTTTGCATATGACGGCGCGGGCAGACTTGTGTCGGAAACAGATGCCAACAACGCTGTAACTTCATTTACGTACAATGGACAGGGGAGAATAACGGCGGTTGCGGTGGACGGCGTCACGGTAAGCAGCAGAACGTACGACCTTGCAGGAAATATGCTGACGGAAACAGACGGAAACGGCAACACCACCGTATTTTCATACAACAACATCGGCGAGGTTCGGCAGGTGATATTGCCAGGCGATGAGACAATCGATGCGTATACAATATCGCATCAATATACAAACCTTGGTGATGTTGCCAGAAGTGAAACATCGATGGGGCGTGTATCGACCTTTGTGTACGATTCTCGCAGAAACCTACTTTCCGAAACCGTGATGCAAAGTGACGGCACGCAGGCGATATCGAGAAGCTTCCGGTATGATCTTGCCCACAATTTAAGGCGTGTAACGGATGAAAGAGGCAATGTCACGGAGTTTACTTACGACAACTTAAACCGTAGAATTTCGGAAACGGTATGGGTAACCGTAAACGGGCAGCTTACAGCTCAGACAACAACAATTGCATATGACAGAAACGGAAATGCCACAAGCGTAACAAACTGGCTGGGCAATACGCGTACAAACACTTATGACCCGCTGAACAGGATGATTGAAAGCAGAGACGCGACAGGCAATGTGATTCAAAGGCTGATTTACAATGACAACCATATGCAAGTGGCATCAATCGACGCGCTTGGAAACACGACTACTTTTGGATACGACCGAGCCGGAAGACTGATTTCAACCACCGACGCGTCCGGAAACATCAGAAGACAAGGATTTGACCTTGTAGGCCATCAGATATCACAGACGGACGGGCGCGGTAACGTCACGAATTTCTCTTACGATGCACTTGGAAGGCTCGTCAAAGTGACGAATCCGCTCGGAGAAGAAATGATCTATACGTATGATGATGCCGGGAATTTGCTCACGCAGACCGATGGAAGAGGCAACACAAGCACGTTTGTTTACAATGCAAGAAACCTCATGAGCATTAGAATTGACGCCGGAGGGCTTGAGGGCGGCATCATTGACCAGGCCAAAGCCGAATTTTACACGTTTTTCCCCGACGGCTCGCTTGCCGAAAAAGTGGACAGAAACGGCGTCATACATGTCTATACGTATGATATTCATGGCAGAAGGACAAGCGATGACGCGGGCGGAGAGATCATAACCTACACGTACGACAACAGTGGAAATCTCCTTGTGATGACAGACAACTCCGGAACGACAACAAGAACGTACGACGAACTTGGAAGAGTCACGAGCAAAACCATGCCGCTGATCGGAAGAACGGTATTTGAGTATGACATTACAGCAGGGATTCCGGCAGGATTTGTGGCCGAAAGGACAACAGACCCGAAAGGAAACATAACGCTCCGGGTTTACGACAGAGCGGGAAGACTTCATCAGGTAAGGGACGGAAACGCTGTCGTAGCAACCTATACCTATTTCGCAAACGGAAACAGGAGAAGTGTAGAGTACGCAAACGGGGCAATAACAGAGTATACATATTATGCGAATAATATGCTGCATACACTTGTGAACAGAAGAGGCATGCTGACAATCGAGGCGTACAGCTATACGTATGATGCGAACAATAACCTGATTGCCAAAGTGGACAGAAAAGGCACGACAACGTATACGTATGACGCTTTAAACAGGTTGCTTACTGTCACAGAGCCGGACGGAAGGCTTACGAGCTACACCTTTGACGCAAGTGGGAATAGAAGCACTGAGACTGTTATATATGGCGGGGAGACAACAGTAACAAGCTATTCAAATAATCCGCAAAACAGGCTGGTAGCCACATCAGAAACTGTAAACGGCATAGCGGCAGGCGGATCTCGTTTCTATTACGACAACAACGGAAATATGATCAGCAGCACCTCTTACTCTTTGACAAGCGGAGCAACAAGTGCTATGGACGGAGGAATCGGGTTATTCTTGCTCGGTATTGAGGGGGCAGATGATGATACGGCGATCTATGCGTATGACAAGCGTAATAACCTGATCAAGGCAGTGGTCGGTGAAAATACGACGCTGTCAAAGTTCAATGGGGATGGACTTCGTGTCGAAAGAACTGTTAACGGCAGAACCTTGAGATATTTATTAAAGTATGATAGGATTATTCTTGAAGTGAATGCTGAGGGCGCTCAGACCGCGAGAAATATCTTTGGCCTTAACCTGATTCAGAGGCAAGCGGATAATGACACATTCCTGTATATGTTTAACGGTAGAGGCGATGTTACAGCGCTGCTGAACCCGAACGGAACCGTTGCGGCTCAATACTATTATGACCCGTGGGGCAACATTACAGAAGAAACCGTAAGGGTCAACAATCCGTTCAGGTATGCGGGGTATCGGTGGGACGAAGAGTCCGGGCTCTACTACCTCAACGCGAGGCACTACAACCCGGTCATTGCCAGGTTCATGCAAGAGGACACGTTCAGGGGTTGTATCAGGGATCCATTATCTTTGAACTTCTATACCTATTGTAACAACGAACCGATTATGTATTTTGACCCGACCGGCCACTCCAGAGTGCTGGCAGCGGTTGTAGGAGCGGTTGTGACAGTGGTAGCAAACGTCATAAGGAATCGAAGTTCGGGAGGCGGGCAAAGTACGCCGGTTCCTATATTCCAAGGACTTCAAAATGCGATGGCACAAGCGGCCGTAACCGCTTTCCGTTCTATGTCTGTAGGCAATAATGCAGTAAGCGGTGGTTCAGCAGGCAGCAGCTTAAACATCATGTCCAGTGTCAGGAAAGATTCCAACGCTGTAGGTGGCAGCCCAGGCATTGACAGCGTACCGGTTTTAAACGCAAACTTAATTCGAGGCTCCAATAACGACGACGTAAGATTGCTGCAACAAAGACTGAATACATTAGGGTACAGAGACGCACGCGGCAATCACTTAGCAGTTGATGGAAGATTCGGTCCGAATACAGAATTCGCGGTCAATGCATTTAAGAGAGCGGAGGGTTTATTAAATACCGGGCAATATGCCGGTGTTGTAGGCCAAACCACATGGACGCATTTGTTCTCAGACAGAGCCACTCCATCTCAAGCGATTGATAGCATGCGTTCGGCGGAAGCGATGTTTTTCATCGAGCGTTACCAGAGGCAATGGCGCGAAGCGAGCGTAAACTTTCACAGCGCGACAACTGACATTGGGAGAGCTCTTGCGCAGCGTACTATGGACGCAGCGCATGCGAGAGCGAATAATATAAGGCGCTTAGATAGTATGGGAGTGGATTTTGGAGTATTTCATGAAGTTACGCTTTTTCGACAATTCGATACTCATTTATGTTGGGCGTATGCGCAAGTAATGGTTGAAGATTTTCACGCGAGCCGCTCTATGAACCAAGCTGATGCCAGCGCTAGGGCGCGAGAGATAGCCAGATCGGTTCGTGGCGATGTCTTCTATGACAGACCTGGATCGCCGTTAAACTCTCCGGATACAGGGAGACGTTGGGACGCCGCTCCTTTTGTACAAAGTGCTCAAGACGTTAGAGACTTTGGCGCGTTGAGCAATCATTTGGCAGATGGCCCGGTTTACGCTTTTTACAATAACAATCCAAGGGATCCAGGTGTTGTTTATAGAGGACATTTTACGGTGATAACAGGTGCATTATCTGCTCCGGGGCATGAGAATCTTATTATATCAAATAACTCTTGGGGGCATGTGCACGTTCAAACACATGCAGATTTCTTATCGCGCATACCGAGAGATGATGCCACAAACCCGATGACATTTCAAGGCATTTTGCGCGTAAACAGATAGGAGGCGAAAAGTTACTATGATTAGAAAAAAGAAAAAAACGGTTAAGATACTAATTTCAATTGTTTTGATGTTTATCCTTGGTGCGTGTTCGGCTCTTTCCGTAGCAGGACAAAATTCGTACCAAAAGGGAGAAGATGATATGGATAATGTGTATAGACTGGGATTGGACTATCAGCCGATAGACAGGGATGTTATTGTTTACGCCATAAACAAAGAGCCTTTCCAAGCGTTTCTAAAGAACCCATCATTAGACGCGTTAGCAAAGAAAAGTAACGCTTTCCTTGTTTTTAATAAGTTTGAGTTTTGGGAAGGATATATTCACCGACAAACGTTTCTAAGGGATGGTAGAATATTCGATGATGAGATGCCGAGCGGTTTTTTCAGAATAGGAAGATGGCCGGTTTATACGGAGTTTATTGATTTTATGAATGACCATGAATATTTTGAACGGCTACTTTGTGAACACGGCACAGAAGGTGAAATATTGAGTGTTATCATAATCGAACATCCTGATCGCATGTTTGAACTATGGGACGATGGACTACCGATGGGTGGAGTAGGTTCGACCATGTGCATATGGATACACACAGACAGCGGGGATTACTTTTTAGCATTCAATTCATCTTTGTCTGAATTTCCTGGGGATACGACTTTTCGTTATGATTTCCATGATTTAGCCAGCTTTTCCCAAATGCAAGGGAGATAATTGTTGTAGGTTTCAAATATTCACCTGAGCAAAAAATATGAGTTTAAATTCCGCCGTCTGTCAATTCAAAAATGATAGACGGCGGTTTTCTTCCCCTTGGAAATAATTCCATTTGATTATTGGTAAATGAAAGCTTATAATAATACTAAGTTTGATCGTGACATTTTTTGTCGAAAAAGCAAAGGTTGAGGCATCTGTTTATGAAAAAAATCGCAACACTTATCATATTATCAATACTGATCATACTATCAACAGCATTTATCGTAGGAGCGGATTTCTGGGAGTCATCTCCGGAATATCTTGAACTTGAAACAGAAGACCATTCTATCGTTGAAGAATACGATGCGGCGGCGATAGAACCGGAACCAACACCCGAATTGCCGACTCCTGCTCCAACTCCGTCAAAAATAGCGTATCTCACCTTTGACGATGGCCCTTCTGCGACCATCACGCCTCAAATACTGGATATATTAAAAGAACATAATATAAGAGCTACTTTTTTTGTCTTGCCCAGAAGTGGCGTAGACCACATCTTCGAGCGAATCATCGCGGAGGGGCATGCACTGGGCAACCATTCATTTACGCATAATTTTTCAAGGTTATATGCCAATGATGGCGGGGCGTTTTTTAGAGATGATACGATCAGAATGCACGAATTTTTATATGACAATTTCGGATATCGCACCAATATCTATCGTTTCCCGGGCGGTTCGATGAGTTGGAGTCGCGCAGCGATCGATATACGAAGAAACATATTAGAAGAGTTAGGATACGTCGATTTTGATTGGCATGTATCGTCTGCGGACACCTGTTCATCTCCTGCAGGGCGCGACCCACGTGCTTTGTCCGGAAACATCGTCAATAATGCGAATGGCAGAGAACGACTGATTGTTTTAATGCATGATGTTTCTAACGAAGCCGTTGTGGCAGCGTTGCCAATGATCATCGAAGGGCTCAAGGAACAAGGATATGGTTTTGGTGTCTTAAGAAATGAAAACGCTCATCTTGCGCATCAAAAGGCGATCGCAGAAACAGCGGCGCTGATGGGGTGGGTCGTTATGGTCAATTTATGGGGGATTTGATGTATAAAAGAACATTTTCCTGAGGTCAGGAAGTTGTTCGAAAGTGCGTTATTTTAATGTTGAAAGAAGCTATGGAGAATAAATATCACTACGCCGATTACAAAACAATCTTATCGCCTAAAAACGGAATGAATCTTTATCGCGGTTGCACACACGGCTGCATTTATTGCGACAGCCGCTCTGCGTGTTATCAAATGAAACACGATTTTGAGGATATTGAGGTCAAGCGAAACGCCGTCACAATTCTCGACAATCAGCTTGCCAGAAGAAGGCAACGCGGCATGATTGCAACCGGCGCAATGTGCGACCCGTATATTCATCTTGAAGAAGAGCTGAGGCTCACGCGGCAATGCCTTGAAGTGGTTGAAAAGCACGGTTTTGGCGTTGCAATACTCACCAAATCTGCACGAATTACGCGAGACATGGATATTCTACAGAGAATCAACACCAAAGCAAAATGCGTTGTGCAAATCACGCTTACAACGTTTGATGAAGATTTGTGTCGTGTACTTGAGCCAAATGTGTCCACAACCGCTGAGCGATTTGCGGTGCTTGAAGCCTGTCGTGATGCGGGCATTCCGACTGTGGTATGGTTATGTCCGATTCTGCCATTCATCAATGACACGGAGGAAAACTTGCGTGGAATTTTGGACTATTGCGCTCGTGCTAAAGTCACCGGCATAATCGGCTGGGGGTTTGGCACGACAATGCGCGAGGGTAGCAGGGAATATTTTTACAAGAAGCTAGACGAGCATTTTCCGGGCATGAAGCAGAAATATATACGCACATTCGGCAACGCTTATCATTGCCCAAGTCCGAACAGTACGCAACTTTCGCGGATTTTTAAAGAAGAATGTCGCAAACACGGCATTTTGTATGGAGCGAATAAAGTGTTTGATGACATATACAAATTTGATGCACAAGCAGAACAATTATCGATGTTCGATATGTACTGATATCTTTGATAACAAAAACCCGAAAAGCTCTGTATCGACAGAGCTTTTGTAAGGTGTTATTCAATGGTCGGAGCGACAGGATTTGAACCTGCGGCCACTTGACCCCCAGTCAAGTACGCTACCAAGCTGCGCCACGCCCCGATACACAACTATCATTATAATATCATATGAGCAAAAAATCAAAGCATTAATGCTAAAATCATGAGAAAAATTTGATTTTCAGAAGACACCATGGTATACTGTTTGCTGTACAAGCATTTTATACAGCTTGAAAGGAGCGCAAAATGGATTCCAGTCCTGACCCCAGTATGCCGATCGCGGCACTAATCATTTTTTTCATTGGTCTTATCTTAATCGGTGCTGTTTTCAAGGCGTCAGAGACAGCGATATTATCTTCAAATAAAAATAAAGTCAAAAATATTGCCATGGACGGCAACAAAAAAGCAACACGGCTCGTGAAGTTGTTAGAAAACCCGGAGCGGTATTTATCTGCGATCCAGCTGGTCATTACGTTTGTGACCATTCTTTTAAGTATTGCCGTTGCCATCAGTGTATCGGAAAGATTCAGTATTTTGCTTGCAAACGCTGCGATACCGTATCCAAAACAAGTTTCAGTTTTGATCATTACGATCATTCTTTCTTCGATTGCGTTGGTTGTGGGAAAATTTTATCCGATCAGGGTAGCGCTAAGATATCCGGAAAAAACAGCGCTGTTTTTTATCGGCCTAATCACTTTCTTTTCTGCCATATTAAGGCCATTCGTCTTTATCATGACCAAAATAACCGATCTGCTTTTGTACGTCACGAGACAAAATTCAGAAGTTGATGCTGACGAGTTTTTTGAAGATGAAGTCATGTCGATGCTTGAGGTTGGAAAAGAGACAGGCGTTTTAAAAGAAGAGGGCCACAAGATGATCAACAGCATCTTTGCTTTCGATGATAAGCTGGCGTATGAGATCATGACGCCGCGTACGGACGTGTTTACGATCGACATAGACGACCAACCTGCGGAATACATTGACGAACTGATGGAACTGAGGCATTCAAGAGTTCCCGTTTATGAAAATGACAGCGATAACATCATCGGGATATTGCATATCAAAGATTTTCTGATCAAAGCCAGGGAAGAGGGGTTTGACAATGTTGAACTACGAAATATTTTAAGAGATCCCTATTTTGTTCCTGAAACAAAAAAGATCGATGCGCTGTTCTTTGATTTGCAAAGGACAAAGAAACATATTGCGATCCTCATCGATGAGTATGGCGGTTTTTCAGGCATTGTTACGATGGAAGATATCATCGAAGAAGTCATGGGTGACATCATTGACGAATATGACGAGGAAGAATCTGAATTGGAACAAATCGATGAAAATACGTATATGGTGAGTGGGTTTATGCACCTTGACGACTTGAATGAAAAATTGGGGATCCATCTCACATCGGATAACAATGAAACGATTGGAGGCTTCTTGCTTGATTTCCTTGAAGAAATCCCGGATGAAAGCGATGGGGAAGAGCGAATTATCGAACATGAGAATTTGGTTTTTAAAATAGAATCCGTAAAAGAAAGGCGAATTGAGACAGTCAAATTGTATATTACGCCGAAAGAAGAGGAGAATTGAAATGCTGAATGAAAAAATTACAATCGTTACAGGAGCCGCAAGCGGTATTGGCCTTGGTGTTTCTAAGGCGTTTTCTGAAGATGGCGCGATCGTCGTTATGACAGACGTTGATGGCGGTAAGCTCAAAGAAGAAGCCGACAAACTAAACTGTGCTTACTTTGAGACAGATATAAGCCGTAAAGAAAATTGCAAGGCGCTTGTTGATTTTGCTCTTGAAAAATACGGCAAAGTGGATATTTTGATCAATGTTGCGGGCGTTCAAACCGTTTCACCAATCGAAGATTTTCCGGAAGACAGATGGGATTTTATGATTTCACTTATGCTTTCTGCGCCATTTTATTTAACGAAATATGTTTGGCCGTCAATGAAAGCGCAAGGATGGGGAAGAATCATCAACATCAATTCAATTCACGGATTGGTCGCTTCAGAGTATAAATCGGCTTATGTTTCTGCGAAACATGGGCTGCTGGGATTTACCAAAACGGCAGGACTTGAGGGCGGCCCGCTTGGAATCACGGTAAACTCAATTTGTCCCGCATACGTAAAAACGCCACTTGTTGACAAACAAGTAGCGGATCAGGCGAAAACGCACGGCATAGATGAAGACGATGTTGTTTCGAACATTATGCTTGCAAAATCGAGTATTCGAAAATTGATTGAACCCTCAACGATTGCAGAGCTTGCAAAATTTCTTTGCACAGATGCCGCTTCCGGCATGACAGGTTCAGCGCTTACGATAGACGGCGGCTGGACGGCGGGTTAGTCATTTTTTTATCAATGGTGTATACAAAGCCCTAATGGCGGCGCGTCTTGAAAAAAACTGTAAAGTTCAAAACGCTCCGCCATTTCATGATCTTCTAAATAAAATGTAATTTCTTTTAAATCAGCCATGTTGTATTGCTGAACGATGCGGCGCAAGTATTCCATTTGACCCAAATAGGGAAACGTAAAGTCAAGCAGTTCGACAATTCTCCGATCTTGCGCAATTTCAACAAAGCTACCGATAAAAACAAATCGTGTCAGTGCTTCACTCGTTTCGATTTGAAATGCTGAAATAGGGTCTGAGACAGTTGCAATTGCGTCTAAATAGAATAGGATATCATTTTCCAATTCCAATCCCGCTGTGGCTAAATCTGACGGTGAAAACCTCACTTCAATGCATACGGTTCCTGCATTGTCAGGATAATTCATCCAAAACGTATCGATATCTTCGGCAGGCGCAGTGACGATGCCGCCGGACTCTTCAAAAAATGTAAGAACCGCTTCTTCGGAATCACCGGTGAAAAACAGTTCACGTGGGATATGTATTGTGATTGCATCATTTTCATATTGTGATGTTTCGTCGTTATCCGGTTTGTTCGTATTTCCGCACCCTGTCATTGCAAGCGCAAGACAAAGTATGCTTATCAAAATTAAAAATCTTTTCATTGTTTTCCCTTTCAGCATCGAAAAAATTTGATCATCTATATTATAGCAAATGTATTGGTGCGCGGAATCAATAATTTTTAAAAATTTTATTATTTTTTGAAACCATTTCAAGACTTTTTGTGTATATAATAGCGTACAAGGAAATAACGTTATTTTTGCGACATACTCATAATGCAAGTTGGTGATGATGAAACGATGGATGAACTGAAACTTTTAAACAATTTACGCAAAGGAAAGCGTGATGCATTGGAAAAAGCAATCGAATTATATACGCCGTATGTTTCTGTGGTGGCTTACAATATTATTGGACAGTCCATGACACGGGAAGATGTGGAGGAGGTTGTTGCATCTGTTTTCATTTCCCTTTGGCAACATGCGTCTGAATTGGACTACAACAAAGGGAGTGTGCGAACCTATTTGGGAACGGTGGCACGCAACAGCGCAAAGAACAAATTGCGTGAATTCAAACCCTATGTGCCACTTGAAGAATATGCGGCGGTATCATACGACGAACCTTACATAGAAATAGAGCAGCAAGAGAAAAATGGAACCATTTGGAATATGGTCAAAGCGTTGGGCGAGCCTGACAGCGAAATATTTTTACGCTATTACTATTATGAGGAAAAAGTCAAACATATCGCCAAATGTGTCGGTTATCCGGAATCCACAGTCAAAACCAAACTTGCACGGGGGAGATATAAACTGAAGAATTTATTGAAAGGGGTGAGCGTTTATGAATAAGCGTCTTAACAAGTTGATTGAAGAATTGGGAATCGATCATAACGAAGCGTATAACGTGCCGGTCATCCGGTCACAAGACGTTAAGGAACGTGTCAATGACACTTTAAACGCGATCCCATCGGAGAGGAAGATTTATATGAGGCATAGAATTAAAAGAACCGTATTGGTTGCCGCGTTAGTGGCTGCTTTAGGGGCATCAAGTGTATTTGCTGCGGTAAATTCCGATTTCTTAAGAACGTTTTTTACAGGGGATACATCGTATTTGGACGGATTTGTGCAAACACCGAGGCAGAGTGTGACCGATGAGCGGTTTACGCTTACTCTGGAACAAGTTTTGGCAACAACACATCAAGCCTTTATCATTTACTCGGTTGAAGCATTGACCGATGAAACAAGAGCAATGCTGAACGCGGAAGATGAACGTGGATTCAGCACATTTATCGGTATGGACACCATTTCATTTGGTGTGGTTGATCCCGAGTCCGCAGGGATCAGCGGTAACAGTCATCGTGAAATCAGGGAACGAAGAACAGACAACAAGCGGTATTTCGCTCTGTCGGCGGACATCCTGAATGAAGACGAAGCAGACTTCTTTATCCGGCTGAATAAAATGACAGAGCCTCAGAACATTGTTATTTCAATGACAAGTAACGTTGAAACAAGAGGGCTTGTGCTTGGCGATGAAGCAGTCTTACAAATCACACCGCTTGGAATAGCCATTGAAAGAAGAAACGATCATGCACATACAGATCTTCTTTTGAATGTGATTGACGGCCTTTTCTTCCGCATGAGCAATGGAGAAATTGTAACCTATTCTCAACTGGTGGCTCACGGGTTCTCTTCGATAACGCCTGATGAAGAGAACAGTTCGTTAAAACTCCGGGCATTATTTAGGGAGATCGTAAGAATATCGGATATTGAAAGCGTTATTTTAGGCGATACAGAGTTCAACTTTCATGATACATCCATAACGACGGCGTTTACGCCTGACAGCGCCATAAAGCCGTTTGAATTGGTACCTTACTTTAAAGACCATTTGAGAATGCCGCTAAGAGAGCTGACTGCAAATATCGGTGCAACGCTCCGCTGGGATAACGAAGCAACCGCTGCTGTTGTGGAATATCGAAATTCAACATTTGTGATCGCGGTGGATAGCACAATCATTGTAAGAGACGGTGAGGCGATTGACTTTTACGATGCGTTCAATGATGACCGTTCATTGATTTCAAGCGACGGCAGGTTGGTGGTTTCGCATCGATTGCTCGATCTAATGGGCATAAACACCGTCGTTCCAAACATGTTCAACGAAGACTTTAGCTTTAATGAAGTTGAAAATTGGGTTTGGATCGTCATTCCGTAATGGCTCTGTTCAAATCGCAATGCGATTTGGTAACAGGCCTTACGCAAAGCTTTCCTAAATCTATGATTTAGTGAAAGCCACTGCGCAATTTAGTAAAAGCTATTGCACAATAATCAGGGGGCAAAAATCGAATTGGATGAAACCAATTCGATTTTTTTTGCATAAAAACTTGTCCGAAGAATATCATGTATAAACCATACGAAAGCGATACGAGATACAACGGAGGAAATGATGAGAAACGTAAGCGGAATATTGAATAAGCTTCCCGAAAGCATCAGCAGCGAGCTAAGAAAGCTTCCGATCGAAATCATGAACGGGCTTGAGGAAATACGAATCAAAGCGGGACAAGAAGTGCGCATCCTTTCTCAAAATACAGAATACATCATCGGACAGGCCACGGATGAAAATATGATCGGCAATATTCTGAACAATATGCTCAATCATTCCTATTACGCGTATGAAGAAGAGCTTGCGAAAGGCTACGTAACGATCGAGGGCGGGCATCGGGTAGGCGTATGCGGCAGAACCGTTATCGAAAACGGCAAGGTGAAGTTGATCAAGGACATTTCTTCTCTGAACATCAGATGTGGGCG
>WQUY01000021.1 GCA_009781855.1 Oscillospiraceae bacterium | reverse complement strand
GCTCTGGCACAAAAAGATTTTTCGCAATGGCTTGCAGTTATTGCTGATTTAAACGCACTGTTTGATGCAGATTTCGATGCGGATATGACTGTGGATGAAATACTTGCCGAGCTTGCTGATATACTGAATCAGGCAGCACTCGGGGTACCACTTTCAGCCGCTTAATCAGATTGTTGTAAACTTTACTAAGAGAAATCGGGTGTCCATCCGGTTTCTCTTTTTTTGCACTGATTTTGGAATACAACGACATGGGGAGGTTTTGCGACATTTTGTCGTAAAACCTCCGAGATTGTCAACAGCCAGAAAATTAGCTAATCTATATAACCTATGACAATTAAGATGCAACTCTAAACTGGCTAATACCTAATGCTATTTGCGTAGATTACCACAATCCAAGAGCCAGTGAAATTGCGGCAAACACAGCAAAGTGCAACGGATACATAATGTAAAACAGCCATTTCATGCGTTTTCCGCGCTCGCCATTATAATTCTTTATCAAAATCGCCACGAGCAGACATACTACGCTGAAGACTATTGCATTTTTCATATAATCTGCACTGTTAATCCATGTGGCATTACGGAAGAGTGCGTAAAAGCCCTCAGCCGGCATCGGGTTGCTTGGCAGAAACAATAGTCCAAACACGGACATAGTCAGAAGCGATACGCCAAAGGCAATTGGCGGCAAGACCCGTCTTACACTTTCCTTTTTAATGATGTGATACAGCAAAACCATAGTTACGCCAAGGAAGAAGAACTCGAAGAACAGCAGAGAAATCGGAACGATTACGATGATGTACAGCACCCAGAAAATTGCTCGCTTTTTTATGCTGTCATACATGGCCAACACGAGCAGACTCAATATGATGGTGAACAGGATATTAAGCCCTGGCACTGCAATCACCAGAAAATGAAACGGTGTTGCAATTACCGCAAATATGAGCAGCCGCAAAATATATTTCTTTAGATTGGATGTATGCCTGTAGCCCTCTACAACAAAGAACGCCATGATTGGAAAAGTGAAGCCGCCCAGAGCACTTAGGGGTAGTTGCAAGCCCATAGGCATATATTCCCACCATGCATAGACTGTGTGGCTGAGAATCATACCTATTATCGCAATCCATTTTAGTTTGTACGCATCTAATTTTAACATGTTTTATTTATCTCCATATTTCTATCTATTCGCCAAATCATGTATCAACATCACTCAATATACACATCCTTCAGAAATAGTGCAAGTGACATTTGTCATTATTTTGTGAGTCTAACTGCAACCAGCAAAAATGCAGTAGCACGCGCCGGGGTGCTATGATAGAATATCAGCATGGATATTTTAATAACTAACAATCCGCTGGCCAAGGAGCGCTTTGAGGGCAAATTTAATATTGCATTTGTCGATGGCCCTTTGCTTGATGTTTTGATTGCTGTTCGCAACAGGGTACATAATGGACACACGTTGCTTACCCACCCACTTTCCGGCTCTGTAAAACCTAATGAAACACTGTATAAATCCGTACTTATCTCCAGGGTGCAAGGCGCTGTTGATGAGCGTTCTGTGTCGGTTATTGGGGAGTGCATTTTGGCAACACAAAAGTTTGCGCCAAGGGCAATCCCAGAGAGAGCATTTGCTGATTTGCAAGAGGTAGATCTTGCGCTTATTAGCGGTGCGTTACAGTTATAAATTATTTAGTGAAAATAGAAAAATGAGATTGACATGTGATGCTTAAATCTATATTCTTAAGAGTAGCTCTACTTAGAGTTGACGAGCGTACGATGCGCGTCAACTAAAGAGTTGTTCTGCGGTTGCTCGACACTTTATCATTATGCATTAAGGAGGGCTAAGGCTTGAAGTTGGATGTTGGATATATCCTAATTAAAGACATAGTATTTGCTGAAAAGTCTGAAATTAAGGACGGCATTTTGCGTTTAAATGCCAAAGAGCTCGAAACGCTGGTACTAGAAGATGAACGGTTTTTGGCAGTTTCTTTCGACATCGCCAGACCAGGCGAGAGTGTGCGCATCACTCCAGTCAAGGATGTTATTGAACCACGCGCCAAGGTCGAAGGACAAGGCGATATTTTCCCGGGTGTTATTTCCAAGGTGGATGTCGTCGGTTCCGGCAAAACTCATGTGCTGCGTGGTGCGGCTGTGGTTACCGTTGGAAAGGTCGTTGGTTTCCAAGAAGGCATTATCGACATGACCGGCTTGGGCGCAGAATATACACCATTTTCCAAGACCACTAATCTTGTTGCTGATTTCACTCCACGTGATGGTTTGACACCACACGATTATGAGGCGGCACTTAGGTTTGCAGGACTTAAGCTTGCTTATGCTCTTGGCAGGTTGGGTGTAAATATCTCTCCGGATGAATCTAAGGTTTATGAGTTCCCTTCGCTTATGGAGGGTATCAAGCTGTATCCAGATTTGCCTCGTGTCGGTTATGTTCAAATGTTGCAGAGCCAAGGGCTTTTGCATGACACTTATGTCTACGGCGTTGACATGAAGCAGTCGCTTACAACCATGCTCAGCCCAACTGAGATAATGGACGGTGCAATAATCAGCGGCAACTGCGTTTCTGCTTGCGATAAAAACACGACTTACCACCATCAAAACAATCCTGTAATCGAAGATCTTTTTGCGGAACATGGCAAGACGCTCAATTTTGCAGCTATGGTCATAACAAACGAAAATGTTTATCTGGCTGACAAAATTCGTTCATCGGATTGGACTGCAAAGCTGGTTGATCATCTGGATCTCGACGGTGTAATCATTTCTCAGGAGGGCTTCGGCAATCCCGACACCGACCTGATTATGAACTGCAAGAAAGTCGAGGCCACCGGAACAAAAACCGTCATCATTACCAATGAGTATGCCGGGCGTGACGGCACGTCGCAGTCACTTGCCGATGCAGACCCCAGCGCAGATGCTCTGGTTACAGGTGGCAATTCCAATCAAGTTGTTACGCTTCCTAAGCTCGACCGTGTTATTGGCACACTCGATTATACCGAAAAGATTGCTGGCGGTTTTGCCGGCAATGTAGGAAGCGATGGCAGCATCACTGTTGAAATTCAAGCCATAACCGGTTCAACAAATGAACTCGGTTTCAATTACATGAGCGCTCGATAGGTAGTGTGGAAACAAGCCTAAATGCACGGATTTTGAGCGGAGGTTTCGTCAAACAAAGCGAATTTCTTTGGCCGCCAAAGTCATATTTATACAGCTGTTTCTACGGAAAGGGATGGTTATATGCCAAAATATAAAGTCGTTCATTATATAAATCAATTTTATGCCGGTATTGGCGGGGAAGAAAAAGCCGATTATAAGCCAGAAATTCGTGATGGTGCTGTTGGCCCCGGCACGGCTTTTGCCTCAGCGTTTGGTGATGAGGCTGAAATCATCAAAACGATTGTCTGCGGCGACTCATACTTTAACGAAAATCTAAGCGAAGCAACCAAAACCCTTGTCGATATGGTCAGAGGCTTAGATGCAGATGTTTTTATTGCGGGGCCTGCATTTAATGCGGGGCGTTATGGTGTTGCCTGTGCAACGATTTGTTCAGCAGTTTCAGATGAATTGGGTATACCGGTGCTTACCGGGATGTTCCCTGAGAACCCCGGTGCTGAAATGTTTCTGGATAGACTGTATATCATTGAGACCGGCGCAAATGCTGCCGGAATGCGAAATGCTGTGCCAAAAATGGCAGCGCTGGCTTTAAAGCTGGCTTCCGGAGCTCCCATAGGCGCTTCTATTGAGGAGGGTTATCTTCCCGGAGGTGCTCGGGTCAACTTCTTTGAGAAAGAGCGCGGTTCAAAGCGTGCGGTTGACATGCTGCTTAAAAAGATGGCTGGTAAGCCTTTTGTGACTGAATACCCCATGCCGGACTTCGACAGAGTTCCTCCGAATCCTGCGGTGGCTGATATTTCCAAAGCAACTGTCGCTTTGGTTACTTCCGGCGGTATCGTGCCGAAAGGAAACCCCGACCGCATCGAGTCCTCCAGTGCATCAAAGTATGGTGAGTATGATATAACTGGAGTGCTGGATCTTACTGCTGAGACTTACGAGACCGCGCATGGTGGGTATGACCCGATTTATGCAAACCAAGATGCTGATAGGGTTTTGCCTGTTGATGTTTTGCGCGAATTTGAAAAAGAGGGTAAAATCGGGAAGCTGTATAACAAATTTTATACAACAGTCGGCAATGGCACGTCTACCAAGAGTTCCAAACTGTTTGCACAGGAGTTTTCAAAAAAACTCAAGGAAAACAATGTTCAGGCTGTCATCCTGACATCAACATGAGGAACATGTACTCGTTGCGGCGCAACGATGGTTAAAGAGATTGAGCGTGCAGGCATTCCTGTCGTTCATATTTGTACGGTCACTCCGATTTCTATGACAGTCGGCGCAAATAGAATAGTTCCAGCTGTGGCTATTCCACATCCGCTTGGAAATCCGTCCTTGAGCATTGAAGACGAGAGGCTTTTGAGGCGTAAGATTTTAAATACGGCTTTAAATGCACTTTCGACTGAGGTCGAAGGACAGACCATATTTGAGGTGACCTAATATGTCAGATAAAGTCTATGATGTAATCATCATCGGAGCAGGGCCTGCAGGGCTTTCTGCAGCGCTTTATGCCGGACGGTCCAGGCTGAGCACCCTAATTATCGAAAAAAATATGGATGGCGGACAAATCGTCATAACTCATGAGATAGAGAATTATCCCGGTGGCATAGAGAAAGAAACAGGTCCAAGCCTTATCTCGCGCATGGTTAAGCAGGCAGAGCATTTCGGCACTGAAAAAGTTTATGACAGCATCACGGAGGTCAAGCTTGATGGTGATGTCAAAGTCCTCAAGGGTTTGAGTACCGAATATCGTTGCCGTACTGTGATTGTTGCTACAGGTGCACATCCTCGTCCTATCGGCTGCCCCGGAGAAAGTGAGTTTATTGGCAAGGGTGTTTCTTATTGTGCGACTTGCGATGCTGCGTTTTTTGAAGATTTTGAAGTTTATGTCGTAGGCGGCGGCGATGCGGCTGTTGAAGAGGCTCTATTCATCACCGAATTTGCCCGCAAGGTGACTATTATACATCGCAGGGATGAGTTGCGCGCCGCTAAGTCGATTCAGGAGAAGGCTTTTGCCAATCCTAAGATTGATTTTATGTGGAACAGTGTGGTCACCGAGCTGCGCGGCGATGGGATTCTTTCCTCTATGGTTATTGAAGATACCCAGACCGGGGCAACTCGCGTGGTTGAGGCAGATGAGGAGGACGGCATGTTTGGGCTGTTCGTCTTTGTCGGTTTTGACCCTCATTCGGAGATTTTTGTTGGCAAACTCGATATGGACGGCCCTTATATAAAGGCTGATGTGAATATGAAAACCAATGTTTCCGGTGTTTTTGTCGCAGGGGATGTCAGGGTCAAATCGCTGAGACAGGTTGTTACTGCAGCAGCTGACGGAGCCATTGCGGCGACGCAGGCAGAGCATTTTTTGAGGGGCGTTTGAGTACGTGGGCTATTGCTAATGATTTTTATAAGATATGGAGATACATTATGCTAGAATTAACTAAAGAAAACTTTGAAGAGGAAGTCTTGAAAGCGACAGGAAAGGTTTTTGTAGATTTTTATGGCGATGGCTGTGTGCCTTGTCAGGCGCTTATGCCTTTTGTGCATGGCTGTGCCGATAAATATGGCGACAAACTAAAGTTTACGGTGCTTAACACTTCCAAGGCCAGGCGGTTGGCAATCAGTCAGCAGGTGCTTGGTTTGCCGGTAATGGCTGTTTATGAAAACGGTGTGAAGCTTGAAGAGCTTGTGAAAGAAGATGCAACTGAGGCTAATATTGAGACTATGATCAATAGGCATATATAATACAAAAAGGAGGAATCACATTGGGAAAGTTTGACGGCAAAAAAGTTGTCATCATCGGTGATCGTGACGGCATACCCGGCCCGGCCATCGAGGAATGCATGAAAACCACTGGTGCAGATGTAGTTTTTTCATCTACGGAATGCTTCGTCTGAACAGCGGCAGGTGCAATGGATTTGGAGAATCAGAAGAGGGTTAAAGATTTCGCGGACCAGTACGGTCCAGAGCATGTAGTTGTTATCATCGGCGCTGCCGAGGGCGAGGCCGCAGGGCTTGCCGCAGAAACAGTTACAGCAGGAGACCCCACTTTTGCCGGACCATTGACAGGAGTCTCGTTGGGACTCTGTGTATATCACATTTGCGAAGATGCTGTAAAGAACGAAGTTGATGACGATGTTTACGATGAGCAGGTCAGCATGATGGAAATGGTGCTTGATGTTGATGAGATTGTCAGAGAGATGGATGCTATTCGCAGTCAGTACTGTAAATATTAGTGCTATAATAAGTTATGAATACCCTCTCAATGCAATGTTGTACATTGCATTGAGAGGGTATTGACATTGAAAATCCATGTATGAGAGAATAGAAGCGAAGATTAATTACATTATGGCTATTTGAAAGGCGTTGAATATATGAACAGTGTGCTTAAAGGTTCTTCTTTTGTGCTTGTGCATTCGCCGGATATGCTGGTGCATAGCGGAACTACACAAACTACCGAACGTATCGTTAACCCATCTTCGGAATATCTTTCCAAGTTACCGAAATATTTGCGGAGTTTTGATGATGTCGTAGCTTATCTTCCGAATCAGGTTTATATCGGAAGCAAAACCCCCGACGATTTGGCGGCCGCAGGTTCAACCTGGTATGATAAGCCTCTCAAAGGCGCAAACCGATTCGGGCCTTTTGGTGAAATCATGCCGCAGGATGAGTTTTATATGCTTATGCAAGCCTGTGATGCTTTTGATCTTGTCCGACTGGAAAAGGCTTTCTCTGATGATGTCAAGGTTCGTTTTGAGAAACATCCACTCGTGGATGAGCATTTATTGGCTATGGTCTCTGATGGTATTGATATCGGCGATATTATGAAGGTCGTAAATGAAGAACATGCCGAAGGGATTTATCATGATGACAAGCTTGTCGGTTATGTTAAAAAAGCTCATGATATTGACATCAATCTTTCTGCACATGTTATTTTTGAAAACCTTGCGTCCAAGGCTTCTTGTACACTGGCTTTGATGCATCTTATTAAGGTAACCGGAATTTCTAAGAATTCGGTCGAATATGTCATTGATTGTTCGGAAGAAGCTTGCGGCGACATGAATCAGCGCGGTGGCGGCAATATGGCTAAAGCTGCGGCTGAGATTGCCGGACTTAGTGGCGCTTCGGGCGCTGATATACGCGCTTTTTGCGCGGCTCCCGCTCATGCTGTGATTCATGCAGCTGCTTTGGTGGCAAGCGGCACTTATGATAATGTAGTTGTTGCTGCGGGCGGCTCGACCGCAAAGCTAGGCATGAATGGCAAGGATCATGTAAAAAAAGAGCTTCCGGTTATGGAAGATGTCATGGGCGGATTTGCTGTTTTGATTTCTAAAAATGATGGTAAAAGCCCTGAGATCCTGAGTGCGTTTACAGGAAAACACTCGGTCGGTAGCGGTTCTTCTCCGCAGGCCGTCATCACAGCGCTTGTCACTGACCCTCTTGATAAAATGGGCTTGAAAATCGCCGATATCGACAAATATTCGCCTGAAATGCAAAATCCAGACCTTACCAAACCTGCAGGCGCAGGTGATGTGCCACTTGCAAACTATAAGATGATAGCGGCGCTCGGCGTAAAACGCGGTGAGCTTGATCGGACTGATATAAACGCTTTTACCGAAAAGCATGGCATGATAGGGTGGGCACCGACTCAAGGGCATATCCCATCTGGCATTCCTTATTTGGGTTTTGCCAGAAATGAAATGATGTCCGGCAATATTGAGCGCAGTATGATTATTGGTAAAGGCAGTTTGTTTTTGGGCAGGATGACTAACCTTTTTGACGGAGTATCTTTCATTGTGCAGAAAAATGGTGGAGCAAGGCCTGCTTCGGATGCTGTGTCCGAAGATACTATCAAACGCCTTATCGCGCAGTCTATGCGAGAGCTGGCTGCTTCCATGGGGGTTGAATAATGTCAAAACCTGTTGAAAAAATAATAGCAGATACCTTTTTGGAATTGGCCTCTGCACTGGAAACAGGAGCATTTGGGTCTGCAAAAATTTTGCTGACCGGATCCGGTAGCGAACATGGGGAGGCTAACATGCTGGAAGGTGCCGCCATGGCTGCATCACGCGGCGTGCATGTTGTTTATGTCGGGTCTGAATCCTGCGATGGCCTTTCATCTGTTTATGCGGGCGATGAGCATAAGGCGCATGATATTATGGAAAGAATGCTGGCAAATGATGAGGTCGATGGGGCTGTCACTATGCATTATCCGTTTCCTATCGGCGTGTCTACTGTCGGGCGTGTCATTACTCCCGGCCGGGGTAAGCCTATATATATAGCTGCAACTACCGGCACTTCATCGCTTGACCGGGTTGAGGGCATGGTTAAAAATGCTTTATATGGCATCATTACCGCTAAAGCCTGCGGCATATTAAGTCCAACTGTCGGAATCCTCAATATAGACGGGGCGCGTCAGGCTGAAATCGCTTTAAAAGAGCTGAGCAAAAACGGATATGATATAAACTTTGCTCAGTCGGGCAGGTCGGACGGCGGGTGTGTGATGCGCGGCAATGATTTGCTTGCAGGTGCTTGTGATGTGATGGTCACTGACTCACTTACCGGCAACATTTTGGTTAAGATGTTAAGTTCGTTCACGACCGGTGGCAGTTTTGAGTCTATTGGCTGGGGTTATGGCCCCGGCATCGGTGAGGGATATGATAAGCTCGTGTTAATCTTATCCCGTGCGTCCGGTGCTCCGGTTGTTGCCAATGCTATTGAGTTTGCAGCTGAATTAGTTAAGGGGCAGTATAAGCGTGTAGCCGAGCTTGAGTTCGCGGCAGCAAAAAAGGCAAGGCTTTCTGCTGTGCTTGATGGTATCAGGTCAAAAAATTTGACAACATCAAAGGTTGATGTTGTCAAAGAGCCTCCTAAAGAGGTTGTTACAGAGGAGATTTCGGGTATTGAGATCACCGACCTTGAAGATGCGGTTTCGCTGCTTTGGCAGGAAAATATCTATGCACAAAGCGGCATGGGCTGTACCGGGCCTGTTATTCTTGTCAGTGAGGCTAAGCTGGAGCTGGCATCCAAAACGCTTGCTGCTAAAGGATATATCAGAGCGTAATAACGATGGCTATGAATTTAAGCTGGCGGGAACTTGATTCCCGCCAGCTTAAGTTTACCCAACTCGTGCAAGCTCGTGGCATATTTTTGCAGCAATTTCCATTACTACAGCAGCAATTTTCTTCCTCTTGGCATCATCAATACGGAAAGAGGGGCCAGAGACGCTTATGGCAGCTATGGGGTTAAACTTCTGATAGTACAAGGGCGCGGCAACACAGCTGACACCAATCTGAAATTCCTGATGGTCATATGCAACCCCCTCAAGCATAACCCTGTCAATCTCGTTAATAAGCCTAGTTTTATCTGTAATGGTATGTTCCGTGTAGGGACGAAATTCGAGATTGTCAATAATTGCCTCTGCACTTGGCCGATGCATACACGCGAGAATAGATTTACCTATCGCTGTGCAATGAAGAGGGAGATGCTTGCCTACGTTTGTGCTTATTCTTATAGAATGAGTGCTTTCTTTTTTTGCGATATAGACAATTTCATTTTTATCGAGCACAGCCAGGTTGACCGTTTCGTTGGTTAGAGACAACAGCTCATTAAGGAAAGGATCACAAATATCGACAATACCGCGCCTTGCCTGAACGGCCAATGAAAAAAGCTCCAGGCCGAGTCTTAGCTTGCTTGTTACAGGGTCTTGCTCTAAAAAGCCTTCAGCCTTTAAGGTGTTAATTATACCGGCAGCCGTGCTCTTGTGAAGACCAACCATGCAGCTGATCTCAGCCAAGCTTAGATGAGCGTCTCCTTCAAAACAACGGAGTATTGAAATCGCTCTAACAACCGATTGAATTGCAGGTTGGGGCATAAAAATTTTCACTTCCTCTCGACTTGTGACATTAACATATACTCGCAGTTAATGCAAGAGAAACATATATAGATGTTTATAAAAGAGCAATAGAATCTTAATATTTTATGTATTGAACAAAAATAAATTGATATTTTGTACAAAATGCGCATAGCATTTTTGAGCCAGCACTGGTATTGTTTACGAACCGAAACGACATCGCAGAGCATCGTACTATAATATAGTGCGTCCTGTCTCTTAAATGTGAATTACTAATAGGAGGAAATCTCGTGAAAAAGTCAATTTTAGATTTGAACAGAATGGCGGACGAAGGGGAGAAAATTACATATTTGACATGTTATGACTACCTGACCGCCAAATATCAAGAGCGTGCCGGGGTTGATATGATTCTAGTCGGCGACTCTATGGGGATGGTTGCCTTAGGTTATGACACCACCTTCCCTGTGACTATGGATGACATGATTCGCGCATGTCAAGCTGTCAGAAGAGGTGCTCCCAACACTTTTATCGTGGGCGACATGCCCTACATGTCTTATCAAATCTCGGATGAGCAAGCGGTTGAAAATGCAGGCAGGTTTATAAAGGAAGCAGGTTGTGACGCGATTAAGCTCGAAGGATGTACACCTGCAATCGCCGGCAGAGTACGCGCAATCTCGGAGGCAGGCATTTTAGTGTCCGGGCATCTAGGGCTCACACCTCAATTTGCAGGTCAGCTTGGTGGATACAAGGCGCAAGGCAAGACTGCAGACACTGCGCTTAAGCTGCTTGAGCAAGCGGCTGAAATCGAAAAAGCCGGAGCTGCTATGATTTTGATAGAAGGAGTTCCGGCGGTGGTGGGTAAAGCCATCACTGAGCGCGCGGGAATTCCAATTCTCGGCATTGGTGCAGGTTCACATACTCATGGGCAGCTTCTCATCTACGCTGATATGGTAGGTCTGTACGATAACTTTACTCCAAAATTTGTTAAAAAGTATGCAGATGTGGGGGCAGAGTTATTTAAGGGCTTCGAGGCATACATCAAAGAAGTGCATGCCGGCACTTTCCCTGATGACGTGGAGCACACCTACAAAATTTCTGATGAAGAGACAAAGAAGCTGGAAGAGTTATTAAGCGGAAAGTAAGGAATCCTGATTAATGAAAATTGTTGATTATAAAACCTACTCAGTCTTTGCAGGGTATCGAAATTACATTTTTGTAAAAGTGTTTACTGACGAAGACATATATGGTGTTGGTGAAGCAACAATAGAGTGGAAAACAAATGCCGCTATGGGCGCTCTGGAAGACATCAGGCCCTATGTAATCGGTGCAGACCCTAGACGAATTGAGTACATTTTCTTTGAGTGCTTCAGGCAGTCGTATTGGCATACAGATCCGTGCACACTCTCTGCTATTGCAGCAATTGAGATGGCTTGTGTTGACATCACCGGTAAGTATTACAATATACCTGCATACCAGCTGTTTGGAGGAAAGCTTCACAACAAACTCAGCATATATATCAATGGCTGGGCGAGAGATGCCTCCACACCGGAAGACTATGCACGCTGTGCAAAGTCAGCGGCTGAAAATGGAGCAAAAGCGCTCAAGTGGGATATGTTCGGTACCAGTTGGACGACAATCACCAACGAGGCACTTGATAGAGTGGTGGCGATTGTTGGCGCTGTCAGGGGCGCTGTTGGGGCTAATGTAGACCTATTAATAGAAGCACATGGGCGACTGAATTTACACTCGGCTCTAAAGGTTGCCAAGGAATTGGAGCAGTTTAAAATTAAATTCATTGAAGAGCCTGTCTTTACAGACATTGTCCAAGACACAATCGAGTTTCAAAGGCGCAGCCGGATTCCAACTGCGGCTGGAGAGCGGTTGTTTGGAAAAACGATGTTCCGTGAGCTGATTTCAAACCACGGCGCGGATTATATACAGCCGGATCTGCTGCACTGCGGTGGGATGAATGAACTCAAAAAAATCTCTGCAATGGCAGAAGTCTACGGAATACAAGTAGCTCCGCACAATCCTAACGGGCCGATTGGAACTGCTGCGACAATGCACATCTGCGCAACGCTGCCAAATTTTGAGTTTCTTGAGATGATGAAGGACGTGCCATACCGTTCTGAAATTACAAATGAGCAGCTTGATATTCAAGACGGGTATCTGATGGTACCCGACACGCCCGGCTTAGGAATAGACTTCGAGCCTGAAGAATGTGCAAAATACCCCGCGAAAGTAACTCCACAGGTACTCTTCAACGAAGGTCTCTGGTGAGCAGAAGTAAAATTAATATTGAAAAGGAGAAGAAATGAAGCAGATACTTTGCGTAGTAATCACAATGGCCATTATGCTCGCGCTCGTAGCGGCATGCGGATCAGCGGAACCGGGTGCGCCGGCAGACGTCGGTGCAGGTGCGGGTGCGGATGCAGGCACCGCACAAGCCACAACACCGGGCGAAGCGGCAGACGGCGGAATTATGCGATTTGTAACAACAGCTGAAGGTGCAAACCCGATTGGTGTACCTTGGGAAGTTTTCGGCGTTGACAATGCGCTTTTGATTCCAACCATCGAAACACTGGTAATGGAAACAACCACCGGTGACCTTGTTCCTTGGCTGGCGGAGTCATGGGAATCCAGGGACAATGAAATCGTATGGACACTTCGGCAGGGCGTAACCTTCTCAGACGGCACGCCCTTCAATGCAGAGGCTGCTGTTTGGAATCTGCAAAACACACATGATCACGGAAACTTGGCCGCTGCGGTGACCGCAATTGAGCAAAGAGGCGAATATGAATTTGCCTTCATCATGGACTTCTTCACCATAACAGCCATCTCCGGTGTGGCATCACGCGCTAATGGCTTCATATCACCAACGGCCTTTAATGAAAACGGCCTCGAGTGGGCACGCAACAACCCTGTCGGAACAGGCCCCTTCATATTGTCGGAGTTTGTCCGCGGCTCTCACGTTGCCTTCGACCGCAACCCTAACTACTGGGACGAAGGTCCTCGCCTGGATGGAATGGTAATTAAATTCATCAGAGATATTATGACTCAAAACGTTGCACTTCAAGCAACAGGCGACCAAAGTATTGATGTTCTGAACACAACAAACGGCGAACAGGTTGCTCTATTTAGAGACATGGGCGGTTACAACATCAGCACAGTTCCGATTGGGCCAATGGTACTTGCACCAAGTAGTCTCAATCCGGATTCACCCCTTGCAATCAAAGAAGTCCGTCAAGCGATTGCATATGCGATTGACCGTGAAGCCATCGTAGCGGGAAGAGGCTTTGGTGTTCTGACACCTGCGACACAATCTATTCCGGTGGAGTTCCCTCAAGCCCGCCTTCCTGATTCCTACAACCTTACCTTCAATCTTGAAAGAGCAAGACAGCTCATGGCGGAGGCAGGCTTCGCTGATGGTTTTACAACAAGACTTATCGCACAGCCCGGTCTCGCTGACAGAGATGCTGCTGTTGTAATCCAACACATGCTCGGTGCAATCGGCATCAACGCGGAACTCGAATTCCCTGACGGCGGTGGTTACTCCGCGATAAGATCAGGCGGTTGGGAAGGGCTGCTCATTCAGCATGGCAGAACTCTAACTCAGGTTGTAAGTTCGTTTAATTTCTACTTCGGCGACAGCATAAACTTGCTGACAAGCATGTGGTGGCCGGAGGAAATGGAGCCTCTTATCACAACAGCAATGGGCGAGATTGACAACTCACAATATCTGATTGAAATGTCAAGGATTGTTCAAGAAAATATGCTTTGGATACCGCTCTACAATCTCTATGACAACTGGATTGCAAAAGAAAGCGTAAGGGATGCAGAGTTTGGGCAGTGGGGCTCAGCGACGTTTTTCATGACAAACAGGGTGAACTTAGCTCAATAAACAACCGATAATATTTTAACTTTGGTTGAGGGTGAGTGGTAGGATGAGCTTGCCTCCAAACTGCCCTCAACCCAAGTGTTCATTAGGAAAAGAGAGCGAGACTGAATAATGGTTAATTATATAATCCGTCGAGTATTGCTTGCGCTATTAATCATTTTATTGGTAAGCTTTGCGGTTTTTGTGTTGGTAAGACAACTTCCCGGAGACCCGATTGAAATGGTTCTATCTCAAAACATGCTCATCGAAATGACCCCTGAAATGATTGCGGAGGCAAGAGCGGCAAGAGGTCTAGATAGACCGGTGGTTGTGCAATTTATATATTGGCTCGGCAATCTGCTACGCGGAGACTTCGGCATTTCTATATTACATAATTACAATATCGGTGATGAACTCGGAAATCGTGTTGTTGTATCACTTCTGATAGGTGTTCCGGCTTTTATTATTGCGATGACAGTCGGTCCGTTCTTGGGATTGTCTCTGCAATCAGAAGAGGAAAAGCAATTGATACTATAGTCACGGCAATTGCCAATATAGGGATTACTGCACCAACGTTTTGGATTGGTATTTTGTCTATTCTTGTGTTCGGCGTTACGCTGAATCTCTTACCGAACTTTGGATACACACTACCATGGGTAAACTTCGGCCAAAGCGTGCGTCAGAGCATTATGCCTGTATTCGTGACAGCTTTAGCACCGATAGCATCAGCTGCTCGCCAGACTAGAGCTAGTGTACTTGAAACCCTTGGGGAAGACTATACCAGAACTGCATGGGCGAAAGGCCTCAACGAACGCAAAGTGATTATAAAGCACGTTTTGAAAAACTCAATGCTGCCGGTGGTTACTCTGATGGGCTCCATGTTCAGAATCATCATCGGTGGTGCGGTTATTGTTGAAACAGTATTTGTTATTCCCGGCATGGGCATGCTGATGGTTGACTCTGTTATGGCACGTGACTATCCTGTCACCCAGGCTATCATCGTAGTTATGACTGCTATTGTTGTTCTTTCAAACTTGGTTGTTGATCTCGTTCAAGGCTGGCTAGATCCGCGTATCCAATATGAATAAGGAGGCCGACGACTGTGGAAATCGAAAATGTCAAAGGCTTGACAGATAATGATGTTGAAGTACTAGATGAGGATCTGCTACCTCCAATTAATGAATTCAAGAGATTCGTTAGGGTATTTTTCAAAAGAAAAATAGTTTTGGTGAGTTTCATAATCGTCGTAACCATGTTAGTTGTTGCAATATTTGCAGACTTTGTTGCACCCTTCGGGCCGTATGAACAAAATCTTCACAACACGCTTGCAGCACCCTGTAGCACACATCTATTAGGAACGGACGCTCTTGGCAGAGATTTGCTCAGCAGAATTATCTTTGGAATGAGAGTGGCGTTTAGCGCAGGAATAAGCACCGTTTTAGTCTCTGCCTTTATAGGCACAATAATCGGTTTGATTGCAGGATATTCGAAAGGCATAGTACAAACCGTGATTATGAGACTGACGGATGCACTCATGTCCTTCCCGCCAATCATCCTAGCCCTGCTCATCGCATCGATACTCCGCATGGGCGTGCCGGGGGTCGTCCTGGCAATTGCAATTACGCTTTTTCCCGGCTATATAAGGCTGATTTGCGGACAGGTTATGTCAGTTAAGCAAAATGACTATGTTGTTGCAGCTAAGGTTGCAGGCACAAAAACCACACACATTTTGCTCAGGCATGTTCTGCCAAACTGCATGTCACCTCTAATTGTTCAAATGACAATGATGATGGGGGTTGCAATCATGGCTGAGGCAGGGTTGAGTTTCCTCGGAATCGGAATACTCCCGCCAACACCGGCGTGGGGGAGTCTGACGTTTGACGGGTATAGATTCCTTATGTCAAGACCTCTGCTTTCAATTGCTCCGGGTCTTGCGATTATGATTCTCGTGTTTTCGTTTAATATGATCGGTGATGGTCTGCGTGACGCACTCGATCCGAAAATGCGCGGGTCTCTGGATTAAGGGGGTTACAAATGGGAAATTTACTTGAAGTAAACGGGCTAACCACTGAATTTAGAACCGAACGCGGGGTAGTCCGAGCTGTAAATAACATATCTTATCATCTAAACGAGGGCGAAATTCTTGGTATTGTAGGTGAATCAGGTTGCGGTAAATCAGTTAGCCAACTTTCGATAATGCAATTAATCCCATCTCCTCCCGGGAAAGTGGTCGCAGGTGAAGTGCTATTTGAAGGGCAAGACCTGCTCAAGTATACAAAAAACAGTAAGGAGATGTGCCAGGTGCGCGGAAACAAGATTTCTATGGTGTTCCAAGAACCAATGACATCTCTAAATCCGGCAATGACGATAAACAAGCAAATGTCTGAGGTGCTTATAGAACATAAGGGTGTGTCGAAGAGGGAAGCCAGGGAAGTTTGTATCGACATGCTGGGACAAGTCGGGGTTGCAGATCCTAAACGGCGTGCAGACGACTTTCCTCATCATATGTCCGGTGGAATGCGTCAGCGCGTAATGGTTGCTATGGCTATGCTTTGTAATCCAAGGCTCATCATTGCCGATGAAGCAACAACAGCACTTGACGCAACTATACAGGCTCAGCTTCTTGAGCTGATGTATGGGATAGTCAATAAATACAACACCGCACTCGTAATGGTAACACATAACCTTGGCGTTGTCGCCAGATATGCAAACCGTATTAATGTAATGTATGCAGGGCGCATAGTGGAAACCGGAACGGTAAAGGAAATATGGGCAAAACCTATGCACCCATACACCGAAGGGCTATTGAAGTGCGTTCCCAGGCTTGGTGAAAAGTTGGTTGCAATTAAAGGTATGCCGCCTTCCCTTATAGGCAAACCGGATACATGTCCCTTCCTGCCCAGGTGCAAGGACAGGCAGCAGTGTTGCTTTGAAAATCCGCTTCCCAAACCAACACTTGTAGACGGTCAGCATTACACCTCCTGCATGGTTAGATTGGAGGGGATGGCATGAGTCAAAGCATTGTAGATGTAGTCGATTTAAAAATGCATTTCCCTGTTAAGCGGGGCTTTTTCAGAAGAAAAGTGGGCGAGGTTAAGGCGATAGACGGTGTGTCGTTTTCGATAAACCCGGGGGAAACACTCGGTCTGGTTGGCGAGAGTGGCTGTGGTAAAACTACGGTTGGACGCTGCATTACCCGTCTCTACCGCCCATCTGAAGGTCAGATAATTTTTGAGGGCTCCGATATTTCGCATATGTCTGAGCATAAAATCCGTCAGCATAGAAAAAGAATGTCTCTGGTATTCCAAGATCCGTACAGTGCGCTCAATCCGCGTATGCACGCTAAGGACATTGTGGGAGAGACACTTAAAACGCACAAGCTGGTCAGTGGCAAAAAAGAGTATGAAGAGAGAATCGCTGAGCTGTTTATCATGTCCGGCTTGAGTCCTGACATGATGGACAGGTATCCACATGAGTTCTCAGGCGGACAACGCCAGCGCTTATCAATCGCCCGCTCATTAGCATGCGACCCAACACTAATCGTATGTGATGAACCCATCTCCGCTCTGGATGTTTCGATGCAGGCTCAGATTTTGAATTTGCTGCAAGAGCTACAGGAGAAAAAGCCTAACTTGAGCTATTTGTTTATCTCACACGACCTGCTCGCGGTTCAATACATCAGCCACAGGGTTGCTGTCATGTACTTAGGACGTATTGTTGAAATGTCAAACTCCGTCGAGCTCTACGCAAACACCTTGCATCCCTACTCACAGGCGCTATTATCGGCACAGCCCGTGCCGGATCCCGTTGTTGAGGAGACAAGGAGCAGAATCATACTAACCGGCGATGTACCAACTCCGCTTAACCCACCTAACGGCTGTACCTTCCATACGCGTTGTCCGAGGGCGAAGCCTGAGTGTTCTGCGACTGTGCCTGCGCTTGTGGATGTTGGAAATGACCATTTTGTCGCATGTCACTGTTTGTAAAGCAAAAAAATAAACCCTTCGGAGGATTTACTATGAACCACATCATTAAAGAGGTTGAGGTCTTTGCACCTGTTTTTAGGATGGAGAACCCTCCCTTTGATTCGAGCTTTATACTAAGAAACATGGGCAACGTCGCAGTCAGAGTTGTGACTGAGGATGGACTTGATGGGTTCGGAATGACCTTCGGTGAACCGATTTCCGAATACATACTTAAAAACCTTGCCGAGGAAGTAGTGGGTAAAGAGGCACTGGCTAATGAGGATATATGGAATGACATGTTCCGTCAAATCAGATCATCGGGTCGCAAAGGTGCGGCACTTCTAGGCATGAGCGCTATAGATATCGCGTTATGGGATCTCAAAGGGAAGATCCTCGGACAGCCAATATATAAACTTCTCGGCGGCACAAAGAGAGATATACTTTGCTATGCAAGCGTGGGCTTTCTGTCTATGCCGGTGGAGGATGTTATTGAGAAGTCCCGGCAGCTGATAGATGAGGGATATAGAATACTAAAAATCAAAGTTGGCTATGATCATGGACAAAATATCAAAGCTGATGTTGCCAGAATCGAAAAAGTCCGAAGGTCGATTGGAAATGACATTGAAATTATAGTCGATGCAAACGGCATCTACGACTGCCAAAGCGCCATCAGATTTATTCGGGCAGCCTCCGAGCTTGATATATGCCTGTTTGAAGAGCCAGTTCATGCAGATGATCTTTTAGGGCTCAGACGCATCCGTGACACAGCACTTGTTCCTATCGCCTCCGGTGAAAACGAGTATACAAAATATGGATGCAGGGACATGCTGCTCGCTGAAGCAGTAGATGTCTTGCAGTGCGACATAACACGTGTCGGTGGTTTCACTGAGTTTAATAAGATTTCAGCCATGGCTCAAGCGTGGAACCTGAAAATTGCACCTCATTTTTGGCCTCAGTTTTCGGCACATCTGCTCAGTCCGGCACCGCACGGACTATACCTTGAGGTATTTCCGAATGAAAAGGGCACCAGACCCGGTGGAAGCTGTATCGTTGACCAACCGCCTGTAATAGATGGTTACTACAGCATACCTGAAAAGCCGGGACTGGGGATTGAGTTTGACCTTGAGTTTCTTAAGAAACATAAGGTTCAATAGTAATAGGAGTGTATTTATGGTTAATGCAATTCAGATTGATTTAAGAGATAATGTGGCAATGGTAACTGAGCCTGTCGAGGCAGGGCAGGAAATCTTGGTGATGGCAACAGGCAGGATTGTAAAGGCAATAGAGCCGTTTAATGCCGGACATAAGGTGGTGCTTGCGCCACTTGCTGCCGGAGATACGGTGCTAAAATACGGCATTCCAATTGGACGCATGATGACCCCGGTTGATGTTGGCGGATGGGTTAGTGAACATAACCTTGAGGACATAACAGAAGAACTGCTGGCAATCTATTGCAGGGAGTTCAGAGATGGATTAAGAAAGGTTAAGGCATTCCCATCGAAAGATGAGGGCATCAACCCACGCACAATAATGGCGTATCCGAGAAAAAAAGGTGTTTTTGGCGTTAGAAATCACATCATGGTCATCTCAACCACCCCTGAAACGAATAGGGCTGCCGAAGCGATTTCTGATGCTACAGACTGCACCTGGTTTGTGTGCAACAAAACAAAGCTTGAAGAGGGCAAAATAAGCGAATATACACACAATGCTATGATATATACAGGCAGGAACCCCAATATTTATGCTGTGTTGGTGTTAGGAACCGATTCCGGTGTTGCAGATAGCAAAGCGATTTGCAGTGCAATCTCGGAGACGGAAAAGCCGGTTACGCATATCATTTTTGGACAAGATGAAAAGCAGCACATTGCGCAGGGCATCTCCATAGCAAAGGAATTCCAAAAGGAAGCTGCGCAAATAAAAAGGGAGCCTGTGTCAATGGACGGCTTTGGACTTGCTGTGCATTGCTCAGGCTCGGATTGGACAACAGCCCTAAACGGAAATGCATCTCTAGGCGTTGCAGCAGATCATGTTGTTGCAAATAACGGAAAGGTCTTCATGACCGAATGGATGGAGTGGTCAGGCAGCCAGCACTTGATGGCGGAAAAATGTGCAAGCTATGAGCTAGGTATTGAGCTTCTTGACAACCTTGAAAGCGTTAGAGAGACAGTGCTCAGAGAAACCGGAAAACCTGTTGAGTACATGAACCCTGCCCCGGGAAACAAAGAAGGCGGGTTAACTACGCTGGTTGAAAAATCAGTTGGCACCATTAAGAAGGTCGGAAACACTCAAATAAAGGGCTTACTGAATTATTGCGAACAGCCGACAGCGCCGGGTGTTTGGATACCAAAGAGCGACACCGTGTGGCCGATGTCAACTTCCATTTACAGCTCTTTTGCAGGTGCTCATGTTAATGTCCATGTCACAGGTTTAGGCTGGCTGTATTTCAAGGTGGCGTACTTGCCAGGCATAAGAGTGACAGGAAACCCTGAGACTTTCAAAAACCCTGAGTTTAAGCTTGATTTTAACGCAGGGATGATGTTTGATGGTAAATCACTAGACGAAGTGGGCAAACTGCTCTTTGAGTACATAGTGAAAGTGGCAGAGGGCGAAGAGTCCGAAAGTGAAAAGAGCAAGTCCGGTGCCTTTAATATGTACTATTACACAGAAGATGAATTTGGCGAAAATACAGATAGAAACCAGATGCTGCCCTGTGCTGTATATGAGTACGACGAGAAGTTCAAGGCGTACACGGATCGCGTTAAGTAAGTAGATAATTTGAGGCGCCTTAGCCAAGGCGCCTCTTTCCAACTAGGACTGAGTCGCCCCACAAAAAGCGACAGTTCCTTTTATATGCTCACCCTACCACAATCGACGACCTTCATCAATAGAATTCTTTACTATCAGGCGATTTAGCCGCTGCCAAGTGATATGGTTCGGCTAATCAAAACTTTTTTGCAAGTTCCGTAACCGCAAAAGTTGCCACATCCTCTGCAAACTTCCCAGGCCCGAAGCCTGCATCAAAGCCCAGTTCCTTTGCAAGTTCATTGCTTATACGCGGGCCTCCACAAATAACAATGTAATTTGGGCGGATATTATCTGCTTCCATGAGTTCGATAAGTTCTGTCATGTTTTGGATGTGAACATCTTTTTGAGTGACTGTCTGCGAGACCAGCAACACATCAGCATCCAGCTCCTTTGCTTTGCGTAGAAATTCTTCGTTCGGCACCTGGCTTCCCAGATTATGCGCTTCTATCATTTCATAACGCTCCAGACCATAGTGACCTGCCAAGCCTTTTTGGTTTATTATTGCATCTATGCCAACTGTGTGTGCATCTGTTCCGGTGGACGCACCTACAAAGACAACTTTTCTGCCTATACGCTTGCGTATAAAATCGTTTATTGCTTCCATATCCATTGTTTTTTCATTTGCCGCCGACACCTGTATGGCTGTGTAGTCTACTGTATGTTCCACGTTTCCGTAGATGATATACATTGTAAATTCGCTGTCGAGCGGAATGTGATTTGCTATGCCAGGGTTTTCAATGCCCATTTTTTTTGCAAACCGGCTTGCTGCTTCCATGCCTTTTTCATCATCTTTGACCGGCAATGTGAAGCTTATCTGCACTTTGCCATCATTCATGGTGTCGCCGTAGGGGCGCAGCCTTTTCTGATCCGAAGTTATCTCTGCATCATTTTTTCTAACATTATCATTTTCTGCGCTCATACTGCAGGGCCTCCTTTCATTTCGTCAATGAATGGATTGAAATAAAATTCTCCTTTTTGCGTAACTCCTGAAAGGCCTTTTCCTCCGTCACGCGCCCTTTTTATTCCCGCAAACATTCCTCTTTCAAGGGTCGCAAACAGACCCATACGTTCTATCTCTTCGAGTAATGCCGCAGCTTTCTCCAGGACTTCGGCTGCCCGGCTTTGTATTATTCCACCTTCACTGAATGTTATTTCATCACCGAGATGTCGCATTGTTTTTTCTATATAGCGCGCATTATCTATCGCCAGCGCCCTGTCGGAGAGGAACGGTGTATGGATGGCTTCGGTCAGCATTCCCAGCAGATGAACTTTTTGCTCAGTTATGACCGTGACTGCATTAAAAAGTGCATTTTGCACATATGCTTTGAATATATTTCCTGTTATAAACTTTGTAGGCGGCATGTATTTGAGCGGCGCTTTTGGAAAAATTTCCCTTGCCATTTGCGCTTGTGCAAGTTCATAGAGGAACGCGTCTTCCACTTCCGGATCCATTTCAAAGGCATGTCCAAGACCTTGTTGTTCCTCCCGCAGCCCGGCCGCCAAGGCAAATTGCTCATTTAGAAACTGTGAAGCGAGTACTGTATGCGCTTCCTCAACAGCATCTGCCGTAGTAAGATAATTGTCTTCTCCGGTATTTATTATTATTCCTGCAAATGAGTTGATCATCCTTGAAAAATATTGATCTATTACCGTTCTTTGCATGTTAATATCCCTAAACAGGATGCCATAGAGGGCATCATTTAGCATCATATCCAGCCGTTCAAGAGCCCCCATGGCTGCGATTTCAGGCATACATAAGCCTGAGCAATAGTTGCAAAGACGTATATATCGTTTTTGTTCCGCGCCTACTTCATCGAGTGCAGCCCGCATCAGACGGAAATTTTCCTGGGTGGCATATGTCCCGCCAAAACCTTCTGTTGTTGCACCATAGGGGACATAGTCCAAAAGGCTTTGGCCTGTTGTGCGTATGACTGCAATCACATCTGCGCCCTGCCGCGCTGCAGCTTTTGCTTGGGTGATGTCCTCATAAATATTTCCAGTGGCTACAATTACATACAGCAATGGGGCTTCTTTTTCACCGTATTCTTCGAGATAATCTTTTCTGCGGGCAGCATTGTCAGAAATCCGCATTATTGCTGCATAAGCAACCGGGGTTACGACTTTTTTTGCATCGCCTACGGTATTGATTTTAAGCCTAGAGAAATCGAGTTTCCCGTTGTCTACCTCTACAGCTATTTGCTGCGGAGTCAGTCCTGTTTCGATTATGGCGTTTCCTATGTGGTATGCGGCACCCATGTGTAGCAACTGCTTTTCCTGTAAATGATCAACAACTACATTGGGTAGCGGGACTTCCACCTCATTTGTTCCATCAATGCCCAGCAATCGACATATCGCACGTTCAACTGCTACTGTTGTATGTTTTGTTATAAATGCCTGTGTGTCTTCTGCTGTTTTCGCGGCACTGGTCCTTGCTTTGTCTACAAGCGCCTGATTCAGATTTAGTTTTTTTCGCATAGGTTTCTCTCCTTTTATGCGAGATGTTGGGATGTGTGTCCTCTACAATTTGTAAGCAGCTTCGGCTCTCTTTGCTCTGGCGAGACCTTTGGGTTCAAGCGCTATTTCAAAGCCCTGTTCCAAGCCTGTCACACCAATCATAGTTACCTCGCGCTTGCCGGTGCAGACATCGCATCTGCAGCTTTCCACATAATTTTCGGGTTCTGCATATGCAGCAATAACGCCTTCGAAGTTGCGGAGTATCGTACGTTTTGTGCTTCTGGATATCAAGTATCCGGGCATTACCGGTATCTTTCCGCCGCCACCTGGGGCATCGACAACAAATGTTGGAATGCAAAATCCGGAAGTATGTCCGCGCAAGCCTTCTGCAATTTCTATACCTTTAGAGACTCTGGTACGAAAATGTTCAAGCCCCATAGAGAGGTCGCATTGGTATACATAATAAGGACGAACCCTCATTTTTACAAGCTTGTGCACAAGCTCTTTCATGACATGTATGCAGTCGTTTATGCCCGCAAGCAGCACTGACTGATTGCCCAGCGGAACTCCGGCATCGGCAAGCATTGTACAAGCTTTTATTGCTTCTGGTGTAATTTCCTTTGGATGGTTGAAGTGCGTATTGAGCCAAATGGGATGGTATTTTTTTAGCATATCACATAGCTGCGGGGTGATTCTTTGTGGCATTACAACCGGAATCCTTGAGCCAATGCGAACTATTTGGACATGCTCTATCTCTCGCAGTCTTTTGATTATGCTTTCAAGCCGATCATCAGACAGCGTCAATGGGTCTCCTCCGGAGAGCAGTACATCGCGCACTTCCGGGTGATTTTGGATATATTCTATTTGTTTGTCAACTATTTGCGCCGGTGTCATCGCATCAGTATGACCTGTGAATCTCCTTCGGGTGCAGTGACGGCAATACATCGAGCATTGGTCTGTCACCAACATAAGCACGCGATCCGGGTAGCGGTGCGTAAGGTTCGGTACCGGGGAATCACCATCTTCGTGCAGTGGGTCAAGTAAATCTGCCTTGGATTTATGGAGTTCTTTCGCTGTTGGGATGCTCTGCTTACGGACTGGGTCATCAGGGTCATCAGGGTCGATAAGTGAGAGATAATATGGTGTAACTGCCATGCGCATAGTTTCGAGGCATTTTTCCACACCTTCTTCCTCTGCAGGCGAGAGGTTTATTGTTTTCTTGAGTTCGTCGAGGGCTTCTACTCTGTTTCTTATTTGCCATGTCCAATCGTTCCAGTCGCTGTCCGGCACATTGGTGAATATTGTTCTTTTTTTATCGTTCATTATCTTAAGTCCTCCTGAGTTAGATATATTTCGTATTGAAGAGGTCTCGGATTTTTTCACTCTCGCGCAACTCCCAAAGGGTTATTTCTGCATGATCTTTTGTGTACCCGTTGCCAACCAGCATGGTAACATCTTTGCCGATGCCCTCTGCTCCGAGCGCTGCTCTGGTGAAACTTGTTGCCATGGAGAAGAAGTACACAATACCGCCATCGCGTACCGGCAATATTGCCGCCATTTCGCAAGCTTCGACATTGACGCAGCTGACTGAAATGTCATATTCTCTGCCACCGTTGGCTTCAATCGCTTTTTCGAGCAAATCCACAGGTTTTGTCGCATCAGCCACAATATAATCCGTACATGCACCGAGTTCAATCAGCTCTTTGCCCTGTGTGTCTCGTCTTACCGAAGCAATTACATTGCCTGTCGGCCCTGCTCTCTTTACTGCTTCATAACCGCAAAGAATACCAGATTTGCCGCCCGCTCCAAGTATCAACACACTGTCTCCGGGTTTTACAAGTTTTGCTGTCTGCGCTGGCGCTCCTGCAACGTCCAAGGCCGCCAGTGCAAGTGCTTCACTCATATCGTCCGGAAGCTTTGCATATATTGCACTTTCGAACAACACTGCTTTACCCTCTATGTCCACTTTGTCGATATCCATGTGTATTTTTTTGATTTTTTCAATTTTGAGTGGAGTCAACGAGAGGGAGACAAGCGATGCGATTTTGTCCCCAACTTTTATATCTCTGTCTTTCAAATCCTCTCCTATGTATGCAACAGTCCCTATAAACATGCCACCGGAGCCGGTAACAGGATTTTGCATCTTGCCTCTTTCGCTTACAATACCGAGGATCATTTCTTCGATTTTTTCCGGTACCTTTTCACAGGCCTCTTTGATTTGTGTAAATGATGCAGAGTCAATGTTTAATGAAATTACATCGCAGATGATTTCGTTTGTGTACAATTTTGTCATGTCGTTGTCGATTTTCTGAGCTGCTTGTGTCAGGACTCCCTGGGGTTTTATTACACGATGTATTCCATATTTGTTTCCTTGTTTTTCCATTTTCATGTTCCTCCTCTTAGGGTGATGGCGTAATTTTGAACACGCCTCTGTTCCCTGCCTTTCGGCATTTATTTTTGTTATCGTCCTAGGTGGGCAAAATGATGGGAATCGAATTGAGCTCGCCCGGATGGGTTTGTAAATTCAAGTAGCCATACATGGCTACGGTCTTTAACGTCATCAGCAAATAGCAAGACCAAGTATTTTTCTCGCCTCGTCTGGGGTGGCGATTGGGCGGCCAAGCTCTTTTGCCAGCCTTACTGCTTTTTCGACCAATTCGCCATTTGACTTTGCCAGTACGCCTTTTTCTATGTAAATGTTGTCTTCAAAACCGACACGCACATGCCCACCCATAAGTACGGCCATAGCCGCCATCGAGAACTGAGCTCTTCCGATACCGGCGGCAGTCCAAGTATTGCCGGGCGGTATGCTGTCTACCATGAAAGTCAAGTCTCTTGCTTGTGCTGAAATACCACCATTTACACCCAAAACTAAGTCAAAATGCATGGGCGAGGGGATTATGCCCTTTTTATTCAATCTAATCGCAGTATCAATCATGCCCTTATCAAAGCACTCTACTTCCGGCTTTATTCCGCGAGCGGTCATTTTTTGCGCAAAATCAATGATCATGTTTTCGGAGTTTACAAATATGTCATCACCGCCAAAGTTACACGTGCCGCAGTCCAATGTTGCCATTTCAGGATTTAGCGTAATCGGTTGAAGTCGCTCATCATTGCTCATGCCCACTGCACCGCCGGTTGAAGGTTGTATGATTACATCCGGGCAAGCTGCTTCTATAGCATCGATGCACAACTTGAATCTTTCGGCACTTTGTGTTGGGGTTCCATCGTCTTCACGCACGTGCAGGTGAATTATCGAAGCTCCTGCATCATATGCGCTTTTTGCTTCTCTGACAATTTCTTCTACGGTGTATGGTACGGCTGGGTTTTGTTCTTTTGTGACCTCTGCGCCGCATATACAAGCTGTTATGATTAATTTTTCCATAAATGTTCTCCTTATATAATACTTTTGTGAGGATACGCGTTACGTGTTTGGTGGACAGAACTACCGCCCCTAATAATAGCCCCTACAGTCTTTGTTTATCCTTTGGAACGATGCAGGTCCCGCTGGCTTTACATACAACAATCGGAGTTTCTAAAACGTCACATGCCGAGCTGCTTATTTCTGGACGTGGGGCGATTACTTTTTTTGCTTCGAAAATCATTTTTCTTGATGTGCTTCCTTTTTCTACGATTTCACCCGTGGCTTCGATGTAGTCCCCGGCATAGACCGGTGCGAGAAAGTCTACTGAGTCGTAAGCCCGAAACAGTCCTTCGTCTCCGTCATTTTTGATGAGCAACTCCGTAGCAACATCTCCAAATAATGCCAGCATACGTGCACCGTCCACCAAATTCCCTCCGTAATGTGCATCATGTGTACTCATCCTCAGTCTTATTGTTGCTTTCATAATTACTTTTCATTCCTCTCGTGTTATTAGTTATTGTGAGTATGTGGTAATTTTGTATTTTCCTATAAAAAAGCGCGCTACAAGGATACATCCTCGTAGCGCTTCATGATATTACATGACAGTGGCAGTGCACTCGGCACTACCCCCAAGGAAAACATTGGCGCACGCTTTCCTTTCGGCGAATGACATATTCTCCGCTGACATCCGGATTGCCCTCCGTTATCATCCATCGGATACCTTGCCCTTCGCGACCTCTAGCCTATATTTGATTGTGTTTTAAGGGTGTATTCGCTCTTTCTATAGCGACACAACAGCACTATACCACATAAGCAACAGTTTTGCCATAGGTTTTTTGAAAAACTTGTAAAATTCTCATAAATTTGTGTTGCTGTACACAAGGTATTTATTTGAGCAGTTTATAGCACCATATGCATTTCAATCAAATCAACAATCTCCTTATCCAAGCTCAGCAGACGGCAGATATTGATTGCATCTTTAGGCAACTCCTCATCTATGGAAACACGAATGAGACCATAATCCATATAGCTTGCAATCTTTGCGATGCGTTCGCCTAACGTGGTCTTTTGCATATCTTTAAGAGCCTTCGCATCCAGCTCCAACTTGCGCAACCCCGCAACCTGATAATGTGCGTTGGCCAGCGCCGCAACGCCTTCATAATGTGTTGTCATCACGGTAAATGCTTTCTGTTTATTTAGGTACGCGCATACTCCTCTTGCAATTGCACTGCCTTCCGACGGATTGGTTCCACGCGCAAATTCATCCAGCAATACAAGCGTCTCGGCATTGCAGACATCATTTTGTATTTCCAGCAGTTTTACGATTTCTCCGCCGAAACTGGATAGACCTCTATCCGAAGATTCTAAGTCATCAGATATGAGATGTATGGCTTCAAACACAGGGCAAACCGCCTCCTCCGCAAATGGAAAAAAGCCATAGTGGATCAGCAGCACATTGAGCGCCAGTGTTTTGAGTGCGACACTTTTTCCGCCCATATTTGCCCCGGTGATTGCCGTTACACCGGCTTTCATTTCTATTGAAATCGGTGTAAACTGCCTTTCGCTTTGATTTAAGATACTGCGCATCTGCGGATTGGACATGTTTGTTAGTTTTATTTTGCCCTCAACGATTTTCGGCAAACAGCCGCCGTAAGTTATAGCAAGCTTCGCTTTTTGCACGGTCAAATCAAGCTTTCCTATCGCATCAATGTTATCCAGCAGGATTTTTCGCCATGGTTCCAGTTTTTGAGATAGCCATAAAATTGCTTTTTGCTCTTCTTTTTGTTCATGATTGACCAAACCGGTGCGTATCGCTTGCAATGCTTTTTTTTCTTCCGGGACAATAGCTTCTCGCAGTTTTTTTTCAACTTCTTTTTTTTCGTTTCGCACAGTGGCTAGCACCGGAAAGCTTTTTGTACTGATGTGAAATGAGGCTATTTTACTTTCTTCCGGATCCAGAATCATAAGCGCCTGTTTTGTTTGCACCATTGTGATATTGTTTAGCTGTGCGTCTGTGTTTATTTCCTCAAAAATTGGAATTATTTCGTCCAGCTGTATCAAAAGCCGTTTGATTTCAAACAAATCAACTTCGCTCATTTGCCCGCCGATGCCCTCAATTGAGGCTCTGATATATCTCAGCTGTTGAAATATCTCTAAGAGCTTTATTACGGCTTGTTCTGAAACTTTCAGGATTTTTTGTATTTTCGCTATATTTTCAAGCTCCATCCGCAATGATTGTTCTTGTTCCACAGATGCTGGCAAGATATGCCTAAGCGCCTCTTTTCCATAGGGAGAGGTTGGCTGAATCAGATCAAGCACATATGTAAATCCTATACGTTTTTTTTGTTCATAATCAAGGTCGATCATTAGTATGCCCCACTTCTGATTTTGCTACCGGGGTTCGACTCCCTCAGCACCCTTAGCTACTTCCATCGGTTTTATCTCATCGGGTTTATGACCGGAATTGAAACAGCCTCTGACATCTTTGTTATAAACTCCTGTGCGTCAAAATGACCACCATAAGCGGAATATGGGTTAATTGTTATTGCTGCCAAATTAATGCGCTCAAGAACACCAAATCGTCCGTCTCTTGCAACCAGCTTTCTCTGGGTCTCTTCGGTTATCAACAGCTTGCTCGCATCGCGTGTAACAAATATAAGTCCTTTTGGAAAGCCAAAACGTATCATTGATTTTAGAAAACTATCTGTAATAGCGCCTTCAACATATAGATACTTTGCGTCTTTTGCCTGCTTCAAAATCTTTGACATGTCGCTACTATCTGGGTAGCAGCTTATGTCTTTCCCCATTAATGCATATTTTTGCGACAAATGCTCAACGTCTATCAGCGTCTTGATTTCCGTCATTTCTTCTGTCATAAGCAAGTTGCATACAAAAGCGGTATCTGCAATTGTCTCATCAAGGCTCTTATTGTATGATGCGCCCGTACAAAGAATTGAGGCATTTGCCAAGCTTCTGGAGCAAAGTGATTTCCGCCCTACAGCCCCATCAATGAATATACGGTCTGCCCCAAATGTTTTAAACATTTCTTTTATCAAAACAAGTTGCTGCACAGTGGACGGCCCGGCTAGCTGAACATGCCCATCACTGAGCGCTCTAATCAGAACTATGCGGCCCAGCGGTGTCGCGATATTCGTATTTTCGATTATTTCCTTAGTCACATCACAGTATTGCAGTAAATCTTGTGCAGTAGCAAACAGGCTGCCCTCACGAATGTATATACCGGGTTTATGCGTTTGGGTCACTGTGTCCACGCTTTCACCGTCTCTGCCTATGGAGGTCAGCGCTAGGATTTCGCTGTGTGGGGTATTTTGGATGAGATTATTAAGGGTTGTTGTTTTTCCGGCGTTTTTGCACATACCTGAGATTGATATTGTGCGGTATTGTTGTATGAGATTGAATAATGTTTTTTGCACGAATTAATCTCCTAGGTTTTATACCCAAATGCCTTCGGCTATCAGAAAAACCTTTCCACCAACCTTGATCGTGTATCTTTCATCGGTCAAATTTGCGGTGACTCTGAGTAGTGATGGTCTGTTCATTTCATATCCTTGAAGCGCATGATATGATGTCTCGTGATTGTCAAACACTTCGTATTTTAGTATGTAGCCCGCCAGGTTTCCGTTGGCGCTGCCTGTAGCGGCATCTTCCACAAACCCCGGATCATCCACGAACACCCGTACCCTGATTGTTTCTTCACTTTCCGGAAAAAAGGCAAGCAAATTGCATTTTACAATGTTGTCAATGAAGTTTTGATATCGTTCGTGATTCACTGCACAGCGCTTTAGTGCATCATATGACTTTAGCGGCACAATCAGACTGGGCAGTCCGGTGGATACGACTTGAATCGGATATTTTTCGTCTATATCATCTTTGTTTATTCTAAGTATTTTCGCTATTTTTTCTGGATTCTCGGCGATAATGCCAAATTCCGGCTCTTTCTGTTCCATTGTAAAAATATCTGCACAAACCGTGACCGGAATTTCTCCGACCTCAAGATTGAGCAGAATTTTGTCGCTTTTGCGTTGCTCAATGATGTGATGAATTATGTATGCCGTGCCCAGTGTGGGATGCCCAGCAAATGGTATCTCAACATCTGGGGTAAAATACCTGCAATCATAACCACCATTAGGCTTTTTTCCGGAAATGATAAATGTTGTTTCAGAGAAATTTATTTCACGTGCGATTTGTTGCATTTGCTGTGTTTGAAGGTCACCATCCGGTATAAATACGGCCAATTGGTTGCCCTGATATTTATTTTCAGCAAATACATCAACAATATAGAATTTCATTTAGCACTACTCCTTGGCAATAGCCAGCGTAAATATAAATTCAGTCAAGCTTTCACGACTTTCAACGAATATGTTCTGGTTGTGATTATCAAGAATCTTTTTGACAATGTAGAGCCCCAGTCCCACGCCTTCTTTATCAAAGCTTCTGGACTTGTCGCCTTTGTGGAAGCGATCAAAGATATATGGCAAATCCTCATCAGCAATCTTCTCACCGTTATTTTTTACAGACACATATGCAAGTGCGCCTTGTTTCCAAACCTCTACACCAACAATTCCTTGCGGTTTTGAAAACTTGATCGCATTGTCAAGCAAGTTATAGACGACTTGTGTTATTGCATCACTGTCGCCACAAGTCATTATTGCTTCTTCTGGCAGATTAGCTTCTACATCCAGTTTCCTGCTTTCAATCTTACCATCAAGGCTAAGTAAGGCAAGCCTTACAATTTCTGATATGTCAAACTTGCCATCAAGTGTTCCGCTGGAGTCTGTCGACTGGAGTGACGACATGTCCAACATGCTTTTTACGAGCCTTGAAAGCCTACGGGATTCTGATAGGATTACACCCAAATATTTTTTCTCGTTTTCTGGTGGGATTGTTCCATCTAAAAGCCCCTCAGCAAAACCCGATATGATTGTCATCGGTGTTTTTAGTTCATGGGAAACATTTGCAATAAATTCTCGTCTGAATGTCTCAGAGCTTTCCAGAGAATCTGCCATTGCATTAAACGCTTTTGTAAGATGGCTCAGCTCATCGTTTTTTTCGGAGCTCTCGACCCGTGTTGAAAAATCCCCTCTTGCAAACCGACGTGCGGCACCCGCCATCTCATTGAGGGGCTGTGCCATTTTTTTTGCCGCTAAAAATGATATTACAAATGTCAGCACCATTACATTGAGTGCAATGATGAGGAATACCCCGGAAAAAGTTTGCCATTCATGCCGAAACACAGCCATATCGCTGGAAACAAAGAGGTATCCAAAAATCATTGCTTCCCCACTTGTTGTTCCAAATATGGGGGCTCCAGCTACTTGGCGTCTTTCAGGATATATTTCTCCCACTGAAGAAAGCCTGACATTATCTCCACCCATTGCGGCTGCTTGCAAAATTGACATCGGAACTTGCCGCCCAAAATGCATTATATCTCTTTCCGAGCAAGCCCTGACCACCCCGTCCGCATCAGTTACAATCAGGTCAAATCCTGAAACGCTGGAGGTAAATGAAAGCCACATGCTCAGGCTCAGATCACCTAGATCCACACCATAATACACATGCTGCACAGTTATATATCTGGCAGTTTCCTGCAATGTCACGATCATCATGTCTCTTTTTTCGGACATTGTACGTCTGTAGTTCCATGCCGACGACAGCCCTCCGAGCAGTGTAAAACTCAGAAAAACTATCAGCGCAACCGCCAAAAAATTACGGAAGTATAGACTTTGTCTCATTATCCGTCAATGAGTTCGAATTTGTATCCGACACCCCAGACAGTCTTGAGCGACCATTTGTCGCTGACGTTTTCCAGTTTTTCACGAAGTCTTTTAACATGGACATCGACTGTGCGGGAATCTCCGAAATAATCAAACCCCCAGACTTCATCAAGAAGTTGGTTTCTGGTGTATACTCTGTTGGGGGATGATGCCAGGTGGAACAATAGTTCCATTTCTTTTGGCGGGGCATCGACACGTTTGCCTTTTACGTATAATTCAAATGCATCCATATCGATTATTAGGTTGTCGAATGTCAATCTTTTGCTTTCGGGTAAATCGGCATTGTCAAACCGGCGCATTACCGCATGTATACGCGCAATGAGCTCACCTACTTCAAATGGCTTGACAATGTAGTCATCCGCACCCATTTCGAGCCCAGTGACTTTGTCCAGAGTCTCACCTTTTGCGGTAAGCATTATTATAGGCACATTTGATACTGCCCTTATTTCTTTACAAACGCCCCAGCCATCAAGCACTGGCATCATAATATCCAGCAGCACCAAATCAGGATGGAAACGCTCAAACTCAGCAAGCCCCAACGCTCCATTTTCAGCTCTTGCAACTGTAAATCCGTCTTTTTCTAAATACAGCCGAAGTAACTCCGCAATATTGTCATCATCTTCAATTATAAGTACTTTCTTTGACATTTTGCTCACCTCGATCTTCTTTATGTTGTAATTATGTAATATGTTTGTTTTCTTTGCAATAAATACTTAGGGTGATGGGGCAACTGGAAGCCAGACTTCAAAATATCCCACAGGTTGTCCGTCTTCAATAACGCTACACGCCAGATTTCCAAAGGCATCACCCACTACTTCATAGTTGTTTTCCGATGCGTATTGCATCAAATAATCTATATGTTGTACTGAAAACTGATCCCTGCCGACTATTTTGAACGCTGAATGTAGGCACAGCCTTGATGGCATGTGCTCTATGGGCGATTTGATTTCCACGCCAAACTCCTCCACATACTGCATTGCCAGAGAGAACCCCCACTCATAATCTCCCCGCACTTCTGCCAATGCGTCTTTTGGCATTTCAAAGTAGCGGCGCGAAAATGGCAGATATTTTAGCCATTTGCGTGTTATCTCTCTCAAATTCGGGTTGTTGTCGTAGGTAAAATTCCGGCGGTTTATGTACCTGACAAATTCGGAATTTTCGCATAAATCACACTTACCCAAAAGGCTTTTTGTGGTTTCAAGTCTTTCACAAAAAAGGCGTATCCTCTGCAATAATAGTTCCTGACGGCGGATTACCTCCATGATTTCCTGCCCCCTGGCCTCAAGCCTTTCATGCAAGCCATCATATGAACATTCGGAGACCATATTTGCTATTTGCTCAATACCAAACCCGAAGTTCTTATACCAAAGACAGTCAATGAGGTAGTTAATGTCCCATGTGTCATAGTACCTGTAATTATTATGCGGATCCTTACTCGGGGACACAACGCCTTTTTCCTCATAGTAACGTATCAAATCAGGTGAAATTCCCAGAATTCCTGCTACATCGCCAATTTTGTAGCGCACTTCCTCCCCCCCTTAAATTAAGCTTTGCTCACTGCGCAATTTTTGATTTCGTCAAAAGATATATACATTATAACCTATTTTAGCGTAAAGTCCAACAAAAACTGCTTGACTTTGGTACAATTCCAAGGTTTAGATTATTATGCAGAGGAAAATATCATATAATAATTTCAGGAGGATTATACCATGGCCTATATGCCACTAGACAAGAGCAAATTCTATCTCGACAAGACAAAGATGCCAAAAATCTATGATCTATCAAATCCATGGGGCGTAGACACTCCG
>WQUY01000020.1 GCA_009781855.1 Oscillospiraceae bacterium | reverse complement strand
GCTTATTTGAGTTTTTCCATTTAACCAATCTTTCAATTGCATATCGTCTCATGAAAACAATCATTCCTTTCACATCTTCCAAGGCACAAAACAACCATGAAAAAGGAATGATTATTTCGTGCAGTTCTTGCGGTTTCCCATAGGGAGCGCAAGTGGCACATGCCCTTGATTTTAGTATGACCGTGTTCATACTAATAGTCACCTCACATAGCATTATGCACGAACCGCACGAAAAGAGCAAGCACTTTTTGCATATGTCTCCAAAAAGACGAACGACTTTTTGCTTATTTCCGCAAAATAACGAACGATTTTTTGTAAGCGCTCAATCACATATCGCTCTGGGTAGTAACCCTAAGAACTCCGCATTTTTAAATATATCATCAAAGCCGCAGCATCGGCAGGCGAAACCCCTGATATGCGTGTCGCCTGACCCAGATTTCGCGGCCTTACTGTGCTGAGCTTCTGCCTTGCCTCGATGCGTAAACCCTGAAGCGTGTTGTAATCAATATCCTCTGGGATAATATGTTCTTCCATCCTGATTATCTCTTCCAGTTGCCGCTGCTGTCTCTTTATATAACCCTCGTATTTTATCGAAATCTCTGCCTGCTCACGTACAACCTCAGGCAAATCAGGCGCGTTTTTATCCAACTTCGCAATTGCATTATAGTCGAGCTTAGGCCGCCTCAGCAGTGATGCAAGACTCACTCCCGACTTCGGCTCAGGCATATCAAACTGCTCCATCAGCTCTTTCAGTTCGTCTGACGGAGGAATAAAAGTCGCTTCCAAACGCTCAATTTCCCGCTCGGCCAGCTTATATTTTTCCAAAATCCGCTGATAACGCTCATCAGACACAAGCCCAACCCTATGCCCAAAATGCGCAAGCCTTATATCCGCATTGTCCTGTCGATGCAAAAGTCTATACTCTGACCTTGAAGTCATCATCCTATAAGGCTCATTGGTCCCCTTCGTCACCAAATCATCAATCAACGTGCCGATATATCCATCGTTTCGGCTTATAACAAGCGGCTCCTGCCCCCTTAACTTCAAAACAGCATTCACCCCGGCAATATACCCCTGCACCGCCGCCTCTTCATAACCCGACGACCCGCAAAACTGACCGGCACCGTAAAGACCCGAAACTTTCTTTGTTTCCAAAGTCGGCTGAAGCTCCAGTGGGTCAATGCAATCATATTCAATGGCATAGGCCGGACGCATGATCTCCGCATTTTCCAACCCCGGAACAGAACGTATCATTTTTATTTGAACATCTTCCGGCATTGACGATGAAAAACCTTGAAGATATAGCTCTTCAGTATCTAACCCCATCGGCTCGACAAATATCTGATGCCGATCTTTATCTGCAAAACGCACGACCTTATCCTCAAACGAAGGACAGTATCTTGCACCAACGCCATCAATCACACCCGAATACATAGGACTTCTTTCCAGATTTTCGCGTATAATATTATGCGTTTCTTCATTTGTATACACAAGCCAACAAACTATTTTGTTTACAAGCGGCTGCGTTGTCTCAAAAGAAAATGGCGGTGGCGGCTCATCACCACGCTGTATCTCCATTTTAGAAAAATCAACAAATCGCGCGTTGATTCGTGCCGGTGTCCCCGTCTTAAACCGCCTGAGCGCGAGACCCAGTTCACGCAACCGTGCACCCAACACGGTCGATGCAAACATACCATCAGGGCCGCCATCCTGTATTGCTTCACCAACTATTGTTCGCCCATTGAGATATGTTCCTGTGCAAATTATGACAGCACGGCAGCGAAACATTGCACCAGTCTGTGTCAGAACATAAGAAACCGCGCCATCTTCTATGCCTATATCAACTATCTCCGCCTGCCTCAGAGAAAGATTTTCTTGAAGCTCCAGCGTATGTTTCATTATCTTTTGATATTCGCGCCTATCCGCCTGCGCTCTCAATGAGTGCACCGCTGGGCCTTTCCCTCTATTTAACATTCGAAACTGTATACAAGCACGATCGGCGCAAAGCGGCATCTCACCACCCAGTGCATCAAGCTCACGAACCAGATGCCCTTTCCCTGTTCCACCTATATTCGGGTTGCAGGGCATGTTTCCCACTGAATCCATATTTATTGTGAAGCAGATTGTTTTCACGCCGAGACGCGCAGCCGCAAGCGCGGCTTCTATCCCCGCATGACCCGCACCAATCACAGCAACATCATATTGTCCCGCTTCAAAAGTCATATCGTAACACCTGCAACCTTATTTAAGCGACATCACCGCACCAAGATACATGCCCGTATAACTACGCTCACACAACGCCGCACTCTCCGGCGCACCCTCATAAAGAATCTCTCCGCCACCGTCTCCACCCTCCGGCCCAAGATCAATAATATAGTCAGCAGTCTTTATAACATCAAGATTATGCTCAATGATAACTACCGAATTCCCTGCATCTGCCAAACGATTGAGCACATCAATAAGCCGATGCACATCAGCGGTGTGCAGACCGGTTGTCGGCTCATCAAGCACATAAAATGTATTTCCGGTAGACCGTTTGCTCAGCTCTGTTGCCAGCTTGACGCGCTGCGCCTCGCCACCCGACAAAGTGGTCGATGGCTGGCCGAGCTTAACATAATTCAGCCCGACATCAACCAAAGTCATGAGCTTCTGTTTGATTTTTGGTATATTCTCAAAAAAGTCCAGTGCCTCTTCAACAGTCATTTCAAGTACCTCGTGGATATTCTTGCCCTTATACCGCACCTCAAGCGTCTCACGATTGTATCGCTTCCCCTTACAAACATCACAAGGAACATAAATGTCGGGCAAAAAGTGCATTTCAATCTTTAACAAACCATCACCCGAGCATGATTCACAACGTCCGCCCCTGACATTGAAAGAAAACCTTCCGGGCTTATACCCTCTAGCCTTAGCATCCTGTGTTGAAGCAAATAAATCCCTGATCTCGCTAAAAACCCCTGTGTATGTCGCAGGGTTAGAGCGCGGTGTGCGCCCAATAGGTGACTGGTCAATCTCAATTACTTTGTCAAGAAACTCCATTCCCTCAATCGCATCATACTTTCCGGGACGCGCCTTCGCGCCATTGAGCTCCGATGCCAGTGCTTTGTACAAAACCTCGTTGATTAGCGACGACTTCCCGCTTCCGGACACCCCTGTCACACAGGTCATAACCCCAAGCGGTATAGACACCGTCAAATTTTTCAGATTATTCTCACACGCCCCGCGGATAACCAGTGACTTCCCGGAACCCTGCCTGCGCACAGCCGGAACCGGAATCATCTTTCTCTTGCTCATATAGAGCCCGGTAAGCGAATCGTCACAAGCCATTATCTCATCGGCAGTACCCGCGCAGACAATCTCTCCACCATGAACTCCCGCTCCGGGGCCGACATCTACAATATAATCCGCTTCAAAAATCGTTTCCTCATCGTGCTCAACGACAAGCAAAGTGTTCCCTAAATCACGCAAACGCTTGAGCATTTTCAAAAGCTTTATATTATCTCTTTGATGCAACCCGATTGATGGCTCGTCTAGTATATAAAGCACACCCATCAATGAAGAACCTATTTGCGTTGCAAGCCTAATCCTTTGGCTTTCCCCACCCGACAAACTGCCTGCCTGACGGCTCAAAGTGAGATAATCCAAACCAACGCTCGTCAAGAAACCCAATCTCTCGCGAATTTCCTTTATGATGCGATTGGCTATCATCTCATCTTTTTCTGAAAGTTTCAGCTCATCAATAAATTTGAGTGTGCGTGTTATGGACATTTCGGTAAGTGTGGCGATACTTATACCGCCAACAGTGACCGCAAGCACCTCCTCTTTGAGCCTACGTCCACCGCAGTCAGGACAGGGGTGTTCCGCCATGTAGTTTTCAAGCTCCCAGCGCATAGACATGCTTTGCGTTTCTTTATAGCGCCGTTCTATATTGGTCACGAGTCCCTCAAAAGGTTGCGTCAAAACACCTTTGCCGCGTGGTTGGTCATAATACAGTTGTAGCTTTTCACCTTTCGTACCATAAAGGATAATGTCCATTATCTCTTCCGGCAGATTTTTTATAGGCGTTGTCAGCTTGAATTTATATCGCTTAGCCAGCGCTTCAAAATACATCTTTGAAATCCCGTCATTTTTGACATTACCCCATCCCGATGCAGTAATGGCTCCCTCAGCTATAGAAAGGGACGGGTTTGGAATAATGAGCACAGGATCAACCCTTAGCTGCGTGCCCAGCCCGGTACATGCAGGACATGCCCCATAAGGGTTGTTAAATGAAAACAGGCGCGGCGTAAGCTCCTCCATCGAAACACCACAGTCCTCGCAAGCATAGTTCTGTGAAAATAACATCTCTTGATCTTGTCCGACAATATCTATTATAAGCAAACCGCCCGCCAGTGAAAGCGCGGTTTCTATTGAGTCGGTCAGGCGGCGTGAAATGTCCTCCTTTATCACAAGCCTGTCCACTACGATTTCTATATTGTGCTTTTTGTTCTTATCAAGCTTAATCGTTTCTGTCAGATCGTAGACACTGCCGTCAACCCGTACCCTTACATATCCGCTCTTACGCGCATCTTCAAAAATCTTTGAGTACTCGCCCTTTCTGGCACGGATGACCGGTGCCATTACCTGTATCCTTGTTGCCTCAGGCAATGACAAAACACTATCAACAATTTGGTCAACTGACTGCTGCTGAATCTCTTTACCGCATTTATGGCAGTGCGGCACACCGACACGCGCCCACAGAAGGCGTAGATAATCATATATTTCAGTAACTGTGCCGACAGTTGAACGCGGGTTTCGGCTCGTGGTCTTTTGATCTATGGATATTGCGGGCGAGAGCCCTTCTATATAGTCTACATCCGGCTTTTCCATCTGCCCGAGAAACTGGCGAGCATATGCCGAAAGTGATTCGACATACCGCCGTTGTCCCTCCGCATATATTGTGTCAAAGGCAAGCGACGATTTCCCACTGCCGGATATTCCAGTCATCACAACAAGTTTATCGCGTGGGATTTCAATATCAATATTTTTGAGATTGTTTTCTCTTGCCCCTTTTATGAAAATATTACTTCGCATTAAATATTCCTTTTATCCTCATTAGTTTACCACTATGGAATCAATTGCCCATACGGAACTGCCGTGCTTGCGCTACCGGTGCTGAAATAATAGTCGAATATCATTCTGGCAATATCCATGATTGCAGAACCTGAGCCACCCTTTTCAACAACTATAGCAACCGCAATCTCAGGATTATTATGCGGGGCATATGCCACAAACACGCCATCATTAACGTCTCTGGTATCAAATTGCGCTGTACCGGTCTTTGAGCCTACCCTTATCGGATAGTCACGGAAAACTGACCGCGCTGTGCCTTGGGTTCCTCTAGACGCCTGCAACATACCCTCACGGATAAGCTCTATATGCTCTGTTTCCTCAATCACACTTCGGATAGTCGGCTCGAATCTATGGGTCTGTTCTGAAAAATCTGAACTGACAACCCTGCTGAGCACAGACTGCTCAAACAATGTGCCACCGTTGGCAATAGTCGCGGTATAACTGGCAAGCTGCAAAGGCGTGAATCGGTTTTCTCCCTGTCCAAACGCAGTAACAACCGTGGTTGCCTGATGCCACGTCGGGCTGCTTCTGAGACCTAAATCGTACTGCTCTCTTCTCCATTCGGAAGAATCAAGCCGCCCGGTGTTTTCGGGTAGCTCTATGCCGGTGCTTACCCCAAGCCCAAAATCTCTTGCCGTTCTTGCAATCATATTTGAAGCATCAAGCCAACCGGTCGGATGTCTGGCTGCTATTTCCATGAAGTAATAGTTGCATGAAACTTCAAGAGCAGAAACCATGCCCAACGTATGGTGTCCGACACCAACAACATTAAAAATCCAGCAGTTTGCAACAAAGCTTCTGACAGGATCCGGATGCCAAAGTCTTGTAAATCTACCTACACAGTTTATTCCCGTGTGTTCGGTAACTATGCCATACCGCAGCCCCGCAAAACCCGTAACCATTTTGAAAGTTGAGCCGGGTACAAATCTACCATGGGTCGCACGATTGAACATTGGCCGTCTCGGATCCAAATTGAGCATCGCAAAATCCTGTGACAACGTGATTGGGTTAAATGTGGGGTATGATGCCGCTGCCAAAAGCTCCCCTGTTCTGACATCAAGCACAACTACGGCTCCACCCGGAATCGTAATCTCTTCAAGGTCTATCTCTTCGCCGGAGAATCTCGCTTCAACCGCACGTTGTTGATTTATTATATCTATCTGTGTTCTGAGTGCGTGTTCAACTACAATCTGAAGGTCTATGTCGATTGTCAGGTATACATGTTCTCCAGGCTGAGGCTCACGAATCATGGCTACATCCACAATCGTGCCATCTCCGGTTGACCTGACCCGTTTCCTGCCGTCTATACCTCTAAGCTGCGATTCAAAAGCATATTCCGCGCCCACCTGCCCGACAAGCGCATCCATTGCATATCCGTATTCCCTGAGCCTTTCAAACTGCTCTGGCGACATACGTCTGATGTAGCCTAAAACATGGGCTGCATATGTCGTGTGATATTCTCTTATAAAGCTGCTTTCCTCAAAGACACCGGCATATCCGCGCTCACTCAGAAGCGTAATAAAATCGGTCGTAACGTCCCTTGCAAATACATAAGGGCCTAAATGTCCGATGATAAGCCTCATTTCCATTTCCCAACGCACCCCAATGATAAGCCGTGCATCCAAAATCCCGATTGTATAATCTATGTTGTAATGCCCGCGCATCCACGCAAGCAACTCAGATGCTGTTTTATATGGGCTCAGGTTGTGAAAATCAAAATAGGCCTCAATCCTTCGTCTTTGCTCATTGGTCATATCGGACAAAAATGTAAATGGTGCGCCGCGAGTGACCGGGAATGTGTCCACATGCGCAAACCCATACTCCATTGTTGCATAGATGAGTTCCAAAATGGTTTCGTTCATGACAGCGATTCCTTGAGCACCCATGGTATTCCTATCCAACATGATGTTAAATGACGGCCTACCGGATGCCAACAATATTCCGTTTCGGTCATAAATATTACCGCGTGCCGCAGGTAGGTTGACTGTGCGAGAATGAACCCTCGCCGGCACTGCATCAGGATCAAATGCCAGTGCTTCATGAATTTGAATCCTGTAAAGGTCTGTCAAATACAAAGCAATCATCGCTGCTAAAACAATAAAAATTACGGCTATCCTTGCCGGATTATACATCTTTTGCATGGTTATCCTTTCTAGAGCGTGTGTTGATATGAGCACGCATATCTCATACGCTTTTGCCGCCAGTTTAAGGGGGGCAGAGTTTATCGTTTATGTTGCAAGTGGCTTTCACCGCACGGTTCGTTTTACAATAGATTTTATAAAAACCCAAATCGGAATTGAAAAAATCAGCGAATATACCGTTTGCCAAATAGCTGTCCAAAAAAGTTCACCGGGTGGAATGCTTACTTGATAAATCAGCACCCGATAAATCAGCGGAGTCACTTGGGCAATTGCGCAAATCACCAACACCCCGACACAAAACATCAAATAGGTTATAAATCTTCTCGTTATAACGGTATCTGCCAATTCTCCCACAGCCAGCCCTGTAAAGGTGAGCACAACTGTGAATAATCCAACCGGCTCATTGAGTGAAAGGTCGCATAATATTCCGGCAAATATCCCGGTAATGCCGCCGACTTGACGGCCCTCCTGCACCGCAAATCCGGTGCTGACAAGCGGCAGCAAGAGCGGCGATAGCCCTGCAAGACGAAGGTAAGGAAAAACCATGCCTTGAAACACATAAACCACCAGAATCAGCAGTGCATGAAGGGCTATTTTTGTAATCCTCTGCTTTCTTTTCATAGACCTCTACTCAATTTCGGGTTCAAAGTCAACAATAACAAAGACTTCCGCCATCGCGTCAAAAACTCTTGCCGGTCGCACCGTTGCAAATCTGCCAATGCCGGTGTTGTGTATGTGTAAATCCACAACATCGCCAACGATTAATCCCCGTGGGAATACGCCACCTCTGCCGGATGTTACCACTTGATCACCGGGTCTGACAATTTGGTCATCGTCAATATGATCAAGCATAATAAGCCCATTGCGCATCAAATTAAAATCACCTCTGAGCGTCGCCCTGCCATCGCCATCTCCGACATATGCCCCTGCCGAAAATGTGGTGTCAAGTACCGTCACAACAGTAGATGTCGTCGCTCCTACATCGGTGACCTGCCCTATAAGCACGCCATGTTCTGTAATGACCGGAGCCCCACTGGTAACATTTGAATTGGCATAACCTCTGTTTATCGAAAATGAATGTGACCAGTTCGAGCCACTCCAGCTTACAAACACCGCATGAGCGGGTGTAAAGTCCGGATGTCGAGCGCCAAACTCAAGCAATTCTCTGAGCATCGCATTATCTGCCGCCAAATCCTCTGACTCTCGGAAATTTGCCCTAAGCTCTGCATTATCAGCATGAAGTCTCTCATAGGCCTCCATAAGCTCGTCGAATCTATAAATGGATGAGTAGATCCGCTCAAATATCCCGGTCACTGTTGAAGATAAATTTCTTATCGGTCTTGACACGGCATTTCCAAGGTTTGTAACCGGACCAACCGTACCAAAAACATTAATGGAAATGAATGTAATAATCGCAATCAATATCGCCGTTGACGCAATGATGATTGATTGTTTTTTTGCAATAGCTTTCAAACCAAAACACCTACTTTCCTGAGCAAGCCTGATAGTCGGCAGACCGGCAGACCCATGACGTTAAAAAAGTCACCTTCTATTCTCTCTACAAAGACCGCACCTTTTCCCTGGGCTCCATACGCACCGGCCTTATCCATAGGTTCACCAGTTTTTACGTATGCTTCGATTTCCTTATCAGATAAATCGCGGAAATAAACATCGGTGACCTCTGCACCGGTCGTAACAACACCTTCAGAAATAATTGCGACCCCTGTATATACTCTATGCTTTTGACCCGAAAGCCTTTTCAGCATACGCACCGCATCTGCCTCATCCATCGGTTTCCCAAATGCTTCGCCATCCATATATACCTCAGTATCAGCCGCAATGATTAGGCTATCTCTTTCACAGCGCTTTGATACATTCTTTGCCTTTTGAAGTGCAATTTTGCAGACTGTCAGCTCCGGAGATAACCCGGGTGTTAGTTCTTCTTCCGCATTATCAGCTATAACTTCAAAATCATTTATTCCTATCATTTTGAGGAGTTCCGCTCTTCTGGGCGAAGCTGATGCAAGAATGATTTTCAATGTTGATTCCACTTACTCCACTCCTCTAAAATACAGCCCACGCGTGAATCCTGACGGCACATAATCGCCCTCACCCATATATCGTTTAACTACCGACACACACTCAACAGCATTTTCGGTAGTAAAGCTAAGCCTCTGTGCCCAAAGTCCAATAGAACTCACCGCCTGACTCTTATCTGCCATAAACAACTTCTTTGAATTGAGCAATATGTTCCGGCAGCCAAATTCCGGCACGACCGGGAATAATGCACCCTGTCTGTCAACAAGACCTGAGAAACTGTCACAAACACATGCGCCTGAGGTGCTTTTTACGATACAATTTTCAGTAATCATCAACGGCAAGCGTCCGTAGGTAATCAGTTCAGTATCTAAAGGTTTGGACATATCACGCACTTCAGCAAGCCGTAGTTCAAATGATAATGTTGCAGATTTTAGTCCAAGGTTTCGCAGCGCATACAGTGACTCTGAGTTATATACATTGAGCCCAAAATCTCCCCTGACTTCCATTCCGTGGCTTTTGGCGAATTGAATATGCCCAACATTGCCAACAAGCGCCTCGCTAACCCCAACAGTCAAAGCGCGAGTCAGCGCATCAGAGACATTCTTGCTTTCGTTATCATGAATGACTCGCGGAAGGACAGCTACAACGTTGATGTCTTCATTTTGGAGAAATCTGTATAACATGGGTGACTCGAAGTCAAATTCCATTATCGGAATATAAATAATCTTTGGCGAAAGTTCCTCTAGTTCAGCGGAAAGTTGATCTGCCCGCATGATTGAAACTGTAATTATCGGTGCCCCGGCATATCCCAAAAAATCTTCTCCGGGCACAAATTCACCTAGGGCACGCGTGGGTGTCGATTTTCGTTGTTCAAGCAGTTCCGAGAGCAAACTGCGGCGCATCTCATTAAATGCTGCCACAGGCAACGCCAGTCCCGGTGCAACAGTGCCTTTGACTCCCGCACAATAAAACGGCGTGCCACCGGTTTTATGCAGTTGTGTCTGGAGCAGCGCAAGTGTCAGCTCTTTGTGGAAAGCCATTTCAGGAACCGGGCCGTATACAACCGCCGTGTTTTTTCTATCATCCGCAGCCGCAAGCTTGACGCGCTTTCCCTCTGAAATGGATCCGACAAATCGAACCGGCACTCTTTGAAACTCTCCATTGAGATAACTCTTACGCGCTGTTGCAAACATGACCGAATCAGATTTTTTTTCATCTTCACGGATACCAAACATTTCCGGCCCCAATTTGTCGGTAAAATATCCGTCTGTAAATCCCTGACGGGAAAATGCTCTTTTGAGCGCCGCTAGATCTTCCTCAGTCGGAGTTTTCCCTTTGTGTGCCGCCTGTGCATATATTCCAGTTACAATTGCTGAGTATTCGGGCCTCTTCATCCGCCCTTCGATTTTCACACTCTTTACACCTATTGAGCTCAGCTCATGCATATAATTGACAAGACTGTTGTCTTTAAGGCTCAGCGGATGCTGTACCGCATGTCCTACCGCATTATAACTCAGGCGACATGGTTGAGCGCATAGTCCTCTGTTTCCGCTTCGCCGACCTATGACTGCACTCATATAACATTGACCCGAATAGCAGGCGCATAATGCCCCGTGGACAAACACTTCTATTTCAATCGGCGCTGTCTTGCATATGTACGCAAGTTTTCTCCGGGATAGCTCACGCGCAACGACAACGCGCTTAAATCCCATCGCCGCCGCCATTTTGACACCTTCGAGATTATGCACCGCCATCTGAGTGCTTGCATGGAGCGGAACTTCCGGAACAGCCTGTTTCAGGACACTCATCACACCAAGATCCTGGACAATTATTGCATCAACACCAAACCGACAAGCTGCCCTCGCCCGCTCTGCGACTTTTGGAAGCTCATTGTCAGATGCAATAGTGTTGAGTGTAAGATATGTCTTTACACCTCGGACACGGCAGTATTCAAGCGCCCGCCCAAATTCTTCATATGTAAAATTCTTTGCGTTCCTACGCGCATTGAATTCACCAAATCCCATATATATAGCATCCGCGCCGTTTTGTGCAGCTGCTATGACTCCCTCAGGAGAACCAGCTGGCGATAAGATTTCTAGCACAGTTCCACCCTCAATAACGAAATAGAAACTAACCGTTAACAAATAGTAACATATTCTATCACAATATGTATCCCAATTCCATAGTTAAATTAAAAATCTTTTTAAATATTTTACATAACAATTTACTTATTCCATTTTTCAGTTGACAGAAACAGGCTCAAAATGATATGTTCAAGGCAAACCTTAACTTGCTGTTTTTAGGGTTTTCGTGGAGGTGGGAACTATGCAAAAGGACTTAAATACCGATGCTGCCTGCAACCTGCTATACAGTCAGGAAGTCAAGCTGGCAAAACAAACCTCAGCAATTGGAGACGCACTGGGACGCGTCGTTGCAACGGATACAAAAGCGAGAATACCCTATCCGCCATTTGACAGAAGTCCCTTTGATGGCTATGCATTAAAAGCTCAGGACACAAAAAATGCAACGTCTGACTCCCCCGCCGTTTTCAAAATAATTGAAGAACTTCCCGCCGGAACCCAGCCTAGATGCAGCATCACATCGGGTCACGCAGCAAAAATCCTGACCGGCGCACCCATACCCATCGGCGCAAACACAACCATCAGATACGAAGATACTCTTTTCACAGACAGTGAAGTGCGTATTTTTGCACCGGTAAAAGAAAATTCAAACCTTGTTTTTGCAGGCGTTGACATAAAACCCGGAGAGATTTTAGCCTCGCAAGGAACAGTCATTACCGCACCGATTATTTCATCCCTCACAAACCAGGGATATGCAAGTATCGAAGTTTTCAAAAAACCTGTAATATCAGTTATCAGTACCGGTTCGGAGCTGTGTGAGGTCGGTCAACCGCTCAAACCCGCAACCATCTACAATAGCAATGTACATACCCTTTGCGCATATCTTACTGATGTTGGCGCTGCCGCTATAAATGGCGGCACTGTCCCGGATCATCCGGATGTTATCGCAACACGTATAGACGAGGCGTTTTGCAAATCGGACATGGTCATTACAACAGGCGGTGCATCCGTTGGCTCATATGATTGGGCTGTTTCCGCTTCGGAGCAAATTGGGGCAAAAGTGCTTTTTTGGAAAGCCTCAATGAGACCCGGTGGTGCAATTGTAGTCGCTATAAAAGACGGCAAAGTTATACTGGGTCTGTCCGGAAACCCGGCAGCGGCTGTCATTGGCCTATTACGTATCGCAATGCCATATATAAAGAAGCTTTGCGGCAGGACAGACTGCTTTTATCCGGAAGTAAATGTCACTTTACGTGAGCCGCTTTTAAAAAGCAACCCCAAGATGCGCATTCTGCGCGGCAAACTGGAAATAGTAAACTCCATAGCATATTTCAGCCCAATCGATGGGCAGGGAAGTGAAATTGTATCCTCCCTTGAAAAATGCGATTTGCTCGGCGAAGTTCCACAAAATGCGCCCCCATTACCCGCAGGATCGATAATTAAAGCTTACAGGATTTGATTTTATGAAGGATAGTTTTGGACGAGACATTTATTATCTTCGCATGTCTGTGACGGATCGTTGCAATCTCAGATGCGTTTATTGTATGCCAGAAAACTGCGAAGAAAATATGAGTGAAAAAGAAATATTATCTGTCGATGAAATCGCACAAATTGTCAGTTGCGCTGCGGCTTGCGGGATAACAAAGGTGCGGCTGACCGGCGGTGAGCCCCTCGTGCGAAAAGACATCTTGGAAATATGCCGCAGGGTATCGGACACCCCGGGTATTTGTGAGTTATGCCTTACAACAAACGGTATTCTTTTGCCTCAATTTATAGACAAGCTTCAGGACGCAGGTGTTACACGCCTCAACATCAGCCTTGATTCACTCGATCCTGTTACATACAAAAAAATCACGCGTACCGGAACACTGGATGCAGCGTTGCGCGGCATATATGCCGCACTTGAGGCGGGTTTTCTTGCAGTCAAAATAAATGCCGTGCTTATGGGCGGTGTCAACGACAATGAGATACGGGAGCTGCTCGAACTTACGCGCAAGTTTAACGCCAATGTCCGGTTTATCGAAATGATGCCGATTGGCGAAACCGCCGATTGGGCTGAAACGAGATTTGTTAGTGTATCTAGGGTCTTAGAGCTTGCGCCTGAGCTCAAAGAAATCGGGTCAGAAGGCGTAGCTCAGCTCTATATGCTGCCGAATGGGATAGGCACAGTGGGGCTCATAAGCCCCATCAGTTCTCACTTTTGTCCCACATGCAATCGCATCAGGGTTGCTTCCGATGGCAAACTTAAACCATGCCTGCATTCATCGGATGAAATAGACCTACGCGGCCTGTTGGGCAAAGCTCTTGAAGATACGATAAAACGTGCCATTTTCGAAAAACCCCGCAAACATACGCTCGATGATGGAGAAATTAGCCACAGCTTAAAAAATATGAACCAAATTGGTGGATAGATCTTAATAAAACGGAGTTGAGTATACTTTGTCAAAACTAACACATTTCAACAATGATGGCCGCGCCCGCATGGTCGATGTCAGCTGCAAACAAATTACGACTCGTGAAGCAACTGCCGGATGCTCCGTATTTGTAAATGCAGAAACGTTCGCGCTCATAGTCCACGGAAAAATGAAAAAAGGTGACGTTCTTGCCGTCGCACAAGTTGCCGGAATCATGGCAGCAAAAAAGACACCGGACATCATCCCCATGTGTCACCCCATACTCATTTCCGGTGTGGATATTTCGTATGATTTAAACGAAAACAAAAATTCGATCGATATAACGGCCACAGTACGCTGCAAAGGTGAAACCGGTGTTGAAATGGAGGCTCTGACAGCCGTCTCAGCAGTGGCACTGACGATATATGACATGTGCAAAGCCGCACAAAAAGACATTGAAATCACAAACATAAGGCTGCTCAAAAAAACCGGAGGCAAATCGGGCGATTACACCGCAAACCCATAGTGTCGCCAAGCCCCATATAACTACTATTCTTGGAAGGTGAAATCATGCCAACAGTAACAGCAGTATGCATCAGTGATGTTAAAGGTGTAATAAAAAAACCGACAACTGAAATCTTCGTCAAGAAAAACCATGGCATTGTGGGCGATGCCCATGCCGGTGATTGGCATAGACAAGTAAGCCTGCTGGCAGATGAAAGCGTTGATAAACTCCGTGAAAAGATGCCAAATCTGGACGCTGGAGTGTTTGCAGAAAACATTCTTACACAGGGTCTATGCCTTTACGAACTGCCCATAGGCACAAAAATGCGCGTAGGCGAGGCTTTGCTGTCCGTAACACAAATCGGCAAAGAATGCCACAACCAAGGCTGCGCCATAAAAAGACAAACCGGCGACTGCGTTATGCCACGCGAAGGCATATTCGCCGAAGTCCTCGAAGAAGGCACTATTAAGTCGGGTGACGAGATAACGGTCATAGAAAATCAATGAAAAAAATAAGAATCGAAGATGCGGTGGGGCAAACCCTCTGCCACGATATGACCGGGATTTCCGGAGCAAAGAAAGGCGTGGTGTTTAGCAGAGGACATGTTATCTGCCAAACAGATATACCCCAGCTTTTGGATATTGGAAAAAGCCATGTTTTTGTTTGGGACGCAGATGAAAACGAGGTTCACGAAAGTGATGCAGCGCTGTCCGTTGCAGAAGCAACTTGTGGATTTGGTGTCAGGCACGACGAAACAACAGCTGAAGGTAAAGTGCTTATTTACTCTGAGCACCCCGGACTGTTTCGAGTAAACTCTGAAGCTCTGCAAGCGATAAATAGCGTGGGCGATTACACAATCGCCTGTCTGCCGGGCATGATCGATGTTCCGGATGCTGCAAAACTCGGCGGCATCAGAATTGTGCCGCTTGTAACAAAGCGCGAACATGTCGATGCGGCACTCCGTATTGCCGAAAAGAATCATCCGATTTTCGAAGTCCTGCAATACAAAAAACTCAAATGCGGTGTCATCATAACCGGCAGCGAAGTTTTCTATGGCCGTATTGAGGACAGATTTGAATCAGTCATGCGGTCAAAACTGGAAAAATACGGCGCTGAGATATTAGGCGTTTCAAAATGCCCCGATGAGCTGGAAAAAATACTTGATGCCATAGACACTTTCAAAGAGCAGGGTGCAGAACTTATATTGCTCACCGGTGGCATGTCTGTTGACCCGGACGATTTAACCCCATCCGCAATACGCGCATCAGGTGCAAACGTTGTGACTCATGGTATGCCGATGCAGCCTGGCAACATGTTGATGCTGGCTTATCTGGACAACACTGTGCTGATTGGCGTTCCCAGCGCTTCCATGCACTCTATTGTCACAAGCTTAGATGTTTTTCTGCCCAGAATATTTGCCGGAATTGAAATAAATCCCGATGATTTCTGTGGCCTTGGCGAGGGCGGCTTTTGCTCCGGCTGCACCGTATGCAACTTCCCTCGCTGCTACTTCGGCAGAGGACGGTAGCTAAACTACTGGGAACCAAACCCTCATCGACGCTCGTCAGCTTAAGAAAGGACGATTTCACATGATTAAAATAGATGACTTGAAATTCGACAAGGACGGACTCATTCCGGCCATTGTGATAGATTCCGAAACAAAAGCCGTGCTGATGCTGGCATACATGAACGCAGAAAGCCTGCAAATCAGCATAGACGAGGGGAGAACCTGCTTTTGGTCCCGCTCACGTCAGGAACTTTGGCGCAAGGGCGCTTCTTCCGGAAATGTCCAGCATATCAAAAGCATAAAATCCGATTGCGACAAAGATGCTTTGACCATAGTCGTAAAAAAAGAGGGGCCGGCCTGCCATACTGGGCAGGAATCGTGTTTCTTTGAGCATGTTTATGGTGAGGACGCCCCGCCGTTTACTCTTGGCTCGCTGTATGACATAATCACTGACCGCAAGGAAAATCGCAAACCCGGTTCATATACAACCTATCTGTTTGACAAGGGCATTGACAAAATCCTTAAAAAAATCGGAGAAGAATCTACCGAGGTCGTTATCGCTGCCAAAGGAAACGACAAAGGTGAAACCATATATGAAATTTCAGATTTAGTTTTTCACACTATGGTGCTGATGGCGCAGATGGGTATAAGCCCCATTGATGTGCAAAATGAGCTTATGTCACGCCATGTCACCGACAAAGAGGATGGGGCAAAATGACCGAATTTCAAAATCTGCATACCCACACAACCTACTGTGACGGCATCTTGTCTGCAGAAGATATGATTAAGGCGGCTCTTGAAAAGGGCTGCACCTCTCTTGGTTTCTCTGAGCATTCACATGTTCCATTCGACATCTACTACTCAATGGGTCTTGAGGCCTCTGAAAAATATGTACGTGAAATAAGGACGCTCGCAAAAAAATATGAAAGTCAAATAGAAATCTTTCTTGGATTAGAGCGGGATTTCTATACCGAGAACATCCCCGAAGACCTAGATTATTTGATTGGTGCCTTGCACTATGTGAAAAGCAATGGCCAGTTTGTCTCTGTCGATGCGGGGGTAAATCACCAAAAAGAAATGGTCGATACATTTTTTGGCGGTGACTATTATATTCTGGCTGAGGAATATTTTTCCTCTTTTTCAAATATTGCAAAAATCACAGGTGCAGATATCATCGGCCACTTTGACTTAGTTGCAAAATATAATTTTGATGGAAACCTTTTTGACGAGTCACATCCGAGATATGTAGATGCTGCACTTTGTGCAATGGACGAGATATTAAAAGACTGCAAGCTTTTCGAGGTCAACACAGGTGCGATGTACCGTCTCAACAAGCCCAACCCGTACCCATCAGTATTTTTGCTTAAAGAGCTTTGTAAAAGAGGTGGGGAAGTCATTCTTTCAAGCGACAGTCACGATGGCCACTCCATAGGCCATAAGTTCGAGCAAATGCAGCCACTTCTAAAAACCTGTGGATTTACTCATATAAAAAGGCTGACAAAGAGCGGCTTTATTGACATTTCCCTCTAGCTGACGGGCGTCGAACGCTCATCGGTTTTGCCGGGTGAATTTTTTGCCAACCCAAACGAAAGGAATATTCACTATTATGACAAATCCATGTGCTCTGTATGGCTCAATGGTATTTAGCAACCATGTCATGAAACAGTTATTACCTACTGACACCTATGAGGAACTGCAAAAAACGATACAAGAGGGCAGTCGCCTTAATGCAAGGGTTGCAAAAATTGTTGCCAGTGCAATGAAAGACTGGGCAATCGAACGCGGCGCAACACATTATACCCACTGGTTCCAACCTATGACCGGCATCACTGCGGAAAAACACGATAGCTTTCTGTCCCCAACCGGAGACGGCAGAGCAATCATGGAATTTTCAAGCAGGGCGCTTGTTTTGGGCGAAACCGACGCCTCTAGCCTGCCCTCCGGCGGATTGCGTGCGACATTTGAAGCCCGTGGCTATACCGCTTGGGATCCAACATCCTATGCTTTTGTGCGTGGCAATACACTCTACATCCCTACTGCATTTTGCTCCTACGGAGGCGAAGCCCTTGACGAAAAAACCCCGCTGCTCCGATCCATGCAAGCAATAAATAAACAGGCGCTCCGCATCTTGAAACTGTTTGGCAATGATGATGTCACCACTGTAAAATCAATGGCCGGCGCAGAACAAGAGTATTTTTTGATTGATAAACTGATGTTTGAAAAGCGCAAGGATCTGATGTACACCGGCCGCACACTTTTTGGCGCAAAATCACCCAAAGGCCAGGAGCTTAACGACCAGTACTATGGCGCAATCAAACCAAGGGTTTCGGCATATATGAAGGCGCTTAACGAAGCGCTTTGGAAACTGGGTGTTCCTGCCAAAACCGAACACAATGAGTCCGCTCCGGCACAGCACGAAATTGCCGCAATGTACTCTACAACGAACATAGCGACTGACCATAACCAGCTCATTATGGAAATCATGCAAAGCATTGCAAAAGAACATGGCATGATTTGTACGCTGCACGAAAAACCATTTGACGGCATTAACGGCAGCGGAAAGCACAACAACTGGTCACTGGCAACCGGCTGCGGTGTAAACCTGTTTGATCCCGGCGAAACACCGCACGAAAATGCACAGTTTCTCCTGTTTCTTATGTCCGTGATTAAGGCTGTGGACGACTATCAGGATTTGCTTAGAATCTCCGCAGCCAGCGCCGGCAACGATAACAGGCTCGGCGGTCATGAAGCCCCTCCTGCAATCATGTCGGTTTATATAGGCAATGAACTGATGACTATCCTAGAGGCCATCGAAAACGAGTCTGAATATGATGCCGGTGAAAAGAAGACCATGATGAAAATAGGTGCAACTGTTCTGCCGGGTATTCCAAAAGACACAAACGACAGAAACCGGACTTCACCGTTTGCGTTTACCGGAAATAAATTCGAGTTTCGGATGGTTGGCTCAAATATGTCGATAGCAAAAGCCAACGTCGTCATCAACACAACGGTCGCTGAATCTCTGAGGCTATTTGCTGATGAACTTGAAGCTGCAAGCGACTTCGGTTTGGCGCTTCAATCACTGATACGCAAAACCATAAAAGCCCATAAACGCATCATCTTCAACGGTAACGGTTATGATGATGTATGGGTGTCTGAGGCAAAATCCAGAGGGCTGCTTAATCTGCCTACAACGCCTGATGCACTGCCCTATATGCTACACGAAAAAAATATTGCCCTTTACGAGCGACATCGCGTATTTTCTCAAGCTGAGCTTCTATCACGCTATGAAATCGGTCTGGAAAACTACTGCAAATTATGTAACATCGAAGCAGTCACCATGTATAAGCTGGTCAAAAAAAATATTTTGTCGCTGACTTCTCAATGTGCCGGAGAGCTAAGTGCCGCCGCGCTAAGCAAGAAAGCCTTCCTGCCGGAAGCCGACTGCTCATATGAGCGGGATACCGTCATGCGGCTATCGATAATCTCCGCAGGCCTGCATCAGAAAGTTTCTGAGCTTTTGGATGCGCTGGGTGATGCTGAGGAAACGCAAGACGCTTTGGAAAAGGCGCAGTTTTTCAAGGACAGCGTTTTGACAAAAATGACCGAGCTGCGTGAATTGACCGACGAGCTTGAATTGTTGGTTTCTCGCGACCACTGGCCTTTCCCGACATATGGTGATTTATTGTTTAGCGTGAGGTAGGGGCATATGTTCTCCGCTTAGCATTGTATTGAGAGGGTAGTGGTTTGGCTCACAAACTAGCTCAATAAGGTTGAGCAGGTATCTTTCATGAACAAAATCCCAAGAGTACATAATTTCTGCGCTGATGTTGTTTTCTCTACCAGACCACAACACTACAAATTCACCTTCATACCTGGGATACTCTAAGAATTGGTAATTTTCAAAAAACTTCATGCCCTGAGAAATCAGAGTAGCTACATCATCTTCGTATGGAAAAATACTCATCATTAACCTAGAAACTCGTGGCATATCTTCATCCATAAAAGCATCAATCTCTGCGTTTGTTGCCTGCACGAAAAGCACATTGAGTGACATACGCATAGAAAACGCTCTGCTGCCCATTATTGTAAACATAAAAACTATAGTATCTGACTCATTGCGAAGCTGATATGAAAATGGTGGTCTTGTAACTGTTATCAGCCAGTCTAAACCAAATTCATGCAATGCGCTATTGAGTTCATATTCACTTAGCGCTTCAACGCGTCGTGTTTCATTTGTACCAGGAGCGCTTTCTTCAGCGTGGTTCTTTTCATTGAATCTATCCACATCTGATAGCTCGTCGCGCTCTTCATAGTCTATATCAGACTCGACAGGTTTTTGTGCTGTTATTTGGTTTGACGGCTGTAGTTCATTTCCAAACACAGCACATGCGGAGACGAGCGCTATACAGAACAACTTGAGGATAATTAATGTTGTAATTCTTTTCATGTTCGATTCCTCATAGATTAAGATGGATACCTAGTTATTAGAACTTTAGTCAACAATCTTGAATAAATCGCGCTCACACAATACATGATGTATACCATTTTTCTAGCAACATACGACTTGAATGTTAATGACCACACTTGCAACATTTCACAGTTATAGTCAGTAGTGCCTCTACCAAAGAACATTAAATCAGATTATACCATAACTACCACCAGTGTGCACAAGTTCTCCAGGCTGCACAATTTCCTAGTGCGTTGCACCCTCGCGGGTCGCCGGATGATACCGGAAATCCGTGAACCACACCACTAGTGCCAGGGGTAATCGAAGTTGCACGCCATACACATCCGTGATTCATAAAGACGCTACCAACCTCTATTCTTACTGTTGTATTTAGGTTTTTCCAACAGTCCATGTGCCAGCCCCACGTTCTTCTATCTGAGTTCCATCTGTAATTTGAATGAAAATGCCCACAGCTTGCACAACGATATCTGGTCGTCCATGTGTATGCAACCCTGGCATCAAAATTTGCTGTTGAGCCTGGACAGCGTACAATAACTGATTCAACATTTGTCCACTGTCTATGCTCCCAAACTGTTTGTCGATGACACCTACTACACCAATCTGCATTATGAGGAACTATGAGATCTTGGTAAGCAAGCACAAAGACGGCTTCGCCTTCACGTCTATTTCTTCTATCTTGAAAAAAGGGGTGTTCTAGGTAGTTTTCTTCCCACTCCTCAGGGGATACCGTTATGTAAAATACTGGAACTCCATATTCGTTAATGCTGTCCGCAACTGCACCAAACACAACAATATCCTGAACATTTATTTCCTGCTCATAATATGAGAGTACAGGAGTACCGAACATCACAAGCATCAGTGTTACAAAGAATATTGACGCAATCTTCTTAAATTTATACCTGTTCATATAGTATACTTCCTTATATAGTGCATTTAGGTTTTAGAGGATAACCCACAACCTTCAGAGCTTGTCAACCATTATCATAGATAACATTCCATTTTGTTTGCAATTCCTCACGCAGCTCACTCTTTAAACTTTCTCAAAATTTACCAACCAGCATCACATTCGCATAAGCATCCTCCTTTCTAAACACACTGCACCTCACGCACTTTCTATGCGCAAGGCTCCTGCCTCCTTTCTCACTGCAAAGATTCTGGTACGTCCGGCTGATATGCGGTAAAAACACATGCCGAGCCTACAGATGAAACTGCAACAAGCATTGCCAACACCGCCATCGAGGAAGCCAGTTTTACAAGCCATTTTCTAAGTATTCTCATTTCAATTTCTCCCCTTTTGTAAATTTATTTTTTTAGCAATGATCATCGATAGTGCCGCGGCAAAAACACCTGCAAAATAGATAGCCAGAAAACTTGAAATGCCATAAATAAAAACGGCTATAATTGCCACGAGCAAATTGCCAATACCGATGCCAATGCTAATTTTTCGATTTTTATTGACCTGTTTCTCTTTTAGCTTTTTGTTTTTCGCTTCTACCGGCGAGAGCAGAAACATTATCAATAATGACAGGCTTGCAATAATCAAGTTTGCAATCGTCCACTCAATTTGCAGCTTTGATACCACCAATAAGGCAGAAAAGCTCAATGTCCCCACGAGGATGCATTTTGCATGGGAGCTTGCATGATACCCGCCTGCGGTTGTTCTGAGCGGAATAAATGCAATCAGAAAGAGTATCCAGTCGTAGTATCGACGTAATAAAGCGGCTATGGTAGCCATGAGCATCACATTCAACATGCCCGAAATAATTAATTCAAATCCGTATGTGTATACTTCCTGAGTGCGCTTTTCAACCACTTTTATTTTCACAAGCTTATCAGCCAGCGATGACGCCTGTTTATGTATAACCATGTTGCACCTGCTTTTGTTTGGCATTATCACATGCATCAATAATTTGCGCAATATTATGAGCACAAGCGGTCGATTTTCCGACACAAACGGTTGCAAACATAGTGTTCCTGCATTATAATCAGAATGTCATTGACAGAGAAATTAAGCGAACCAACACGCACCACGTATCTAAAAAAGAGAGGGGGTACGTATGCATATTGCAATATGTGATGATGAATATAAAGAGTTACTACACCTCCAATCGCTTGCCCAAAAATATAATCCGGATATGGTCATTTCCTTGTTCGACTCTGCGGAATCCCTATTAGCTGGTATAAAAACACAACCAGCCGACGTTATTCTTCTTGATATAGAAATGGGTGCCTTAAATGGGTTTGATGCTGCCAAAAAGCTGCGCGGCATGCCGAGTCCGCCGCTTATCATTTTTGTGACAAACAGCAGTGCATACACCTACAGAGGGTATGAAGTCGCTTTTCGCTACCTCCCAAAACCAGTCGTGCATGAAACTTTGGAAAATGCCCTTAATGCCGCTGTTGACAAAATTGCACCACAAAAATTCTCTATTGCCGAAAATGGGCGCTCATATGTTTTGCCTATAAGCGATATCCTTTATTTTGAGGCATCTGGGCATACACTTACACTTCACTCAAAAACAAGAACGTATGAATGCAGGATGAAAATAGGTGATGCCGAAGCTTTATTACCCAGAAACGCCTTTGTCTCTCCTCATAAGGGCTATATCGTAAACCTCGATTTTATTGATGCGGTAAATGAGCATGATTTGGTGCTTACAAATGCTGAGAAAATACCGATAAGCAGAAGACGTAAAAAGGCGTTTGAATTAGCGCTCTTTCGCTTTGTTAGGAGGTCTTGGTGAATTATATTATTTTTGAGGTTGCAACAGTTCTTATTTTGTGTTTGCTCGTGCATATTTTCTTTAACAGCTGGTTTGGCTTAAAGAAAAACACGCACGCAAAAGCCAATGGCATCACCATTGAGCTTAACGCATTTGTTCCACCTGATATCAAGATTTCTGCCATAGATTTAAGTGTCATAATAGGAAATACTTTTGATAATGCCATAGAAGAATGTGTTTTACTTGAACCCTCTGCCAGAAAGATAACGGCAGAAATCACACAGCGAAATAATATGATTTTCTACGAAATCTCCAACCCTTGTTTACAGACTTCTCATATGAAAAAAGGACGTTTTCGAGGGTATGGGCTAGAAAATGTAAGGCGATGTGTAGAAAAGTATAGCGGCACCATGGAGCATGGCATGTCAAATAACCTATACAGAGTTTCCATTCGTTTAAACTGCGCTTTGGACAGCTGACAATGAGGCTTGGTTTTCGGCATCTTTAAACATTATTCCGTCAAGAATAATTCTTGACGGAATAATGTTTCGTTGAAGATTTCTGACTACGCTTTAATCTACTCTTGCCTATATGCAACAGTCTTATTTCTACCGGAGTTCTTAGCCTTATACAGTGCCTTGTCTGCATTGCTGACCATCTCTGCCAAAGTTATCCCTTGTTCTGGCATTGACGCAACACCCAGTGAGATTCTGACATCGATCTTCCGCTCTTTTGTCACAAATTTAAAAGCTTCAATATTTTTTCTTATTCTCTCGGCAGTAGCAAAAGCATTTTCCGGACTTGCACCCGGAAGCGTTACAATAAACTCCTCACCACCATAGCGGGCAACCAATGTATCGTGCTTTAACGAGTGGACGATTCTCGCAACCAATATTTTCAAGACCTCATCACCCATCGGGTGTCCATACGTATCATTGATGCTCTTGAAGTGATCAACATCTATCATGAGTAGCGCAAAGTCTTGCTTATCCTCAATGCATTTTTTCAGTTCTCGCTCAGCTTCATCCAGAAAATAACGCCTGTTTCTTGCACCTGTAAGTGAATCGGTAAACGCCGCATTTTCAAGTTGCGAAACCATCGCTACAGTTTTATATATTTCACGCAAATCTCTTATATATGCAATGACTAAATCCCTTGTGTCTATAGTCAGACGCTCAAGCGTAACCTCGCAGGGAAGCGAAATCGCGCCATCCAGAGTCTGATGCATCCACTCAAAGTTTGCCTTTCCTACCTCTAGGCAAAAATGCAGGTTATCAAGCATCTTTTGGTAAGAGGGCTTCCCATCGGGCTGATCTTCCGGCGAGAGGTCAAAGAATCTGTCGATAAAAACATCTGCGCTCTCCACCCCAAACAGCTTGACCCCGACATCATTGACCTCTTGAATATTAAACGCCTCATCAATTAGCACACAAGCAAGCGGCGAGGAATTGAGCATCGCGTGAAGCCGCTGATGCGCTACATGTTCTGTTTCCTTATTTCTCGTTAAAAGAAACATAAAAAACATTGTGAGCAGGAGCAGCGCAACAACAACTGCCCCTGATGCCAACATGATAATAGACAGATACTGAGAAACCGGCTCCATCACTGCGGCTGTAGGAATAACCGCGGCCAATGTCCAACCAGTCGCATAGAGGCGAAACATCATAAGGTATGCCGACCCATGAATATGATCATCAAACTCAATAATACCACCATCATATGTCTCTATAATGCTTCTTAGAAACTCCCCGCCGGGAAGATTCTCAATATAGATTGTCTCCTCATGCCCTATTGTAAATTCCGACTGAGGATGGGAGACCACTTCACCTTCAGAACCAAGCAAAATCAGATGCCCACCACCTGCAAGACGGTATTCATTAATCATGTCCAAAATTGAATCCATGGTGATGACCACACCAACAACAGCTTCCGTTCCACCCAAATCCGGCACCCATTTTGAAATAGAGGTTACAACTCGGCGTCCACCAATATAGGACACATAGGGAGTCGTTGCCACAATCTCACTAGGGTTAGCTTTAGCGGCAACGTACCAGGGTCGGGTTGTTGCGACCCAGTCCTCATCCGGAACCCAATCGCCGCCACCCGCAAAGCTGCCGTCAGCAAACCCTGCAAACACCTCAGACACAAAGTCAAACTCTTCCAAAAAAACGTTTGCAGCCGACTCTATATAATCGACGCCAAGCTCGACCCATAATCTTGCAAGACTTCCGACAATATGGTTTCCGGTTTCAAACCAATTGTCAACTTCCTGCGCTATCAGGCGGGCTTCACTATGTGTCGCTTCGACTACATTTTCATAAATAATTGTCCGGAATATTGTGTTGACTATAATATATACAATAATAAGTCCAACTATCGAAAGCGAAGTTATACTCAAAACCAGCTTACGATTAAACACACGTCTTGTATTATATTGCAAGCTACTTCTCCTCCACCTTAGACTGAAAAAAGCTCGACCCTTCTCAGTTCCTGTCCCTTAGTTGTCGGGAGCAACGCTCCCGGGTTACCACAGTCTTACTCCTCAATCGCACAATCCCGCTTTGCACCTCTTAGCATCTCTAGTCCATGATTTAGTGCAGAAAGCACAGCTTCCAGATTCTCTCTAGCAGCTTTTGGGCTTCCCGGTAGGTTTATTATCAAAGACTCTGCACGTATTCCTGCCTGCTGACGCGCCAACACAGCGCGGTCAGTTATCTGCAAACTCCTTGCCCGCATCGCCTCTGGAATACCGGGCGTAAGCCGCTTGCAAACAGCAATCGTAGCCTCCGGTGTGACATCCCTCGGCGAAAATCCTGTTCCACCTGTCGTAACTATAAGCGCAATATCCAGAGTGTCGGTACATTTCATGAGCTCCCGCTCAATGAGCTTCTGCTCATCCGGAATTATCGCCGTATGTACAACCTCATAACCCGCACGCTCCAAAATCTCACGTACCGCAGGCCCGCCAATATCTTCCCGTTCTCCTGCTGCACCCTTGTCACTTACCGTTATTACGGCTGCTGTGTACATAGCCAATCTCCTCACTCACAGTCTTCTGTCTATTTATAATGAACTCCGGCAACTCCTTTTCCTATGAGTCTATTGCTTTATGTGGTATATTAGTATAGCGTAGTGGTCTGTGTCACCTAACTGCAAATCCAAAGCGAAAGGTATCAAATGAAAAATATATCACAGAGGCTTTACATCTCTACCATAGCGGAAGATGCTGCCGAAAAAGCCCGCGAATTTTCTTTAGGACTGGAAATCACCGAATTCTGCACCGCATACAACATGGACACCTGCTTTGACGAGTTCGATGCAAAAGCACGAAACAAAATGCAGAATGTAAAACGGCTTACCTTTCACGCACCTTTTAACGAACTAAGCCCCGCAGCCATTGACCCGCTCATACTCGATGTTGCGAAAAAGAGGCTACACCAAGCATGGAATATCATGCAAGAATACCACATAGACACGATGATTGCCCACTCGGGATTTTTGCCCCATGTATATTACGAAGAGTGGTTTGTTGAAAAGTCTGTAGATTTCTGGCTTGGGTTTCTTTCAGATAAGCCAAAAAACTTTAAGCTGCACCTAGAAAATGTCCTCGAAAGCACACCTGCCATGCTCATAAAAATCGTCCAGGCCGTTGGGGATGCCCGATTAACGCTCTGCTTTGATATTGCCCACGCAGCTTTGATGGGCCCGGACATCCCGGTAGTAACTTGGGCTGAGCAAATGGCACCTCATCTGGGGCATATCCACCTGCACAATAATCATGGCCAGTTTGACACCCACAATGCGCTCGGAGATGGAATAATTGACATCAATGCAGTACTCCAAAAGACTGCGGTCTTGCCAGACATCACTTTCACAATAGAAACGATTAACGCAAACGAATCTCTTAAATGGTTAGAGGCCAATGGGTTTTTAGGGTGATGGGAGTAAACACTTGTAATGCACTCCAGTTTGCAAATTTATTTTCGAGATTCAGTACTAAATACAATTTTCATGGTATCCCTGGCTATAATCAGCTCCTCATTGGTCGGAATGATAAGCACAGCAACAGAAGACCCTGCCTCAGTAACATCCGTAACACCATTGCCTTCAGCATTGCCGTTTTTGTCACCATCAATAAAAATTCCGAAGCTTTTTAACCAGTCACAAATCCCCCTCCTTATTGAGGGCGAATTCTCTCCAACGCCTGCTGTAAATACAATTGCATCTACGCCACCTAGCGCAACAATGTAGGACCCGATGAATTTTGCTATCTGATACTTAAAAACATCTAGCGCAAGCCTTGAGCGATGCACAAGTTCAAGATCCTCAATCTCTTCTACTTCAACTGCTTCATCGAAATTAAATTCGGCGATATTCATTATGTCACGAAAATCGGATGAAATCCCGGATATCCCCAAAACACCCGATTCTTGGTTTAAAATCTCGAGCGCTTCACCAATTGACAGCCCGCCCTCTATCTCCGCTATAACTGAAACTAAAGCTGCATCAACCGTACCGCATCTTGTGCCCATAGGCAGTCCTTCAAGGGGCGTTGCACCCATGGTTGTGTCTATGCTCTTGCCGTCTTTTATCGCCGCAAGCGATGCTCCGTTACCCAAATGACAGGTTATGAGCCTCATGCCCTCGGCGTTTCCACCCAAATAATCTATTGCCTTTTCCGATACATACCTGTGGGATGTACCATGGAATCCATATCGTCTGATATCGTGTTCATCATAATACGCGTATGGAATAGGATAAACGTGCGCATAATCGGGAATTGCCAAATGAAACGCTGTGTCAAACACCGCAACCTGAGGCGCTGCGGGAATAGCCTTCTGACAAGCATAAATCCCCATAAGATTGGCAGGAATATGCAGCGGAGCAAGGCGAACACATGCTATTATGGCTTTGAGCACATCATCATTGATTAGAACGCTCTGCGCAAACTTACGCCCACCGTGTACAACACGATGTCCAACGGCGCTTATCTCAGATAAGCTATCAATAACCCCATGTTCTGGGCCTGTCAAGGTGCGTATAACAAAATTTATTGCTTCTGAGTGTGAGGGCAGGGGTATATCACTCTTTAATGTTGGTTTTCCGTTTGAAGGCACATGCTTTATGTGTCCGTCTATGCCTATCCGGTCACAGTTTCCTTTAGCAATTATTGCTTCGGTTTCCATGTTGAAGAGTTGATACTTCAGAGACGAACTGCCTGTATTGATGACTAATATATTCAATTTGCTGACCTCTTTCTTAACCTTTGCGTAGTTTGTATCCGGCTAAGACCCGTTGCATACAACTCATGAGCATTGTATAACGATGCCGCCGTCCTGTCAAGAAAAGCCCGATTGGCATAAATGCCCACCGGACTTTTCTTATCTTTTAGGAACCCTGGTGTTTCGCCTACTCAAAAAGCTGCGCTGCGCTCCTTTCGCATAGGTTCATCTACTTCTCGCTCTTGCCCAGCGATTTGTCAGCAGGCAGTATTATATTTAGAATTATGCCAACAATAACAGCTATTACAACACCCAGACGGTCAAGCGGCAAATTCGTTTCCCCAATTGCAATGGTTATCGGATTTCCAAATCTAAGACCAAGGCCGATGACAAGCATCAAGGAGATAATAATACAATTCTTCATATCTGCCAAGTTAACTTTTTCATCAACAAGGTTTCTGATTCCAACTGCAGCAATCATGCCATACAATATGAATGACGCTCCGCCAATAATCGCATCAGGAATAGAATATATTAAAGAGGCAAACAACGGAGAGAAGCCCAAAAGGATGGCATATATACCTGCCAGTTGCAGAACTCTTGGGTCAAAGACCCTTGTAATGGTAACAACACCTACGTTTTCAGAATAGGTGGTTGTTGCCGGGCCGCCTATACCGCCCCCCACTATTGTTGCAATGCCATCTCCGCAAAGTGTGCGGACTAAACCGGGGTCGTTTATGTAATCTCTTCCGGATATTCTGCTCAAAATCACCATGTCAGCCATATGCTCAGCTATCGTTGCAAGGGCAAATGGCAGCATGATCAATATGCTCAACAAATTAAACCTTGGTGCCATGAACGGTGGAAGCCCAACAATATCGGTTCCGGCTCTGCCGAAAGAGAGGATTTCCGTTCCATCAGGATTGGTCATCCCAAACACGAAATGCATCAGTAGCGCTATCAGATATGCCCCAACTATTCCCAACAGAATCGGAATAATCTTTGACATGCCTTTGCCCCACACAGAAAAAGCAACAATAATCACGATGGTTGCCAGCGCCAAAAGTAAATTGCCCGCCGACTGATTAATTGCAAACGGAGCAAGCATAACTCCAATCAATATAACTGTAGGCGCAGTGACAACTGTAGGAAGATATTTCATAAATGCCTTAACACCAACGAGCTTTATGAGCAGCGCCAGTAATAAATATAAGAAACCTGCAACCATTATGCCTCCTGTGGCATATGCAAGTTTCTCACTCTGATACATTTCTGTTCCGGCAAATGGGCCTGCCACCGGGTCTGTAATTAATCTTATTCCGACCATAAAGGCAAAACTTGACCCCAGAAAAACCGGTGGAGCCTTTTTAGGCCCGGCAATCACATGAAAGATGATTGTCCCAAGTCCGACCGCTAGAAGTGTCACCTGAACTGATAGCCCGGTTAGCAAAGGAACTAATATCGTTGCTCCAAACATCGCAAAAAGATGTTGCAGCCCCATCAAAGCTCTTCCGCCATTTGATAATTTTCTTTCCATTTATACCCTCCCAATATTCTTTTTTATAGCCAATCGACTTTATGGCTATTTCCAGTAAGCACTGATCAAATCTCTGCCATTCATTGTGACTTAATCTGCGTTTGTCTTGGCCACGTTCAATGTTAACAAAACACTACCCAAAAAGCAACTATATTTCTTAAATTTATGCAACATCCCCAAACTGCGTTTAGCCTTATAATTCTCCTATACTTTTTGCCACTAATGTATGTTGTCATTTGAGGTATATGGACACCTTTACAAGAAAATGACATAACAATACACTACCCAAGTGAAACGCTAGCGCACTTTGGTGGTGCATTGTATTTTTATCCTATTTTCTGTAAGACATTAAAAAACTAATTACGACCTAATAAACTCATTGCCGCGAACTGCAAGAACGTTCAGCGAATCAAGATGAATACCCATAAGCCTCACACCATCTTTTTCAATAAACCCAAACGTACCGACAACTTCTACCCAGTCATTAAGATTTGCATCATACTCATTATCATTTTGCCATTCTACCAGAAGGCTAACGTTTCCGTCAGGGCCTCAGCACGTACCGGCTCGCCTAAATACTTGGCGATATATCGTGTCCATACCAAAATATTCAAAGACCCCTTCCAGTCTTACACTTTTTCCTACGTAGTTGTTAAAATCTGCGAAAACATCATTTACCGTTTTCATAAAGTACTCATCACCCAGCGCAACATCGAACAGATTTGCAAAGTTTATCTGCTCCGCAAAAACCTCTTCGACAATCTCAACATCAAGCTGAGTCGCACTATTTGCCGGTTCTGCTAGATTTTCTTCGTCACCCGAAGCATCGCGCTGCACCTCGTCATTTGTTCGCTCCACCGAACTTGCTTCGACATGCTCGGCATGGATTAGCGCTGCATCATCTGCAATATCGGTTGCAGGCACTTGACTATTACAACCGAAAAGCAAAGCCATGCACACAAACCCCACAATCACCAGGCCCATTTTCTTTTTCAAATCTACTGCCCCTTTCTTTTTATAGATCATGCGCTTAAAAACCATCATCACAGCATTGCCAATGCTCAAAAACAGAATTTGAAGAACCCGTCATCTCATTCGCATCGTACTGCTCCGGCCTCAGATTTGATTCATCAGCATCAATGCTATTTATAGCCACCCCCAAACTCAACACAACCACAGCTGCCATGAGCACACAAGATATGATACGAGATTGTTTTTTCGGACTGAATACATTCCTTATCCTAGCCTTAATATTGCCGCCACCAAATGCGAGAAGACCTCTATTTATAACACGCCGCTGACTGGCAAGCGACAACAACGCTATAGAATACTCTTTTCTCGTTTCACTGCCCAGTTCTTTAAGCACACGTTCATCACAGGACATTTCCATATCCATTCCCATAAGTACATACGCAAGCCAAACCAGAGGATTAAACCAATGTATGCATAATATAAAATAAGCCGCAAATTTCACAACATTGTCACGTCTCTTAATGTGTGTTTGCTCATGCAGAATGATATATCTGCGCTCTTGAATCGTCAAATGATCTGGCAGAAAAATCCTAGGAGAAAAAATGCCGAACACAAATGGCGTTTTTATCATTTGCGCTTCATATACATTCGCCTCGGCGTGGGTGGCGCTTTTCAGCTTCCTTCCCAAAAACACATATGATACGATGCCATAAAGCAGCATAACAACGACTCCTGCGAGCCATATGAGTAAGCCTATAGTACTCCATGTTGGAAATAAACTTCCGGTCATTGTACCTTCTGTTAACGACACCACTTGCGGCAACGTTTGTATGGCAATATCCGGCGGTATAGCTTGTATATTAATCGGTATCCAGCCAAGCACGCTCTGGGCAGAAAACGGAACAACAAGCCGGAACCCCGCCACACCCCACAAACCATATGAAATAATCTTTGGGGATTTTTTCAAAGCAAATCTGACAAGGTATATGAGCGTTATAACGAATACCCCGGTCAAGCTCATATTTAAAATGATGATAAACAAATTATTCATCTCAATCATCCCCATCAAGTGCGTCAATAAGCTGTCTCAGTTCCGTTGCCTTTTCCGGTGACAGCTTTCCTGCGCCAACAAATGCTGTGATAAAATTAGGGAGCGACCCGCCAAATGCATCTTCAACATAGCGACGACTCTGGCGTGTCATTTGCTCTGTACTGGTGAGCAGAACCGTCACTTTTGCATTTTCGTTTTTAAACACACCTTTATCACACAGTTTTTTCAAAATTGTGTATGTCGTTGATTTTTTCCAACCCAGTTCCTTTTCCGCAAGCACCACCAGTTCCGGCGATGTAATCGTTTCTTTCTTCCAAATAAGATTCGCAAGCTTCTGCTCTGCTTCTGTCAGGTAAATATTTGTACGCATATTTTCAATTCTCATCTACAAAACACCTATCTGTTTTCAGTCTAACGCTCATAGACCACAGCCTATCATTCATAGACTGTGGTGTCAATGCTTATTTTCTTTTGAGCTTGCTCCAGATACAAGCCCTTTTGAGGCGTGGTCGGGTGGGTTCGTGCTGGTTGCACATTATATGTAATGTATCAAGTTAAGAAGTCGGTTATTTCATTCTATGCAGTTTAGCGAGATAAAATGAACTCATCAATGTTTTCAACAATGTATTTTTCCCCAAAGGAATGTAATACATCATAAAAGCTTGTGAGGTAGTCAAAAACGCCATATTGTATAAAAAGGCTTATCACTTCGTCACCTTTCATGCAATGCTGACTTTTATATCTCTCAAGGCAAAAAACCTTAAAATGCGCTGTGTTACTCATAATCTAACCACCAATCAAAATTTTGGAAGTACCAATTGCCCTGTATTCATTTCTTCGCACCATATCTCATACAGCTTCGTAACACTATGATGCCACACCTTTGTTTCTTCTTTTTCAATAGCCGAATATAGCTTTGATGAATATAGTTTTTCAATCGCTATATCTTCATCAAGCTTAGTTTCTTCAATTATTTTTGCTACCAATCCAGTTGATATAGTTTGTAATACAAGCTCAAATTGATTGTGTTCCACTATGTATCGCCCCCTGCTCCTAATTCTACTGATCCAACATAGTGGCAAAATTCAAGCGATTTTGTGGTGTGAAATAAGATTTGATCATATAGTGCATCCACTTTGAGGCGTTTAATGGCATCTTCCTTATCATATACACCATTTTCATAGTATTGGACAACAGTATAGACCTTGTCATTAGCAACTGGTCCAATTACAATGTCATATAGTGCATCGTGTTCGCGACCGCTGCGATTATCACAAACAAAGTCGAGCCACGCAGCAGACGGTTCATTAAAGCGGATAATCGTCAACTCGCATTCTGCTGCTTCAAGATCAAATTCATAGACCGATAATATTTTGTTTTTGGGCTTTCTGCGTTCACAAACGATTTCAGCCCATCTGACAGCTTGCTCTTTGTTGGATGTAGTATAAAAACCCGTTCCGAAATCAAGCATACGCTCGCTTTGCAGAATCCTAGGTAGCTGTACAACTACATTGCTTCCATGAAAAACATTCATTAAACTACCTCAAAACCTCATTCACTAAGGTGAGCATTTGTCGATTGATTCATTAATGATTCCAATACCTTAATTATACCCAACATAAATTATGTGGTCAAGCCAATTACGCAATATGCTTTGATAATTCATATCACTCATCAGCTTGTCGTTTTACAATAATTTACTTCTAATACAGCTCTGGCTTACGGGCGACCGCATTGACCTTTTTTAAAACCTAACTTACACTTGTTGGACAACCCTTCCCAACCAGTCCAACTAGTTACGTAATGACTGCACATCCTGCACTTTTTTGTTTTCTTATATTCACCATAAAATGCAATTGACATCCCTACAATCAAAATCCATCCAAATATAGCAATAACCCGAACGATTCACCGATTATTTTAATAACCGGTGGATAGTTCGGATTACAAGCTGTTGGCACGCCAATTGTCGCCAAATACGAACTATTTTGTGATGGCGAATGGGTTTGTGATAGTGACTAAGTTGTGATTCTTATTATTTATCCAAATATTAGAAACCCTCAAAACTCTTGCTATTCTTAGATTATATCAAATACGTAGTCATTCAACACCATATTAGGCTGTTTTGTTTCAATATCGAGTTTTGCAAGCAAAGTACGATGCTTGAATTAACCGTCTGCGTTCCGATTAAAAAGGTCATCGGAATGTTATGCTCTTGTCAAATTTTGGTATAGGATAGAGGTAAAAAAACAACCGCTGATTTTACAGTTGAGTTCGTTGGGGGATTTTGATGTCAAACCATACTAGGAAATGATGGACATGACATTACTCGTCAATGTTGTTATTATAATTTTGTGCATCTTGCAAAAAAAATTGAAAAAAGCCAACCTTTTTGTTTTCTAAACAGTCTAATAGATAGGAGGTGAAGGAGCAGTTGATAGAACTCGTAAAGCTTGCTAAAAAAGGCGATAAGCCTGCATTTGATGATGTCATCCGCTTGTGCGTTCCTGATATGTTCAGGATAGCTATGTCTATCTTGAATAACAAGGACGATGCCGATGATGCTGTTTGTGAAACTGTG
>WQUY01000019.1 GCA_009781855.1 Oscillospiraceae bacterium | reverse complement strand
GTGAATTTCAAGGCTTCGCAATGCGTCATTAACTAAAATCTCACAAACAGAAAAATGAAATATTGCGAAATACTGCGAATAAGCGAGTACGAGAGAGATATACATACTAATTTAGAAGAGGGGCTGATGATATGCAAGAAGCAACGGTTGTATCTCAATGGGGCAACAGTAAAGGTATTCGTGTGCCTGTGGAAATTTTAAGAAAAGCCCAAGTAGATCTTAACGACAAGTTGTTCTTTGAGGTTGATGATGATAAGAGGATTATTTTAACAAAAGCTCCGACACCGAAGCAGGGAACATTGGAGTATCTTTTCAAGGATTATGACGGCGGCTCATTTAAGACAGAACTGATTGACTTGGGTAGAAACGGTGGGTAACGAAAAATGGTAAATGGTGTACCTGTGCAGGGCGATATTATCAAGATTAACCTAAACCCAAAACACGGATACGAACAGGCAGGCTATCGCCCTTATATCTGTCTCAGCAACAAGGTTATTAGCGATATAGCCAATATTGCTGTGTTTGCACCCATCAGCAACACTAAGCACAACTATCCGCTGTATATCAAGCTCACCGACACGAAAACAACAGGAGCGGTGTTGCTTGACCAACTTGTGACGATAGATTATACCACCAGAGGTTTTGACTTTGTAGAGCGTGTGCCGCAGGGTATGATAAATGAGCTTTTGGAAAAGGTTGTCTTGGTGTTTCAACCGAACCAAGTGTAAAGTAGCCGCTCTGCGGCTAAATTTTGAGTCCAAGAGCATTTGAAACGGCAAATACTGGACACAGGCTTGCTTGATGACCTTTGTACAGAGAGCAGGGGTTATGATGATTAGAAAGAGATTGGGAGGGTTTTGCAATGCTTAACTATGAATTATTTGACAAAGGAACACAACCAACAGAAGCCGAAATCAAAGATTTTGTCGGAACTGAAATTTTTGCTTTTTACACTGATTTAGATAACCACATGCGAGAGCGCTATAATATCAAGCCTAAGTTTGCTTATTCAAGTTGTGCAATGGATAGAAATATATGGCGTGGGTGGAATATCAAATATCAAAAAAGTGGCAAATCATTTTGCACTATTTACCCACAACAAGATTATTTATTAGTATTAGTTCCCGGCAAACACTTTGAAGTGAGAAACGCAGAAACTGTGGGCGATGTTAAGCGGGCTGTAGAAGTCAGGAAAGAGGAAATAAGTTTCAAAAAAAAGGCTCGGTAGTTGTGGGGAGATGCAAATCTCCACCCTGCCCCTAACAATTGCATTTCTCCATAAAGGATATAATCACATTGACATTTAGCGCAATTGTGCTAAAAAAGATTTTTCACGAATTTGAGTCTGTGCAAACAATGATAGCAGATTAAATACAATAACTTGCAGATGGCTAATCCGTAAATGCCTGCGCCCAATACAGCCTACCGTCTTCATCCATAACAACACCGATTCCCATGTTGTTGAATGCGGCATTTACAATATTCTCACGATGGCTGGGCGACCTCATCCATCCATAAACTACATCATATGGGGTTCTGTGTCCGGCAGCAAGGTTTTCACCTGCGGTCAGATATTCAACGCCATTTTCAGTAAATGCTGTAAAGCAATCCCGTCCATCCGGCCTTGTATGAGAGAAATATTCTGTGATCTCTTCAGCTCTGACCAGCGCCGTTTGTGTCAGTGGGTCGGAAGTGGTTAGTTGGTGGAGCCCTGCCATTTCCCGCTCCGCATTTGTCAGTCTGAACACTTCTTGCGCAAAAGCCTCAAGATCTATCACAGAGATCAATTGGCTTCCTGAAATACCATTTGCAGCAGTGACTGTTAGGGTTACATCCCCTGGCGTTTCTGCAGAGAATGCATTTTCCCCTGTAAGCACAATCTCATCTCCACTGACACTTACAGTCAGGGCAGCGTCTGATGCCCCAGCCGGAGTGATTCGCAGATGGAATCTACCCTGTTCTCCAACTAAATACAATCGCCGGTCTGTGCTTACATTTATTGCTGAGACAGGCTCTATGACGGTAACACTCATTGTTTCTGTTATGTCCCCGACATAAATGCTTATGAGTGCGCTTCCTTCATAAACAGCGTAAATCGTTCCATCTTCAGATATTTCTGCGATTGTCTCATCTGCAGAAAAAAATCGCATGACTTTGTCTGTGGTGTCTTCCGGAAGCACCTGCGGCGCAATAACCGCATGTTCTCCGCGATGAATTATAATTTCGTCTGCATCCACAACGATGGCTTCGGCAGCAACATAGACAATAACCGTTGCAAATCCTGTGACACCATTCGGTGCCGTGGCGATAAGTTGCGCAGTTCCCTCACCAACTGCCGACCAATGTCCGCTCCGTCTCCTTATTATGTTGTTATCACTGGAAGTTAGTGTAAAAGACTTGTCTGCTGCATCATATGGAAGTATAATAACTTCCGGAGTAACATGCGCCCCTCTGGCGACCCTCACAGCATCAAGCATAACCATTATGCTCTCGACCTCTAAAGGTCTGTCTTCTGCCAAAATTGGCAAGTGTTGTTTGTCAGATTCTTCCGACAGGATATTTTCCGTTGCTTGCAATCGGCTATTTGCCTCAGCGTCCGGGTGTAGCACACGCAGTGGCGAGTCCTGACAACCAATCATACCTGCAACTATTATTACTGACAGAATACTGGCCATTATTTTTATCATTGATTGTTTCATAGTGCTCCTCTAAGTGAAACCCTTGGTCATTGAAGTTTTTGCAGCTATTTTGCGCCTACCTATAGATTATCAGATTAATTGATAAATTTCAAAATAAATACAGGGAAAGAAGTGAGTTTTTTGAAGTATAATTTTCAAAGTGATTATTGTGAGTTAGCACATCCGTCTGTACTGGAAGCCTTTGCCGCCGCCCAAAGCACTCAATTTGAAGGATATGGGCTGGATGAATTTTCAGCAAGAGCGGCAACGTTTGTGCGCGAGCTTATCAAGATGCCGAACGCAGACATCCATTTCATTGCAGGTGGCACACATGCAAACCTGGTCGTTATCTCCTCTGTTTTACGTCCTCACGAAGCCGTCATCGCACCGAAAACTGGGCATATTTTTGTCCATGAAACTGGCGCCATTGAAGCTACAGGCCATAAAATATGTACTGCAAACAGCAAAAATGGCAAATTAAAACCCGCTGATGTTGAGGCTATCATTACAGAGCATTGCGATGAACACATGGTAAAGCCTAAGCTTGTTTATATCTCGCTGTCAACTGAATGCGGCGGCATTTACTCAAAATCAGAGCTAACTGATTTGTCAGTATTTTGCAGAAAAAACGGCCTTTACCTGTATATTGATGGCGCTCGCCTTGGTGCTGCAGTCAATAGTCCGGCATGTGATTTGACTTATGGCGATATCGCCGCGCTAACAGATGCTTTTTATATTGGCGGCACTAAGAACGGTGCTATGTTTGGTGAAGCAATCGTCATATGTAACGATAAATTCAAAGAGGATTTTCGGTTCCTCATAAAGCAACGAGGCGCTATGCTTGCCAAAGGCGCTGCTACAGGCATTCAGTTTGAAGCCCTATTTAAAAATGGTTTGTATGACAAACTTGCCACCCATTCCGTAAATATGGCTTTAAAGCTCGCTGATGGGATAAAAAATGCGGGATTTGACTTTCTTTATCCACCTGAGACAAACCTTTTTGTTCCTGTGCTTCCCAAAAAACTTGTTGCGCAACTGCGTGAATCCTATGTTTTTCACGACTGGGAGGATATGGGCGACAAAATGGCAGTCCGCCTTGTCACATCCTGGGCTACGCCAGAGCATGTCGTAGATCAGTTTATTGCAGATTTATCCATAAAAGAGTGAAAGGATTTTGTATACCATGACTTTAAACAAAGCTCAGGAGATTTTAAAAAAATATAATTCAGAGCCTTTTCATTTGCAACATGCGGCAGTCGTGAGCGGTGTTATGCAATATTTTGCCGCCGAGTATGACCCCGGCCAAGAGGAGCATTGGGCAATTGTCGGAATGCTTCATGATGTGGATTTTGGCAAATACCCAGAGGAGCACTGCGTCAAGGGTGAGGAAATCCTTCGTGACGAGGGCGTTGATGAGGATATCATTCGCTCGGCATTGTCGCATGGTTGGGGTATGACCGGGAGCAAGCATGAACCTCAATTATTTATGGAAAAAATTCTTTTCGCCTGTGATGAGCTGACAGGTCTTATCGGCGCTGCAATACTTATGCGGCCTTCAAAATCTGCTATGGATCTGGAAGTAAGCAGTATCAAAAAGAAATTCAAAGATAAGAAGTTTGCTGCCGGATGCTCACGCGATGTTGTAAAGCAAGGTGCAGATATGCTCGGCTGGACTCTTGACGAATTGTTTGAGCGAACCATAATCGCGATGAGGTATATGGATTTGCGGGTTTTCAACGATGCGCTTATGGGGCTTAAAAAGTAATCTGCAAATGAGCATATACATTCTGTCCATCTGCCTCGTTTTCATTGTCATATGTCACAATGGAATCTCCAAACCCTTGTCAGGCCTACTGAAATTGAAAAACTTTGTTGATATATATAAATAGCTGCTATATAATTGGGGTCGATTTGTATCAAAATAATTAAGTAAATAATAAAACTATTTTTGAAAGGAACCTAAATATGTCTAAAAAGAGGAAAGTAATAATTACCGTAGCCCAAACTGGAAATTTCCAAGGTAAAGCGCAAAATCCTGGTCTGCCAGAGCAGCCTCACGAGGTTATCCAGTCCGCATATGACTGCTATAATGCTGGTGCTTCAATAGTCCATATTCATGCGCGTAACAAAGAAGGAAAATCCTGCAACGATCCAAAGATATTTGCCGAAATCAACAGTGGTGTACGTGCAAAATGTAACATTATCACACAAAACTCAACTGCTCCGGGCACACGTCCTGGCGCCGAGGCTGATGATGGCGTTGCGCTTTTATATGATGATAGCATCAAGGGTGCGCTTCCTGAAATGTGCTCATTGGACACTTCCCTCATCACTACTGTATGGGAAGACCTCTCCTTTATCTACCGTTGGGAGCGCGATTGGCTGATTAAGCATGGTCTGCGCATGAAAGAACTCGGCATTAAGCCTGAAATTGAAGCATTCAACATGGAATCTATCGAAGATGTGTTCCAACATCTCATCCCCGCAGGTGTTTGCAGACTCACAGACGATCCCAACGAGCCAATCAACCTCACTTTTGTTATGGGTATGAACAAGGTCAGTCAGGGTGCAATCAGCTATACACAAAAGAACCACGATTATATCATCGACTTGGTCAACCAAAACAGAGGCACAGCAAATGTAAATATGTCAACTATGGCTATTGCAGTGCATCAGCTTCATGGTGTTACTTATGGTCTGCTCAAAGGCTGTCATGTTAGAACCGGCATGGAAGATAACATCTACTATCGCTACGGCGAACTTGCAAAGTCCAATGCACAGCTTGTTGAGCGTATGGTTCGTATCATCGAAGAGCTTGAAATGGAAGTCGCTACACCAGACGAAGCCAGGGCAATGATTGGCCTTAAACCCCTTTCATAGTGCGGGGTAATTAGAATGAAGCTTGAAGGTGTAACACATATCGGTATAATCGGTCTTGGCATGATTGGCGACAGTCTTGCGGTTCTTACAACCGGCCATGGTTATAAAACAACTTGCATATGCCGCCGTCCTGAGATGATTCCCGAATACAAAAAGACTTACGACAACTACTTTGCTCAATTGGTTGAACAAGGGCTTGTGCCTGAAAACCAACGTTCAATTTGCGAGAAATATCTAAGCTACACAACTGACTATGATGCAATCGCTGACTGTGAAGTCATTTTTGAGTGCGTCAACGAAAATCTGGAGCTAAAATTTGATATATTGGCAAAAATCGAAGAGAAATGTCATAATGTCAAAGCTATTTGCTCTGTCAGCTCCACGCTAACACCAGACACAATGGGTCAGAAGATGACCAAATATAAGGATCGCCTTATCGTCACACATCCATTTAACCCTGCACATATGGTTCCGTTCTTCGAATGCTGCGGTGGTGCAGACACTGACCCTAAAGTGCTCGACTTTGCCGTAGACTTTTTGAGTGCAATGGGACGCAAGCCTGTCGTTTTGAAAAAAGCAACACCGGGCTTTATCGGCAACAGACTGCAATTTGCGCTGTGGAGAGAGGCGCTTAGTCTCGTTGACAGCGGCATCTGCGAACCTCGTGACGTAGATACTTGCCTCAACTACAGCTTCTGCCCACGCTATACATCAATAGGTATTTATGAGCATTTTGACAATGGCGGCTTAATATTGAATCAAGCGGGCTGCAATGGCACATTCCCACATTTGAGCAATATCACAAGCGCACCACCATATGTCACCGACCGCATTGCTCGCGGCGAGTTAGGTGCTCGTTCTGAAAACAAAAAAGGCTTTTATGATTGGAATGGCGTTGACATGAAAGCTTATCAGGAGAGAGTTAACGCTCCTTACTGGCGCTACGTCAACTGGGATTTGCCCACGGAATAAACAATTGTTCGCGGTTGTATCAAATATAAACGTACCGTTGTAGGGGAGAACTGTGTTCGCCCACAAGAATGAAAAAACCTTCCGGGCGAACTGTGTTCGCCCCTACAACATTTTTTACACAATGACAATTTTGATACACCCCAACACATTAGGAGGTATATTACATTATGGTACACGATAATAATAAAAGCGGTGAATTTGCCGCTAACTTTGTTCAGGAGCTTCAAACCCCTCCGGGTATGCTTACTCCTGAATTTGAAGCGCTTTACAGCAGTTTTGCACAACGCATTTTATGGATGGACAACAATGTTTGCCCCGGAGCTTTCCAAATGAACACTGCTTGGTATAAGTCCGTCCCAGAGCGTGACCCTATCTTCCCGGAACATTCACATCCATACACAGAAATCGTTGGCTTCTTTGGCTCAAACCCAGATAATCCGGATGATCTTGGTGCGGTGATTGAATTCGGTCTCAACGGTGAAATGCACAGGCTAACCAAGTCAACAATGATATTTTGTCCAAAAGATTCGACGCACGGCCCTGTTCGGATTGTATCTGTTGATCGTCCGGTATTCCATTTCTCAGTTGTAATGAATGCTGAGTACGCAGAAGCAAAAGACGTATATAAATAAAAATTTATTGTTAAGGAGTTTTTATGGCTAAATTTGTATCTCTTGAAGAGGCTGTCAGTCATATTAAAGACGATGATATGCTCGTCGTTGGCGGCTTTGGCTCTTTTGGCAGCCCGGAGGAATTACTGGAGGGTCTTGCCGAAAGATATGAGAAAGACGCTCATCCAAAAAATCTCACAGTCCTTTGCGGCATCACCCCAGGCGATAAACTCGAAGCAACCGATGAACCAGGCAAAGGATATAACCTTGGTGTAAACAGGCTCAGAGCAGAGGGGCTTATATCAACAATCCGATGCGGAAACCTAACTGATGCCCGTGCGATTGCCTATGCTGTCGGTGACAATAAAATCGCTGGTTATCTTCCACCGATGGGTGTCATGGTAAACTTGTTCAGAGCTGTCGCCGGTGGTCGTCCCGGGCTTATCACAAAGGTCGGGCTTGGAACTTTCTGCGACCCCAGAAATGAAGGTTGTGCTGTTAATGACAAAGCTCGCGAGCTAGGCTCAATCGTCAGACTGATGGAAATTGATGGCGAAGAATATCTCTTCTATAATGGTTTCAAACCAAATGTCTGCTTCTTGCGCGGCACTTATGCCGATGAAGACGGCAATATTTCAATGGCGCAAGAGGGGCTGCATGGCACAGAGCTTGAGATTGCTATAGCAACACGCAACAGCGGCGGTATCGTTATTGTACAAGTACAAGATATCGTTCGTCGTGGAACTTTGCAGACCAAAGAAATCAGGCTTCACGAGAAATTTGTCGATTATATTGTCAAAGCGGAAAATCCCGACAACCATCGCCAATGCTATGCAACTTCGAAACACCGCCCAGAGCTTTCCGGTGAAGTAAAGCTTGCCCGTGGCGCCACCAAAAAGCTACCACTCACGCTTCGCAAGGTAATTGCCCGCAGAGCGGCACTTGAGCTTTTGCCCGATTTAATCATTAACTTCGGCAGCGGCATTCCATCAGGAATAGGCAGTGTCGCAGCAGAAGAGGGGCTTGGCCATGGTCTGACAGCTTCTGTCGAATCCGGCCCTATGGGAGGGCAGGTTCAAGAAGGCTTGTCTTTCCCTGGCGTTGCAAATGCCGATGCAATATTCACGCAAACAGACACGCTGGATATGTATGACGGCGGTTTACTCGACATTGCTTTTTTAGGCGCTGCTGAGATAGATGAAAAGGGTAACGTAAATGTTTCTAAATTTGCCGGACGCTGCATCGGTGCAGGCGGATTTATTGATATTTCTCAAAACACCAAGAAAGTTTATTTCCTAGGTAACTTCACTGCCGGAAAACCTAAGCCGGATATCGAAATCACGGGTGACGGTCTTAATATCCACAAAGATGGCAGCGAAATGAAGTATGTAAAGAACGTTCAGCAAATTACTTTCTCGGGTGAGTATGCCGTCAAGAGTGGGCAGGATATCACCTATATCTCCGAACGCACAGTGTTTAAACTGACTCCAGATGGCTTGATGCTCACAGAGATTGCTCCGGGAGTTGATCTGCAAAAAGACGTTCTTGATAAAATGGAATTCAAACCTCTGGTCAGTCCAGACCTTAAGCTCATGGACAAGCGTTTGTTCAAAGATGGTTTGATGGAGATTTAGTGCCTTAACGCACATAAACAAACGGCTAAAGTTGTTTTTGCATCTTTAGCCGTTTGTGTTTCTTTCAATCTGAACTAAAATCTTTTGATTGAGGCTGTCGATAGTCGAACCACATCTGTTTCGACTCCCGGCAGCCTGCTTTCTTGTTTTATTCCGACATCAATCAATTGGCAGGGGGCGAAACTCAGTTCCCATGGGTATTTGCGATGCTGGGACCTAGCTGAGCTGTCGCCCCCCATCCGGAGCTTGCAAGCGTTACCGAGACATCCGATTGCAAGAACCCGGCAAAATTAGTTTCTACGACCCAGAAACGAGTAGTCGGTCGCAGAGTCCTCAATCGGCAGATTTAGAATTTTAATCTACCAGTGCCGCGTAGATTCTAAGTCTTTCATCAGAGTTGTTTGTGCATGTAGAAAGAATGAGAACTCGTTCGGCATTTGCAGGAGCATCTATAATTGCTCTTGAAATTGCAGCGGCAGTCATCACCTTTGGATTGTTTTCTGTATCCCATGCGTTAACTATCCTTGCCGCAAATATGCGATATACTAAAATCTCCCAGTTTTGCATAATTACTGTAATATATTGGTGTTCTGCCAAAAAGTCTGGGTCACGTAATTGGTGCAGCGGGCGAAACATCGAACCGTCCCTCATATTGTGCCCATAAATTATGCTGACTTGATCTGTAAAATCCGCGCTATTGCGGTAGTCTAGGAAAATTGCGCCCGACGAGTTTCTTTCCCCTCTGAATGTTACAGATAAATATCGGTTATTATTTCTTCCCTGCACTAGAGGATAATCAATCAAACTATCAATAGTTATCCATGCAACAAAGTCTGGATTAATCTCACTTAATTCTATCATAGGGTCTGCAAACTCCGCATTTCCAAGGTACGCCCCTTCAAGTGGAGTCTCCTCTGATAGTGGTGCGCTTGGTTCTTCAACATCCGACTGCTGAGATTGTCTATCTGTTCCCGTAAAGTTATTACCCAAAAAACTTCTTGAATCTGCAAATCCCGAAAAAATATCCCGCAGCGCTTCATACTCAGCTCTGGCTGCTGCGTATTCGATATGAGCATCTATCAACCTGTATGACGCAAACCCTATCAGGCCAAGGCCTACTACTATAATGGCCAGACAAACTATTCTCCCGATGCCGCTTTGCTTGGTTGCTTTCTTATTTCCAAAAATTACTCTCATGCGCCCACCTCAAATGCTTTTTCGGTATCAGTCTTACTCACTGTACATTATTTTTACCGACTTGTGAAGCGTTTTGTGCATTAATGACTTATAATATGCATTTGGGGTGAGATTTATTTGTCAAGCCGCCGGAACTCGATATGGGATATGCGCGGGGAGATGCGCGCAATAAGGTGGGGAGATGTTTATGATTGCTCAAGCCCCGGCAGCGATTGACTGATATTGTGGTGAAACCAGACTGCAACAAAGTTTGCTAGGCGAAGGGTTCACCGAAGATATAGAAAGGCGACATGTCCTGCCACCACTAGCTCAATTGTTTCGCGTAAGCTATGTGGACTGTGTTGCACCGTTGAGGACGGACGGTGTCAAACACACTAGAGAGGGATCGTTCACCGGCGGCAGGATTGCGCCACGGAAGTGGCTATGACTACTAATACTTTCCGTAGGATTTATCATCCATTCCCGGGGTTCGTATTGATTGAAATGATGAGCTTATTTCCTTAGGAATCGACAACCCAAACCCTTGTGTTTCGATTTTTTTGAGTTTGAAGTTTTTTATAAGCTCTTCAAGCATTGTGGATTGACTGCTGAGCTCTTCTGATGCGGCAGCACTTTGCTCTGCTGTTGCAGTGTTCTGCTGAACGACATGGGCAACTTGATCTATACCAATATTTATTTGTTCAATACTGGCCGACTGCTCTTCGGAAGCCTTTGCGATTTCTGCTACAAGCTGGCTGGTTTCATTGATGCCTATTACAATTTCTTTTAAACTTGCAGCGGTTTCTCCTGCAATTTGTGATCCTAAAGCGGCTTTATCCATAGAGTTTTGTATCATGTTTCCGGTGTCTTTTGCCGCCGCCGCACTCTTTGATGCCAGATTACGAACCTCTTCTGCCACCACCGCAAAGCCTTTTCCATGCTGCCCGGCTCGGGCGGCTTCTACCGCAGCATTGAGCGCCAAAATATTTGTCTGGAAAGCTATATCATCTATCGTTTTGATAATCTTGCTGATTGACTGACTTGCTTCATTGATGTCTTGGACCGCAACAATCATATCGTCCATTTGCCTGCTTCCCTTTTCGGCATTTCCTTTGATAGATATGGATAAGTCTGATGTCCTTTCAGCAGTCAATGCATTGGTTTTTGTTCTTGATGCTATATCTGTTATGGAACTCGAAAGTTCCTGTATGGATGCTGCTTGGTCTGTCGCCCCTTTTGCCAGCGCTTGTGCTCCGTCTGCGACTTGCTTTGCTCCGGACGAGACCTGGTATGTGGATGTGTGGATATCTAAAAACATTTTATTCAGATTCTCATGCATTTTCGCAAGCGAATTTCCCATAACATCCGACGGAGAAAGCAGTTTAATATCTGTGGAGAGGTCGCCGTTTGCAATCCTTTCGATTTCGCTGGAAATCATCGTTACATGTTTTACAAATGCGGCAGCTCCGGCTATGGTTTCCCCTATTTCGTCCTTGACCTTCTCATATTTCGATATGATTTCAGTATCCTCTGGCTTTAACACAAGGTCTCCGGTTGTTCCGGCTTTCTTCATGAACGCAGATAGTGTAATCAATGGTTTGCTTATAAGGCTTGATATATATAGTGCCAGCAAGACTGCGGATACTATTGATATTGCCAGAACCGTTATGATTAGAATCAAAAGGGAGTTTGACATTTCGGATGAGCTTTGAGCTGCCCCTGCTGCAGTGCCTATTTTGATGCTCATACATCTGTCCAAATTGTCTACTATCTTGTTGGCTATATCCGTATACTCTCTCAGCAGCACATAAAGCTCATATGGGTCTACTCCTGCCAATGCGCCTTCATGTATCTTGTCCAGAGCTGTGCTGAATTCGTTAGCATATATTTCGCTGGCTTCATGGAAAAGGTTGAGCGCTTCCTGATCGGTGATAGATGCTTCATATGCGTCCATGGCCGCGGATAGAATTATACGATACCTTTGAACCCTTTCATATGCATCTTGAATTAACGCTACGTCTTCAACTGCTGCACCTATTATGAACTCTCTCATACAGGCTCTCTGGCGCTGAATCATCTCAATGACTTTTGATAATTCCTGCAAAGGCACAGTTTGTGTTTGGTACATATCGTCCATATATGCATCTATTCGCTGCATTCCTACGATCCCAACTATTCCAACTGCCGCTGTCATGACTGCAATCACCAGAAATCCTGCTATTAACTTAACTGACACTTTTAAGTTTTTCATCGAAACCTATCCCTCAAAATTACTTCATCCGACTGATAAAATTACATCATTTATTTGCATTAAATTTAAACTATTTCTAAACACATTTTAGTCAATGCTGGCGATTTGTAAATCGGCTATGCAGACTATTTTGATTGCTCGTCTATCCGGACTAGGCTAAGTTGATTAGGATTTCACACAGCATTTGAAAATAAAAAAGGCGGACAAAATGCCCGCCCTGCAAGGTTTAGCCCCGGTATTCTATTTAAGTGCCCTAGCCAGCTTTGCCCTTCGATCTATATCCAGCTTTTGATAAATTGATCTCAGGTGTGCTCGCACGGTATTTTCGCTGACATATAGCATTTCCGCAATCTCATGATTTCGCAATCCATCTGCCGCAAGTTCAGCAACCTCCAATTCACGTTCAGTGAGGCCGGAGGGAAGTTCATTTTCTACAATGGCATTGTGCAGTGTTTTCCACCCTGCTATGTACTGTTCTTTGTACTCATTAAATTTCGCCGCCAATTGCGGATATTCGTTTTCAATCAAAGCATCAGCTAAACCCTGCAACAATGGTGAAAACCCAGCAAAATAGTGAATAAATCCATCCGGAAGTGCTTTTTCAGCTGAGATTCTTAAATACCGCTCGGCCTGCTCCTTGTCTCCAAGAAGCGCACATCCGGATGCCATCATAAGGAAAAAGACATGTTCTGTATATGCTGTAAAGTTATCACGCGTATTCGCTTGACCTCTTCCAATAAGCTGCGCAAAATCGAGCTTCCCAATAAGATGCAGCCCATTCACCCCTCGGGCATTTTTCTCCAGCGATTCAGGCATTGGACGATTGTTCCCGGAGTCATAGTCTTGAAGCCATTGTTCAAGGCGCGAAAAATCCCGAAGTTCTGCCAAAAGTGTGCCACGAACCACATCGAGTACTGCCCGGAATAGCTCGGTGTTTTGAGTTGATCCATGCGCCGCGTTCTCTAATGCAGACAGTGCTTGCTGCCAACCCTTTGAGTCTGCTTTTAATATTGCAATAACACCAAGTAATCTAACCGCTCCGATTTGTATGATTTTTTGCTTCTTACGCTCTGCCAAAAATGCAGCCTTATAAGCATAAATTTCCGCTTTGGCTGTCTCACATCTCAAAAACGCGAGTTCGGCGCGAAACAAGGCATCTGCCCCTTTGCCATGACCATCTGTAAGTTTAGAATATATGTCAAGAAACCGCTCTAGCAAGTCTGCTTCCATATCGGCCGCTCCGGGTGTGAGATGGAATGCAGTTACCTGTAAATATTCGTATATCGCCCACGGCGCCTGCGGCAAAATCACAGTTGAGATTTTGCCATCAAACATGTCTGCTGCCTCCAACGCCGCAGACAACATCTTATCCAATTTAGGAAAATGAAGATATACTGACAAAAGCTGCCATTCTGCCCGCAACACACCCGTTTTAGGAAGCGTTCCGTCAAGCGTCTTCATAAGTTCTTTAAAAACACTGTGGTTGTCCATCTGCCTTATAGCCCATGCAAGACACAACATGGAGTGCGGATGTTCACTCCGAATTTCTTCGGGGCAGTGGTCGAGAATGTTCAAAGCGATGTCGTAAAAAGTCTTGCCGCCGAATTCAGCACAAATGAAACCCGATAGGTCGAGCGATAATATTCTGCTGTAGTCCTTTATTTGGGCATAAAACTCCAGTGCCTCTGCAATTTGACCCTCATCACGGCACAAGTCCCCTGCTTTTCTTAAACAGTCTCTATCAAAATCCTCGCCAGCCTCGCGGCGCTTATTGCTTATAAGCTCATGCAAGACCGAATACGCCTCATATCTCTGCCCTTCTGCAATATACCTGACAAAGGGAATAGAAAGGCTCTCTATCGCATAGTCTGGGAGCTTATCACATCCAAGCATCGCACAGAGTTGCGATGTCGTCCCCGAAATAAACGGAGACACTTTCATAAAGAAAGTTTGCTGCTCTTTCGACATTCGGTTCCATATGAGTTGTTCCATAAGTTGATAAACAGCTTTGTTTGAAAGTGCCCCTGTTTCCATCCATGCACATAATTGCAAGTGTATGGCAATAGCCCAGCCATTCGTATTTTTTTCTATCTCAACGGCAGTATCAAACGATATCTCCTCGCCTGCCATATCAAAATATCTGAGAATATCCCCGGCATCCCATTGCAAATCAGTTGCATCTATATCTGGAATCCCGATACTTGCAACAGCAGACCGAAAGTCTTGCCCGGTCTGTTGGGTCAACACAACTATATGCAAGTTTGCTTTATCATGACTAAGCAAAGCAACAAGAGTTGACATTGGCAACGCTTTTAATAGAAAGTGAAAATCATCAATGATAAGCCATGTTATAGCGTCGCATTCTATAGAGCGAAAAACATCGCAGACTTCCCCTATCGTAAAGGCATTTGGAAAGTCTATTTCTTGCAATTGCGCTCCTGCTTGTCCGTCAATTTTCTCTATTTCGCGGCAAAGTCTTCTATATAGCGCTACAGGCGCTTCATCTACTGAATTAAACCAAAAAACTTTTTCACCGTGTGCAGTTGCGCGCTTAAGGTAGTTGCGCATGGCTGTGGTTTTTCCGTATCCGGTAGGCGCTTCAACAATTGCAGCTTTCGATCTGGCAAAGACATCGAGCTTCCTAAGCAGGCGTTCAGAAAAGTAATTGGGGATACCCCTACCCGCTGCCCCGGGGCGACCAAGGTCTTTCTCGGTGTGGTTGATTCTGTTTCGTGTTGCATGCATCGTCTACTCCTCCAAGCAGTTGCAACCCACCTTTTGCACTTCACCTCCCTTTCATTATTAGTTCGTAACTTTTAATTTGTCAAGCAATTTTGCTTATTTAAAGAATATTTTGTTTTCAACGTGTTGTGGCACAAAGCGGACGATTCGCCGCTTAACAGCAAAACCGCCCGCTTTTTTAAATTATTTCTTTATGCTCTGAGTTTCTTTATTGACTCCGTAAGTGCTGGAACAACTGTTTTGAGATCGCCCACAATTCCGTAGTCAGCGATTTCAAATATAGGTGCATCACCATCTCTGTTTATCGCAATGATTATATCCGAGCCACTCATTCCCGCCATATGCTGGATTGCTCCGGATATGCCACATGCTATGTACAACTTAGGCCCTACAGTCTTGCCGGTTTGACCCACCTGATGCACATGATTTATCCAACCCGCATCAACGGCTGCACGTGAGGCACCAACAACGCCTCCCAACAAGTCAGCAAGCTCTTTTAGAAGTTCAAAGCTTTCCTGCTTTCCAAGTCCACGCCCACCAGAAACAATGACTTCAGCATCTTCAAGTTTAACCGCACCCTCTGCCGCCTCAGCAACCCGCTCAATCAGCGCCGTGCGAACAACATCAGCCGGAACGGCTACTGATTCGCTCACGATTGGGGCTGTGCGCCCTGCGTCCGGCGTTCCTCGTTTAAAGATGCCCGGGCGAATGGTGCCGATTTGCGGACGCGCTTCCGGCATTTCAACAACACTCAGATAACGACCTGAGTATACAGGACGCGTAAAATTAATCGCTCCGCTTTCACCAACTTCAACACCAATGCAGTCTGATGCACAACCTGTTTTCAGTCGCGCTGCAAGGCGCGGTGCCAATTCGCGCCCGTTACTGGTTGCACCGAACAGAAACGCTGCAGGCTTATGCTTTTCAACCAACGCTTTCAGTGCATATGTATATCCCTCAAGAGAATAGTCCTGATAGTCTTCACCAGATACTGTAATGATTTGATCTGCGCCAAATGAAGCAGCAGCACTACATGCATCGTCCAGGTTATTTCCAACCAGAACCGCAACAACTTGCTCCCCGGACGCAGCAACTTTTTTGCCCGCTCCGATTATTTCAAGGCCGACATTCTTTGCCTTGCCGCCGAACACTTCGACATAGACCCATACATTCTTATATTCGCTCATTTTGCTCTCCTCCTTATATGACTCCGGCATTGCTGAGCAGCGCCGTCAGTTTTTCGGCGGAAAGCTCGCCTGTCTCTTCCTCAATTTTTATGCCGCCTGATTTGCGTTCAGGGATATATGTCTTGAGCGTTTTTGTCGGCTGCCAAATAGATACAGCATCATCTCCAAAGTCTGCTGCAGTAAATACCGGGATTTCCGCACGATTTGCTGCCATTTTTGATTTAACCGAGGGGAATCTCAAATCATACTCTGTTTTTGTAACAGTTACGACTGCAGGGATGTCCGCATCCATAACCACATAGCCATCTTCGGTTTCACGAGTTGCGCGTACTTTCCCATCAACCACAGATACTTCGCGAGCATAAGAAAGCCCCGGATAGCCAAGGTATTCAGCCAATTGTGGCCCAACCTGTCCGGCATCGGTGTCATTAGCCTGGCGGCCTAAGAACACGAGGTCAAAGGCACCTTCAAGTTCTTCTATTTTGCGCACCGCAAGTGACAATACATAACTCACAGCAAGTGAGTCAACATCCTCAAAGACAGGGTCATTAACATGATACGCCTTGTCTGCACCCACTGCAACACAAGCTTTCAAAACATCTTTTGCTTTATCTGAACCGACTGTTACAACAACGATTTTGACCGACGGGTTAGCATCTTTCATTCTTACAGCAGTCTCTAAAGCACAAGCATCAAATGTGCTCAGTACTTTCGGGATTGTTTCGAGATTTGATGTTCCGGCGGCAGCATCGACTTTTAGTTCCTCGGTATTTGGAACCTGTTTGACACAAACAAGTATGTTCATGCTTTTACCGTCCTGATTCGTCGGCTGTGGTTTTGCGGCTACGGAAGCTGCCGGCGTTGCCACCGGTGCCTGTGCCGCTTGGGCAACACTCGGTCTTGCTGCGGCTGCAGGTGCAGCGGTTTTTGCAACCGGAGCTGCTTTTGCCTGAGCTGCGGGCGCCGCCTGCTGCTTTTCTATCTCTTCCTTTTTCATCTTTTTGTCACTGAGTACTGCCCCTGCTATAACCATTTGCTGAACTTGAGATGTTCCTTCAAAAATGGTCAGCACGCGGGCATCGCGATACATGCGCTCTATCGGATATTCCTTTGAGTATCCATATCCACCATGCATTTGCAGCGCTTTGCTTACAACATCAAGCGACATTTCAGTGGCAAAATATTTTGCCATTGAGGAATCCTTTGTGACATCCTCACCCATATCCATCTTGTATGCTGCATTATATACGAGCAGTTTGGCCGCATTGATTTTTGTTTCCATATCTGCAATCATGAATCGAAGCGCCTGAAATTCAGAAAGGAATTGACCAAACTGTTTGCGCTCTTTTATGTGCTTTACAGCTTCTTCCAACGCACCTTGCGCAACACCGATACCTTGACATGCGACACCAATGCGTCCGATTGAAAGGGTTTTCATCGCAGTGGTAAAGCCTTTGTCAATCTCACCAAGAATTTCGCGCTTATGCACGCGCACATCTTCTAAAACAACATCGCTCGTCGCAACGCCACGCAGTCCCATTTTCTCCTCATGCTTGCCGATAGAAACGCCGGGAAGCGTCATGTCAACGATGAACGTCGTGATGCCCTTAGGCCCTTTATCCGGGTTGGTTTTTGCGAATACCACCGTATTTTTTGCAAAGGGAGCACCTGTTATAAATGTCTTTCTGCCATTAAGTATGTAGTAGTCTCCATCTTCAACAGCTTTTGTTGTCATGGCACCTGCATCACTGCCCGCACCGGGCTCTGTGAGCCCAAATGCCATGAATTCCTTGCCACTTGCTATGCCAGGAACATATTTTTGTTTTTGTTCTTCTGTACCCGCAAGAAGAATCGGTGCGGTTGAAAGTGAGTTTGCTGACGAAAATGTAAGACTGCATGTGATGCTTTTTTTACATATCTCTTCCATAACGGATACATATGAGCGCACATCAAGTCCTATCCCACCATATTCTTTAGGAATTTTGAGTCCGAAAAATCCCATTTGTGCCATTTTATCGTAAATCGCCTGTGGAACCGCGTCATTATGATCTATCTCGTTTGCAATCGGAGCAAGCTCTTTTTCGGCAAACTCCCTCGCAAGTTCGCGAATGTCATTATGATCTTCGTTAAAAAACATTCCTATCCCTCCGTGTTATTTATTAATAGCTATAAAAGCCCTTGCCCGTTTTCCTGCCGAGCATTCCGCCCCTAACCATATTCTTCAGTAGCAGGCAGGGTCTGTACTTTTGGTCGCCGGTTTCATTATAGAGCACATTCATAATGTTCAAAACGGTGTCGTTGCCGACAAGATCTGAAAGTGCAAGAGGCCCCATCGGATGGTTCGCCCCAAGACACATGGCCTTGTCTATGTCCTCTGCGCTTGCAACACCTTCCATCAAAACTGTAGCCGCTTCATTAATCATAGGAATAAGTATCTTGTTCACTATGAATCCCGGACTGTCTTTGACCTCAACCGGCTCTTTACCGATTTGCAGTGAAAGTTCTTTTATCTTTGCGAAAGTTTCGTCCGAGGTTTCGATACCCCTGATAATTTCAATAAGCTTCATTATCGATGCCGGATTGAAGAAATGCATCCCGATGAATTTGTCTTTACGGGAAATTGATGCTGCCAGCTCTGTGATAGAAATAGACGAGGTGTTTGTCGCAAAAATACATTCGGGTTTGCATATGCCATCTAGGGTTTTGAAAAGTTCTTTCTTGATGTCTGCATTTTCAATTATTGCCTCTATGACCAAATCTGCGTCAGCACAGTCTCCTAATTCTGTAGAGAACTTAATTAGCCCAAGCATATTGAGCTTTGATTCTTCTGCTAGCTTCCCTTTTTCAACGAGCTTTGCTAAGGTCTTTTGCAACTTACCCGACGACTTTCCGATTATGTCATCGGTCATGTCTCTTACCACAACTTCAAAGCCTTGCTTGGCAAATACCTGAGCAATATCTGTTCCCATTGTGCCTGCGCCGATTATGCTAATCTTTTTCATATATGTTTTCCTTTCCTGTTATGCACTTGCATTAATCGGTGGTGGGGCGAATACTATCCGCCCCTACATGTTTTTAAATGAGGTCAGTTTTTCCTTGTTGATAAATGCCGTCATAGCATCTTCTTGATCATGCGTTGAAAAACAAAGACCGAACGCCTGAGCTTCAATTTTCAGCCCCGTTTCGATACCGCACTGCATACCGGTGTTGATTGCTACTTTGCTCTGCCTGACCGCAATCTGAGCGTTACTTGCAATTTTTGTTGCCATAGAGATTGCTGCATCCATGAGATCTTCAGCCGCAACAACCTGGCTGACAAGCCCTATCCTCAGCGCTTCCTGTGCATCTATAATTTCTGCCGTAAAAATGAGTTCTTTTGCTTTTGATAACCCAACAACTCTGGGTAATCTTTGAGTTCCACCGAATCCAGGAGTAATCCCTAGACCCACTTCCGGCTGGCCAAATTTAGCTTTCTCACTTGCAATCCTTATGTCACACGCCAAGGCAAGCTCACAGCCTCCGCCTAACGCAAATCCGTTTATCGCCGCAATAACGGGTTTTCTCAGCGATTCAATATTTGAAAACACACTATTGCCATACGTTCCGAAAGCACGACCCTCATCTGCTGTCAGGTCTTTCATTTGAACAATGTCGGCACCCGCTACAAACGCCCGCCCTGCACCGGTTATAACCACAACAAGCGCATCTTCATCTTTCTCTGCCCGCATGGCGGCAATATCCAACTCATCCAATACATCAAGATTTAGCGCATTGAGTGCATCCGGCCTGTTTATCGTTATCAGTGCTATGTTATCTTTGAGTTCGTATGTAACATTCATAATTACTACACCCCTCCTTATCTCACATCACAAATTAAAAACACCGTCTTTGTTTGCAAAATATTTTTCATCGTCTGCTGTGATTATCTGTTGGCCTGGTATCCTAGCTCAATTCCTGCGATGATTCCCATATGGATATTTGAGGTTCCTTCAAGCGTCTCAAATTGCTTTGCATCACGAAGCCATCTGCCGCAAGGATATTCATCCGAATAACCATATGAACCATATATCTTCATTGCAACATTTGCCGCATGAACTGCAGAGTTACATGCAAACACCTTTGCCATTGACGTTTCTTGCTGACTTGGCATACCATTTTCTTTGAGCCAGGCCGCTCTGAACACAAGAAACTTTGCTGCATCATCTTCAAGTTTCATCTCTGCTATCTGCTGCTGGATCATTTGGAATTTGCCTATAGCCTGTCCAAATTGAGTGCGCTCATTTGCATACTGGACACTACCCTCAAGACAAGCTGCTGATAATGCCGCTGCCCCAGTTGCACAGCCCATACGTGTATTGTTTAGCATCCACATGCAAAGCTGAAAGCCCTTGTTCTCGACTCCAAGCAGGTTTTCCTTAGGAATCTTAGCATCTTCAAAAACGATTTCGGATGTCGGTGCAGGCCACATACCAACTTTCTTATGAATCGGTATTCTTTCGACACCCTCAGTCGTTTCGTTAAAATCAACTACAAAACAGGAAATTCCTCTGGCTCCGGCAGCAGGGTCTGTTTTTGCAAAGACCAGCATGACATCGGCTGTGTGCCCACCGGATATCCACATCTTTGAGCCATTTAGAACCCAATGGTCGCCACCATCTTTTGCAGTCATTTTCATGCTGCCTACATCAGAACCTGAGTTTGCCTCGGTTATCGCAAAACTTCCGACCAATTCACCACTGCAAAGACCCGGAATCCACTTTTGCTTCTGCGCTTCCGTACCATGATGCAAAATAGTCATCGCCGGCCCCCATACATTACCGCTGATACTCAGTCGCCACGATGTATGTACTTTGGAGATTTCATAAAGGGCTGCAACACCTTCCATCCATCCCAATCCATTGCCGCCGTATTCTTCCGGAATTGAGAACCCTAAAAGTCCCAGCTCACCCAGTTGCGAAAGAATTTCACGACGATAGTGATGGTTTTCTTCATCTTCTTCAATAAACGGGGCTATTTCTTTTTTTGCGAAGTCCCTTGCCATCTCGGCAATCATTTCCATATCTTCTGAATATGCAAAGTACATTAATAAATCCTCCCTATGCTATAGAAACAACCGGCGTGCCGCTATCGAGCATATCGCCTTTTGTTACAAAAATTTCTTTTATTGTTCCTGCACGGTCTGCCACAATTTCATTTTCCATCTTCATTGCTTCGAAAATCAGAAGGACTTGATTTGCTTTTATTTTATCGCCGACCTTAACATTTACTGAAAGCACTACGCCGGGAAGCGGAGCCAATACATTTTCAGCCGCACCTGCAGGAGCATCTGCTTTCTTTGCCGGAGCAGGCGCTGGTTTCGACACCGGAGCTGGTTTTGGTGCAAGTGTAGCTTTTTGAACCGGAGCGGCAGCCTGAACAGACTTAACCTCAGCCACACCGCCAACCTCTTCGACATCTACTTCATAAGTATTGCCGTTGACTGTAACTTTATAGTTTTTCATTATTGTTTCATTCCTCCATTAATTTTATTCATAATTATCTGAAATCCGATAATATCGGCGACAAAATTTATCCGCAATTTCTCGCAAGCGGATTTGCTGCCTTGGCACCTCGTTGCGCTTCAAGTACCCCGCTTATATTTCTTATCAGCGGATGCACATTTGCATTTTCTTGCCTGTAAGCATTTATTGCCGCAGTAATGACAGCGATAAGCTCCTCATCTTCGATGCCCAGTTCCTTTTTGCGCCTGTATTCAAGAAATGCTTTGCCGACCTGCGGAAACAGTGCATAGGTCAAGACATCTTCCTCAGAGGTTGCAAGATCACCTATTTCTTCTTTCAACTTATCAAATTCTTCTAAAATCAAGTCTGCCGGACGGCAGGTTATTATTTCATCATCACCAATGCATTTTTTGCGCACTTCCTCATTAACCGGAGCTGGCAATGCGCCGTATTCACCGCGCATCATTGCACGAAACTCTTTGGTGACCATCTTGTAGCGTTCACCGCCTACAATATTCATAACAGCCTGAGACCCGACTATCTGACTGGTGGGTGTAACGAGTGGCGGATATCCGGCTTCCTCACGGACGCGCGGCACTTCTTTCAGGACATCATAATACTTGTCCTCGGCATTTAAGTCTTTAAGCTGAGAAATCAGATTTGAAATCATGCCACCCGGAACCATATAAATCAGCGTATTGACATCGACTTGCAAAGCACGTGTATCACGGAAGCCTTCAGCCGACAATCGGTCAGCAACTTTGCGGAAATGTTCCGCAGCCTCGCTCATTTTCACGAGATCCAATCCGGTATCTCTTTCATGCCCTTTGAGTGACGCCACAAGCGACTCTGTTGCGGGCTGCGCCGTGCCGTTTGCCAACGGAGACAATGCCGTGTCCACAATGTCTACACCCTCAAGCGCAGCAAGTATGTAGTTCATATCTCCGGTTCCCGCCGTGTTGTGGGTGTGCAAATGAAGCGGAACCTTAACACGCTTTTTGAGTTTCCTAATCAAATTTGCCGTGTCCATCGGAAGCATGACATTTGCCATATCTTTAATTCCAATTACATCAGCACCCATGTCTTCGAGCCGCATAGCTAGATCAATCCAGTACTGTTCGTTGTGGACCGGGCTGACTGTGTAAGATAACGCAGGTTCGGCAATCCCACCGTATTCCTTTACACTCTTCATTGCCCGCTCAAGGTTGCGGACATCATTCAGCGCATCAAATATGCGGACAACATCGACACCGTTTTCTATGGATTTTTTGCAGAACTTATCCACCACGTCATCGCCGTAATGACGATACCCAAGGATGTTTTGGCCTCGAAACAGCATTTGAAGTCTTGTATTTGGCAGCGCTTTTCGGAGTTCGCGCAATCTCTCCCAGGGGTCTTCGTTGAGGTAGCGAATGCATGCGTCGAAAGTGGCTCCGCCCCAAACTTCAAGCGACCAATACCCAATACTGTCCAACACCTCACAAACCGGGAGCATGTCCTCAAGGCGCATCCTGGTTGCAGCCTGCGATTGATGGGCATCGCGAAGGATTGTATCCATTACATTGAGCTTTTTGCCTTCTACCAACGGCTTTTTAGCCTTAATTACTTTTCTTGAAATGTTAATCACCCCACTATTGTTAATTCATAATGCATAATTATAAACTCTGAAGCTCTATTCCGTAATTCCATTTAAGTGGTTCCACTCACGGATTGCACGCGGGGTGAGCATCTGATGGAATGCACATATCGACTCGGGATTCTGATACGATGCACCTACAAATGCGCAAATATATCTGCGCAACTCGGAAAACTTTACTATTTCATCGACAAAACCTTGTTTTGCACACGCCGCCGGACGCGAAGTATCATTGTAGTTTTGAATCAGGTTGTTCATCTTGTCGATAACCGGCTGAATCTCTTTTCCGGCCTCTCGTTCTTTGACAAGCCTGCGGGCAAACATCGCAGCCGCCGCTGTTTCTCCGTGCATAACATAGATTTCAGTCGTTGCTGTGCCAAGGCTGAATACATTTCTGTCTGTGCCTTGTGGCCCGCCCATGACATAGTGTGCCGCAGCGGTACCTTTGCGCAAGGTGATTTCCATTTGCGGAATCTTTGCATTTTGTATACTGTATATCAGTGATTGACCCAGTCCAAGAAGTTCAGACATTTCGGCCGGATCACCGACATCAATGCCGGAAGTATCCTGGAACCATATCACCGGAATTCTGTCTCTGGCGCATAGGGTTATAAATTCGCTCATCTTTATAAGACCCTGACGGTATAACTTGCCTCCTGCACCGACACTGTTTTCCAGATATTCCGGATAGCTTGGAATCATTCCCTGGAAGTTTGATACAGCACCGCAAAGTAAACCGTTTACTTTTGCAAGGCCGCAAACTATTTCAGGGCCATACCCTTGTTTAAACTCCATAAATTCACTGTTGTCGAACACACATGCCAAAACCTTGCGGATATCATATGCACGGCGTTGGTTAAATGGAACATGGGTATAGAGGTCTTCTGCCGGATATGCAGGTTCAACCGGATCTGCCACTCTGAAAAAGTTCTCGTTATATGCCGGAATGGCATCCATATATTTCTTTATCGCTTCAAGTACGCCTTCTTCCCCTGAGTAACACTCACGGAAAAATCCCGTTACACCAAAGTGAACAGAAACCGAACCGGGGGGATCTTCCCTCTTCGCGTTCTTTGTTGCAGAAATAAGCGCCTCAGCCGCTTCATCATCAACATATCCTTTGGGGTTCATTCCGCTTACGATGCCCGCACCGCCAACTGCCATATTTGCTTTTTCATGTGCTAAAAGAATTGTCGGGCTAATTGCATGATAACCACCGCCTGCAGGGTTTGTGCCATAAATGCCGCAAATTATTGGAATTCCAAGCTGCATAAGCTCAGAATGACGATAAAACGGTGTGCCTCCGGTGATGCGCCCTGCATACACTTTCTCCTGCTCATCCATCTTGACCCCACTGCAATTGAGCACATATACCAGAGGAACGTTCAGTTGTTTGGCCATGTCTGTAGCCCGAGTCAGCTTCAATGCCTGACCGGCAACCCATGCCCCTGCCAGTTTTTTGTTATCTGATGCTATAATCACAGCCCATTTGTCACGGATTTTCCCAAGACCTGTGATTACGCCAGTGCTTCCATCCGGATTTTTTTCAGGATTATAAAGGCTATTCAGAGGACACCATGAACCCGGATCCAAAAGCATTTCCAAACGCTGCAGCGCAGTCATTTGTCCTGATTCATTGAGTGATTCGTCACTTCGCCCAGAGGCCAATATCGAATCGACCTCTTTTTTTATTTCTTCTTCAATTTTTCTTAGTTCCGCCTCATTATCCACATTGGGTTCGTCAACAGGCGCACCTATGTGCGGCATGTTGTGGAAATAACCTGGCATCGAGTAACCGTATGTACTCATTTTTCCCCTCCTATAAATAATACATTTGGTAAAATTCGCTTGTTTTTTGGCTATTATACATGAAACAAAAAGCGGTGTATATAAAACAATACTACATAATTCCTATGCTATGCCTCAGCAGTTGTTGTAACATTCCAACAATTCTACAGAATTAATAATCAGTTTGGTGTAGATTTATTCAAATGGGGGAGCCCCTCCGGCTCCCCTCGATGTGATATCTGAATATTCGGCTAAGCTGACGTGAGTCGAACTCCCGTCAGCTTAAGCATCACTGTACGAGGTTAAACCATGCACCCTACATTATCGGGTATAATCAACTTTGCCCCAGTCTTGGACTGAATCTCTTCAATAGTCACATCCGGAGCCAACTCCCGAAGAACAACTCCTTCAGGGGTTATGTCCATGACTCCAAGCTCAGTAACTACATGCTTTACAACTCCGACGGCCGTCAGGGGCAATGCGCAGTTTGCAAGTATTTTAGGTGCACCGTCTTTTGTAGTATGCTCCATGGCTATGATAACCTTCTTTGCACCTACTACCAAATCCATCGCTCCGCCCATACCCGGAACCATCTTTCCCGGAACCATCCAATTTGCCAGATTGCCTTTTTCGTCTACCTCTAAGGCACCCAAAACAGTTATATCCACATGCCCGCCACGAGCCAACAAAAAGCTGAAAGAACTATCAAAGCAGCAGCCTCCGGGCAATATTGTGACTTCATGTCCGCCCGCATTGACCATGTCTTTGTCTATTTCATCCGGTTTAGGCGTCGGACCGATACCAATAAACCCATTTTCTGAGTGCAGCATAACATTTCTATCAGCAGGTAGATAGTTGGCTACTAAAGTCGGCAACCCTATACCCAGATTTCCAAGATCACCTTCCTTAAAATAGTCGGCTATCCTTCTTGCAATCATTTCACGCTTATCCATTACTTCTCCCCCTACGCCTGCACAATTACATCGACCATGCAGCCCGGTGTAAATACGATCTCCGGATCTAGCTCGCCGACTTCAACTATCTCTTCTGCCTCAACAATAACCAAATCCGCTGCAGTTGCCATAAGAGGATTAAAGTTTCTTGCAGCGCGCCTATAAGTCAGATTGCCATACTTGTCTGCTTTCCAGGCCTTAATGAGCGCTACTTCTGCTCTAAGCGGAAGCTCAAGCAAATAATCCCTGCCGTCAATGGTCAGCTTTTGCTTGCCCTCTTCAACAATCGTCCCTACACCTGTCGGAGTAAGAAATCCACCCAGCCCGGCACCCGCCGTCCTGATTCTCTCTGCAATCGTTCCTTGCGGAATCAGTGTGACATCTAATTCACCGGCCGTCATTTGGCGACCTGTCTCACGATTCAGTCCAATATGTGATGTTATGAGTTTTTTAACCAGCTTATTGACAATCAACTTGCCCATTCCGAACTCGGCTGTGCCAGTATCGTTGGATATCAGTGTTATATCCTTGACTCCTTTTTCTATGAGTCCATCTATTAACCCCTCGGGTGTACCGGCAAATGTAAAGCCGCTAATCATGAGGGTTTGCCCGTCGTGTATCATATCTATCGCTTCGGCACGTGTCTTTACTTTATTTTTCATAAGCTCCTCTTCCTTATTTTATATATCCTTAATTTAATCCCATCACTGAAGAAATGACCATTTTCTGAACTTCGTTTGTGCCTTCATAAATTTCAGTTATCTTCGCGTCTCGCATGAATCTTTCGAATGGATACTCGCGTGTATATCCATATCCACCTACCAGCTGCAAGCAACGGCGGGTGACATCACTGGCAGTTTCTGCAGCAAAAAGCTTGGCCTGCGCTGCCATGTGTGTGTATGATTCTTTATCTTGTTTTGCTTGTGCGGCACGATAGATAAGGAGTCGAGATGCTTCGACTTTTGTCTGCATATCAGCAAGCTCAAACTGAGTGTTTTGGAACTTGCTTATCGACCTGCCAAATTGGATACGTTGCTTAACATATTGGACACATTCCTCAATTGCGCTTTCAGCAATGCCAAGCGCTTGTGCTGCAATACCTATGCGCCCTCCATCAAGCGTTGCCATCGCAATTCTAAATCCTTTGTTGAGCTCTCCGAGCATATTTTCTTTTGGTACAACCATGTCCTCAAAAATTAGTTCACATGTGGATGAAGCTCTGATTCCAAACTTCTTCTCGTGTGTACCAATGCTAAAGCCCGGAAAATCCTTTTCAACTATAAATGCTGTTATCCCTCTGTTGCCCAGTTCCTTGTCGGTCATTGCAAATATAACAAGTGTGTCGGCATGACCGGCATTTGTAATGAATATTTTCGAGCCATTGATAAGCCAGTGGTCGCCTTTATCAACTGCTATGGTCTTTTGCATTGCAGCATCGGTTCCTGCACTAGGCTCTGTAAGTCCGAAAGCTCCGAGTTTTTCTCCGGTTGTCAGCGGAATCAGGTATTTTTCTTTTTGCTCATGGGTTCCAAATTCATTGATTGGCCAACAACACAATGAGCAGTGCGCAGATAATATAACGCTCGTGCTGGCACAATGTCTTGCAAGTTCCTCACAAGCAGCAATATATGTCACATAACTCAGACCTGCTCCCCCATATTCTTCAGGAAAAGGAAGCCCCATCATTCCCATTTCTGCAAGGCTTTCAACAGTTTCTTGTGGGAATCGCTCATTTTCATCTATCTCTGCGGCTATCGGTGCAACTTCCTTGATGCAGAATTCGCGAAGCATATCTACTATGTCTTGTTCTTCATGTGAAAATTTAAAATCCATGTTAAACTTCCCTTTAGTAAAAATTTTGAGCTTTTTGAGCATTCAGAGCAGGTGAAATCCACCGGCTCCAACCACTGCAAGCAATTGCAATCAGTATAATGAGAGAAGTAGCCTTTTGTCAACAACATTATATGTATATATATATTCAATTTCGTTATTAAACGACTGTCATAATCAGGAAAAATACTCTTTTACTACATAACATTGATTAGTTTTGTAAAATCGTCGCCTGATTTATAAAAATATTACATTTCTGTTTTCGCTGATGCCCACATTTTATGAATGACCTTCCCCAGGTGCTTGCAAAAATATTTTACCGAGTCAGCATATAGTCTAATTCTTTCGTTTTTTTGAATTTTCCTGGTTTATGTCTTTCAAAAGCACATACCAGGCTTGTCTGTAAGCGCTCGATATAAATTTTTCAGCAGTGTTGCATTATTGGTTATTAGTAGTATGATACTTTTAAAATGCTATTTATAAAGTGCTGCTTATTGCATGGAGGTAAATACAATGGCTCTGACAACAAATAAGATGGTACTTCATTTTGTCGATGAAATGAAGCAACTGGCAAACCCAAACAATGTCATATGGATAGACGGCAGCCACGAACAACTTGAAGCATTGAGACAAGAGGCTTGCTCGACTGGTGAGCTTATCAAGCTCAATCAAGAAAAGCTACCGGGGTGCTATTATCATCGCTCAGCTATTGACGATGTCGCAAGAGTTGAGGACAGAACATTTATTTGCAGCAAAAACGAGATTGATGCAGGGCCTAGCAATAATTGGATGGCGCCTGAAAAAGCTTATGCGATGGCCAAAGATATCTACAAAGATGCTATGAAGGGGCGCACAATGTATGTCGTTCCCTTTTCTATGGGGCCGATTGGCTCTCCTTTTTCAAAAGTCGGCGTTGAATTGACTGACTCCATTTATGTTGTACTGAGTATGGATATCATGACGCGTATCGGACAGCGCGTGCTGGACATGCTTGACGATTCAAACGACTTTGTCCGAGGTATGCATAGCAAATGCGCATTGGATGCACAAAAACGCTACATACTGCATTTCCCGGAAGATAATACAATATGGAGCATGAACTCCGGTTATGGCGGCAATGTCTTGCTTGGAAAAAAATGCTTTGCATTGCGCATGGCTTCCTTTCAGGGCAAACAAGAAGGCTGGCTTGCCGAGCATATGCTAATTATCGGCATAGAAAGTCCCGATGGCGAGGTTACTTACATTGCAGGAGCTTTTCCGTCACAGTGCGGAAAAACAAATCTGGCAATGCTGATACCGCCGGAATACTACCGAAAAAAAGGCTACAAAGTATGGACAGTCGGCGACGATATCGCCTGGCTCAGAATCGGAGACGATGGCAGACTTTGGGCAATAAATCCGGAAAACGGCTTTTTTGGCGTTGCACCGGGCACAAGCATGAAATCCAATCCAAATGCACTCGAATCAACTAAAAAGAATACAATCTTCACAAATGTGGTGCTTACAAAAGATAACACTGTCTGGTGGGAGGGCATGGATGACAACCCACCCAGGGGCGCTCTGGACTGGAAAGGTAATCCTTGGGATCCGGACTCCGGTGAGCCGGGCGCACATCCAAACGCTCGCTTTACTTCACCTGCCAAAAACTGCCCTTGCATCGCATCGAATTGGGAGGATCCAAAAGGTGTACCACTATCTGCAATTATTTTTGGCGGTCGCCGCGCCAAGGTCGCTCCGCTTGTATATCAGTCTCGTGACTGGCAGCATGGGGTATTCGTTGGCTCTATAGTGGCTTCTGAAACGACTGCTGCTGCCACCGGCAAAACCGGAGTTTTAAGGATTGACCCTTTTGCAATGCTCCCATTTTGCGGCTACAATATGGGCGATTACTGGCAGCATTGGCTTGACATGGGTAAAGCCCTTTCCAATCCTCCGAAAATATTTAATGTCAACTGGTTCCGGCTTGACGATGGTGGCAATTTCATTTGGCCCGGTTTCGGCGACAATTTCCGTGTCATTGATTGGATTGTCAGACGTTGTAAGGGCGAAGTCGATGCCAGGGAAACTGCAATCGGCTATACGCCCAGAACAAAGGATATCAACATTGAAGACATGGAGTATTACATCCATCCCGGCAGGCGGTTTAATATAGATGCTGTCAGAGCTATTCTTTCTGTGGGAAGTGTTTACTGGAAAGAAATTCTGCCGCCTGTCAAAGCGTTTTATGCACAGTTTGAGGATCGGCTTCCAAAGGAGCTTGCCGAAGAGCTGCTTCAGTTGGAATTGCGGCTCTGGTTGGTTTAACATACCAGAATATAAGACGAGAGTCGAGCTCTACCGCTTGTCGGCAGGCTCGACTCTCGCTATGATGTTGGTATAAGCTTACACTTCTGCTACAATGTACAAATTCGACCCAAAGTCTCCAAGCCCTGATGATATTTTATTCCAAATCCTGTGCAGCCATTTTTTCCAGGTCGCGTTGGCGGCGTCGCTTTCCTCTGCACGCTGCATAAATGATAAGCAATACAGCTGTGGGAATATTCATCAGGATAAAAATATTGATTATATTTGCAAGCTCAGACATTGTATAATCATGCGCCCAGATAATTGTTTCCTCAACAACTACACCATCGACCATGAATTGTGTTGTTGCATAACCTGAGCCTACGCTGTAAATGGCTATGCCCAATATCGCCAGCACAGAAAATAACACGGTTATAGCTGGAAGCAAAAGGCCTGGCCATTTGCTTTCCTTTTTCGATAGAAATATTTGCAGCAGAATACTTCCTGCAAAAAATATTAGCGCAAAAACAAATGCTATTACCACAAAAGAAACTCTTGCCATTATTTATTTTCTCCAATCTTTTTGTATTCGGAAATCAGTATTTTTGCGGTGTCAAAATCGATTTTGTCACCTATAACCAAACGCTTTATAAGCGCCACATATGGTTCGTTGGATACATCCTCGCTGATTTTGATTTTTTGAATTAATTTGTCGAGCCGCAGGCGCACTGTAGGGTATGTCACGCCATACTGAGACGCCATTTCTTTTAGTGAGCCGGAGGCCATCAGAAATTTCTTGATAAATGCAACATCTTCGTCTTCAAAATTTGCCATCCATTCAGGCACTACTTCTATAGCCATATATGTTACCCTTTCACAAATATAAAAACAATGTTAAATATAACATTTAACATTGTTAAAGTCAATATTTATTTTTTCCACTTACATAGCAACTCGCTACGTGCATCAGAATGGTTTTCACATCAGAAAAACACCTGCGTTTCTAAATTTTATACACCCCAAAAGATTATTATGTTATACTAGACGTCGATTGCTAAGTTGCCATGAATCGGACAATTGTGCAAATTCCGCTTGTTGCAGAAAATATCTCGTCATCAAAGATGACGACAGAATAAGGATGTAGTGAAATTGCAGCCAATAATTTACTTTTTAATTGCCATCGTCTCAACAACCGCCGGTGCAATCGCCGGCATAGGCGGTGGAATCATTATGAGGCCGGTTCTTGACATTCTGGGCGACTTCGATGTTCAGTCTATCAGTATGCTTTCATCATTAACAGTCTTGGTCATGTCATTTGTTTCCGCAGGAAAACAGCTGATGATGAAAACTGTCATCGACTTCAAGATTGTCCTCCCTCTGGCCATAGGTGCAGCGCTTGGTGGCACTTTAGGTCAGCATTTGCTCACAATGATTGTAAATGCACTTGAGATGGGACAGACTGTCACGGTGATACAAAATGCACTACTCCTTATAATGGCTATCAGTGTTTTTGTGTATATGAGAAGAAGAGCATCTATCGAAAGTAAAAATCTATCCGGAAAGCCTCTTATTGTGCTCACCGGGCTTGTGCTTGGTGTTCTCGCAGCGTTCCTTGGCATAGGAGGCGGGCCAATAAACATAGCCGTGGTAATTTTCCTGTTTTCATTTAACATCAAAACCGCCATGGTCTGCTCAATAGTAGTGATATTATTCTCACAGTCAGCAAATGCAATCTATGCATCACTGACTGTGGGTTTTGGCGCGTTTAACCTACAAATGCTCCCACCAATGATGATTGGGGCGGTTGCCGGAGGCTTCATCGGGGCAATCCTCAATAAAAAACTAAGTGAAAGAGTTGTCGAAAACTGCTTTAATGTCATGCAGGGTTTAGTTGCTACATTTGCTATATTCAATATTATTAGTGGGTTAAATTATTTATCTTAAAATGAATTGCTCAATAACAGCCGCAACACCATCATCATTATTAGAAAGTGTTACATGTTCACAAACAGCCTTGACATCATCAGGGGCATTCTCCATTGCAACCCCCAACCCTGCATAACAGAGCATTGAAATATCATTATAACCATCACCAACAGCAATCATCTCATTTCGGTCTATACCAAAAAGCTTCCCAACCCGTTCTAAAGCAGCACCTTTGCCTGCATTTGGGCTAACAAATTCCAAAAATTCCGGCTGAGAAGAATAACAGCCTAACCTATCTCCAAAGAACGCATTCATTTCGCTTTGCAGACTCCTGACGGCTTCCGGCGTGTCTATCCAAAATAATTTAAATATGCTCTCACCGTCAACCTCATTTATGCTGTTTATAATTGGCAATTCCATATTGTAGCGGTTTTTGTAGTCCGCTGCCTGCTGGCACTCCATACTCGCAAATATGCCGTCTTTTGTCCAAGTGATAACCGGTATATTTCTTGTACGCCCAATATCAAAAACCTCTTTTGCAAGCGATGCGTCCAGAAATTCATTAAAAAGCACTTTCCTTGACTTGCCCATAACGGCCGAGGCGCCGTTATAAACGATAAACGGCAAGTCTTTGTCAAAGAGTTTGTTTACAATCTCTACACCTTTAGGGGCTCGGCCTGTCGCTTGAACATAAATTACGCCCGCCTCAACCGCCTTTTTTATTGCAGCTTCCGTGCGCTCAGTGAGTTGCGACTCCTTGTTGAGCAGTGTGCCATCCATATCAACAGCAATCATTTTATAACGAGAGCCTTTTTCATTATGCGATTGGTCAATATTTTCCGCAGGTGCGGAGCTTTGAGTCAACGTTTCGTCGTAGATAGGTTTCATTTTTACCTCGCATTTGATTAATTTAATGGTTTGGTATATATTCTTATTCTAATAGGGTGACGGCGCGGCCTTAAACTCGCCTCTCTCCCTGCCTTTTGGCACTTATTTTTGTTATCGTCCTGGACAAGGGGGCTTGAGTACGCACATGTATAAACTTCCATTACAGTCTGTCGAGATTGATTTCATCGAGAAAAAAAGCCGGTTTATCAGCAACATTTCACCGATTTCATCAGAGGATGAGGCGCTTGCATTTCTAAATTCCATTCGCACAAAGTACCGTGACGCAAACCATAATGTCTATGCATATCGAGTAAAATCCGGGAATATCACTCGCTACAGTGATGATGGAGAGCCCTCCGGAGCTGCCGGAATGCCGTTGCTTGAAGCTTTTATAAGGCAAGATGTTTATGACTTCTGCTGTGTCGCAACGCGTTATTTCGGCGGCACTTTGCTTGGTGCAGGCGGACTTGTAAGAGCCTATGCCCGCTGCGGAACTATCGCACTAGAGTCTGCCGGAGTTGGAAGTATGCGTGAGCTCACGCTTTGTTCTGTGTCCATGCAGTATTCGCTTTTTGAGTTGGTCAAACGTCAACTGGCCGCTTTCGGTGCAGATATAACCTCTGAGGACTTTGGTGCTGATGTTGTCTTGCAATGCACACTTCCCTCAGATGATTTTGCTATATTGCAAAAAAAGATTGTGGAGCTATCTGCAGGTTGTGTGCAGATGGTCGCAGAGGGGACGAAAATGGGTGTTTTTAGGTAGTCCTTATTGCTGAGAGATCCGCAAAGGCTAGAGGGCGCGAACCGTGCTATAATGCCTTTGCCCTACACATAGCCTCTTGAGCTGCCGGAAGTCGAACGCAATCGTCTATCCAGCGGCTTTAATTTTCCATCCATTTTGCAAGCTGCTCTGCCAAGGCTGACTTGCCTTTATCATTATCTTGTTTGTTTTGATTGCGTAAAAAGTTTTCTGTGTCACGCTTTGATGCACCGGATTCTTTTTTGCGCTTTTCAAAATCTGATAGTCTTTCTCTATGTCCGCAAATACAAACGAACATGCGTTTTTCTCCCTCTCCACGCATCTCCAGTTTCTTATGGCAGTTGGGACATCTGGCATTGGTTGTCATCGAAAGGTTCTTGCGATATCCGCACTCACGATCCGGGCATACAAGCATTTTACCTTTCTTTCCACTGACTTCAAGGAGAAACTTTCCGCAATCGGGGCATTTGTCTTTTGTCATATTATCGTGCGTATACTTGGCCTCACTAGAGACAACCGCAGAAACAAGTTTCGTTGCATAGCCACGCATTTGCTCTATAAATACTTTTTTTTGCGCCTGACCTTTGCTTATAAGCGCAAGCTCTTGTTCCCATTTTGCGGTAAGTTCTGCCGAGCGCAAATCTTCCGGCACAAGACCAACCAACTGCATACCTTTTGAGGTTGGCACGATTTCCTTACCTCGGCGTTCTATGCAAAACGACGAGAACAGTTTTTCAATAATATCGGCGCGTGTCGCAGGTGTTCCGAGTCCGCTCGTTGTTTTTAGAATCGCCAGCATATCGGCGCTCATTTCTTTGCCACTTGGGTTTTCCATTGCCGTCAGCAAGGTTGCTTCATTGTATCGTGCCGGCGGCTTTGTTTTGCCTGTAATAATAGCGCATGACTTGATTTCTGGCTTGCTTCCTTGCTGCAATTGTGGCAAGGTTTGCTCTCTTATATCCGAATCCTCATCGTCATCGTCATCTGCCACTCCTTGCCCATATGCGGCTTTCCAACCGGCAAAGCGGATCATCTTGCCCTTGGCTGCAAACTTTTCCTTACCAATCGTCACCGTTAGCTTTGTTTCTTCATATTCAAATGCGGGCATCAGTACCGCAAGGAATCTCCGGACAACCAAGTCATATATATTCCGCTCTTCCGGTCTTAAAAACATCAAGTCTATTGATTCTTCAGTCGGAATTATTGCATGATGGTCACTAACTTTGCTATTATCCGCAATATATTTCGTCGATAATGGGCGTGATTTCAAAAGTGCCATTGCATGTTCCTTGTATGGCCCAACTGCAATACTCCTAAGCCTGTCAGGCAGGGTAGGTATGATGTCATCTGTTATATATCTCGAATCGGTGCGTGGGTATGTGAGCAGCTTATGATGCTCATAAAGCGATTGCATTATTGAAAGCGTCTCTTTTGCTGAATATGCAAATTTGCGATTAGCGTCCCTCTGAAGCTCTGTAAGGTCATATGCGGCAGGTGGCGCTTTGTGTTTGTATTGTTTCTGTATGGTTGTCACAATGCCCTGCTTGCCTGATATCCTTTCAAGCACTGCCTCGGCATCGGTCTTGTTTGCAATGCGGGTCTGCCCGCTGTTTCCTGTCCAAGTCGCTGTAAATCCCTGAAACTGTGCTTTTATATTATAGTAATCCTTTGGAATAAAACTCTTGATTTCTTGTTCTCGTGCAACAATCATAGCAAGTGTGGGTGTTTGAACTCGACCGGCAGATAAGCTGGCGTTGTATTTGCATGTCAGCGCCCTGGTTACGTTTAGACCCACAAGCCAATCCGCTTCAGAGCGTGCTTCTGCCGATTGAAATAAATCGTAATAGTTCGCCGCTGGTTTGAGGTTTTGAAATCCGTCACGCACCGCCTTATCCGTCTGTGATGAAATCCATAACCTTTTTGCAGGCTTTTTGCATCCGGCTTTAATCAGTATCCATCGGGCAACAAGTTCGCCCTCGCGTCCGGCATCTGTTGCGATTATGATATCCGATACATCAGCGCGTTTTAGAAGTCCTTGAACTATGTTAAATTGCTTTGAGGTTTCTTTCATGACAACCAGCTGCATTTTGCCCGGTAACATCGGCAGAGATTCTAGGCTCCATGTTTTATATTCCTTGCTGTAGACTTCAGGATCTGCAAGCGTTACAAGATGCCCTAGCGCCCAAGTAACTATATGTCGGTCGCCAATCATGCAGCCATCGCCACTTTGCCTGCATCCCAGTATCCTTGCTATGTCTTTTCCCACCGAAGGTTTTTCGGCTAATACAAGTGATTTTCCCACTACGCTTACCCTCCGTTGTCGCCTTGTTGTTTTCCGTTTTACTATACAGTATAGTACAGCCAAAGTCAAAAAAACACATGGGGTCAGCCATGCGCCTTTTTTCACGAAAATATTTATATTAAAGCAGTATCTGCGCAGCAAGTGCAAATGCTTCTCTGAAAAAATAAAGCGCTCTGAGCGAGAGGCCTGGGGTTTCTGCTGCAACGCCCACTGCGCAAATCCCTACATTTCGAGCTATATGCGTTGCTCTAAACAGATGGAATTCGTTTGAAACAACTGCAACAGTCGCATTTTCGATATCAATGCCACGCGCTTCCATCAATGCTCTTGAGAAATTCAGATTTTCGTAGGTGCTTGTTGATGCATCTTCTTTCCATATGAGATTTTCGTCAATTCCTCTTGCGCGTAGATATCGGAACATCGCCTCTGCTTCACTGATGTTCTGCCCTAATCCCAGGCCGCCTGAGACGATTATGGGCACATCTTCACGTGTCTCCAGATACGCAATCGCGGCTTCAAGGCGGGTTTGCAAAACTAGGCTGGGCGCATCGTTACGTAGCCCTGCCCCCAATACAATAAGCGCATCAATATCAGCTTCCTGAGTATGCGCACCTGAAATTGTAAGTCCCAGAAAAACAAGAAACACTGTAAATCCTGCCGCAAGGCCTATGATACAAATGCGGCGCATTATTTTTGCAAACCGCACAAATCGATTTGATGCCCCAAGAGTCCAAAGGGTCATAAATATTATAACGATTGCAGACATGCCCAGCACAAGTGGAAAGATTATATGCATATCCGCAATTCTTAATCGCATCATCGCAAATGAAATCCCAACTACAATCGCCATAATAACAGCTAGTGCAATCGTGATTATAAGTCGATGCCTGAGGTTAGGTTTGCCAATATTATTGTTTTTTGTATTTCTGCCCCACATAAAGCCTCCCTCAAATATAATTTTTTATGGGGCATTGTATCGTGGAAAAGTATCATAACTGTTACATTTAGAAATTGCTATCATTGCTTTTGTATGTTATCATGATAGTTACATAACATATTAAGGAGGAAACTATATGAGCAGGCAGAAGTTTTTCAAATGTCAGCGTTGTGGGAATATGATTGGGTTTATTCAGGATAAAGGCGTGCCACTTGTATGCTGCGGTGAGCCGATGGCGGAGCTTGTCCCGAACACTGTTGATGCCAGTGCAGAGAAACATGTTCCTCAAGTCAACATTTCAGGCAATTCCATAAGTGTACAGGTCGGAAGTGTTTTGCATCCGATGGAAGAAGAGCATCATATTGCGTTTATTTATGTTGAAACCGAAAATGGAGGCCAAAGAAAATGCCTCAAAGCCGGAGCAGCACCAACTGCAGAATTTAGTTTTGTCAATGACAAGCCTATAGCTGTATTTGAATATTGCAATTTGCACGGTCTCTGGAAAACCACGCTTTAGATTTTTATTTTGCAAGTCATATACATATGCCAAACCCTGACGAAAACATTCTCGTCAGGGTTTGGCATATTTTTGGTGGGCCTTCACGGACTCGAACCGCGGACCGTCCGGTTATGAGCCGGATGCTCTAACCAACTGAGCTAAAGGCCCTCAAGAACCCTTGAGGGGGCATCAATTTCTTACTGATTCATATGCG
>WQUY01000018.1 GCA_009781855.1 Oscillospiraceae bacterium | reverse complement strand
TTGGGGGCGAGATAAAAGAGCACCACCCCGCCACTTCGTGGCACCCCTCCAAGGAGGGGAATCTTCACAGGAAGCTTAGAGCATCCCTGAAAATCATTAGTAACACCCCAGCACTCCAGATTGGCGGAGCATTGCGCTGCCACTTTTGAATGCTGGGGGATTTTATCTTTTTCCTAGAATTTCTTACTGCAAAGGCGAGCCGCAATATTCGCATTCGCCGACGAAGCCTACGACTCTGTTATTGGCACCACAACTGCTGCACACTACTACACGCTCCTGCATTTGAGCCTGCCCCTGATTGGCAGAAAACGGCATTGTCGGATGCGGCATAGGCTCATGTCTTGCTAATACGATTTCTCTTTGGGCAATGTCTATATGGGCACCAACAAAATAGCCCATAGTGATCATTTTCTGCAAATCTTTTACTACGGTGTCATAGGGCACGTTGGTCGCCGCAGCTATATTATCTATAGAGGTCTGGTTATGGTTTACTATCAGCCCGATATAGTTTTTATACCGCTCCCCCGTGAGCTTTGCTTTTCGCGCATAGCGATTCACTAAAATGCCGCCGCCTCCAAAAATGATTGCAGCTGCCCACATGCCGGATTCTCCCGCAATGGCCATGATGAGGTAAATTGCACCGATGCCCATAAGGACATATGACACAATAGAAATCGCTTTATTATTTTTTATTGCTGCGCTTTTATCAACTGATAATCTTTTGATGAGCAGAACTAGCCCTACCGGCCAAAATATAATAAACCAAAAGATAATCCAGCCCCACGATGTCGGTTTCTTTTCTTTTTGTGCCACGGTTTGCACCTCCAAAGATTTTATGCATATCCTGCTTCTGCCTGAGTTAGAATCCACCTCTTTTGGGTTCATTTGTGCCGACTTTGGCTAAGTCCGCTTCATTGCGACGTGCAATGCTGCGTGACCACGCCAGGACAGAAATAATGATTATCGCAAAAACAGCTATGATTGCAAGTTCGATGAGTATAAACAAATTCAGGTTATCACTAAACCTTCCTGCAAAAAGCACACTGATCAGCGTAATCACAAAGTATAAAAACAATGAGGTGGTTATCCCTGCTTTGAGAAAGACGTTGTTGTGCTTATTGTTTGTCGCACGAATGCCAATCAGCCCTGCAAACAGTGCAAGCTGCGAAAACAACAGGAATGAAATCGCCCATATATTCACCGTAACTCTTTCTATTTCCAACAGAAAAAATCCCGCTATTGTAAAGCCTATTACAATCAGACCGATTATCCCTATGGGTACAATACTACGATTTTGCATACTGATCCCTCCGCTTACAGTTTATTCCCGCATTCATTGCAGAATTTTGGGTCTCCGACTATTTGGGTACCGCATTCACCGCATTTTTTCAAAAGCGATTCCCCGCATTCGGTGCAGAACTTGACATTTTCATTTTCAATCTTTGTTCCGCATTTTGGACAAGGTTTGGGTGCGGATTTGCCGCATTTGGGGCAAGCTGTAGCGCCCACTGCAAGGTCTGCTCCGCAAGATGCGCATGGATTATATGAATCCCCGCATTCCGGACAGAATTTTGATTTTTTTGAGTATGCAGCGCCGCATTTGCTGCACTCAGTCATATCGATTGTTTCCACTTCCGCAGTTGTCTTATGCACATCAAAGCCGCATGATTGACAAAACCGCGCTGTGGCACCCATTTCAAGGTTGCAATTTGGGCATCTTCTCGTGTCTTGAACATTCAGATTCTGAGCCAATCCGCCGACCTGGTTGCCCATGGCTCCGCCGACGCCAAAGCCCATGCCTAGGCCTATGCCGGCGCCCATCATGCCCGACTGGGCTGAGCCGGGGTTCGTGGCTGCGCCCTCCAATGTGTCAAATGATCGTTCTTGCACATAGTTAAAGCCCACAATGTCCATTTCAGCTCTCTTTGCCAAAGCTTCTTTGAGTTTTATAACCGCAGGGTCATCTTCCGGGACATTGATGTCCTTAACAAAGAAGTTCAGCAGATTGATGCCATATTCATCCATCGTCGGCATAATGCGCTCTTTAAGATGCTCAGAGAGCTCGACTAAATAGGCGTTGATTTCAAGCACACTCACGCCTTTATTAATCAGATATGACGATATTGAATCCTTGACTTTTGTCAGATACACGCCCCTGAAGAATTTTAGGATATCGTTTTTGTCAAGACTGGGTAATGTGCCGACAAGTTTGGTAAGGAATTGCTTTGAATCGCCGATTTGAATACCAAACTGCCCAAAAGAGCGCAGGGGTATGAAGATATTGTATTTGGGGTCTTTGAGCTGAATTGGTGTTGATGTGCCCCATTTGATGTCCAGAGAATGGATTTTGTTTACATACCAAACTTCTGCCTTAAAAGGCGAACGTCCGCCAAATGGCAGGTTAATGATTTTATTTAAAATCGGAATATTGGCAGTGGATAATGTGTGTCTGCCTGCGCCAAACACATCAAGAGCCTGCCCGCCTTTAAATAGCACTGCTTCTTGCGATTCATTCACAATAAGCTGTGTCCATGTACCCAGTTCTTCGCTTGGATATTTCCATGCAAAAACATCCGGCCCTCCGTTGTATTTGATGACTTCTACAACAGCCATAAAAATACCACCTTTCCTTGCTTGCATTCAGGATATAATACAGCAGTCCATTATAGAGCAATATCGCTTGAAAGTCAATAAAACGTAAGCTGGTCTGGTTGATTTTCGCAGTAGCATTTTTTAAAAGTGTTTTTTGACTTGTCCTGTTATCTAAAAAGTGTAGAAAAAACGGCCTATGAAAATATCGTAATACCACCTTTTGTCTTTTATAGTAACTGGTGGAGATTAAATTTGTCGCATGGCCATGTTGTGCATTTTGATTGTGAGGGCGAGGTCATCGGCTGAGACTGCCTCAGTGTTACCCACTGAAAAATCAGGTAATTTTCGGAAAAATCATATCACAAAGTCGCTCAAAATCTATCATCTCTTTGATCGGTATAAACGTAAAGCAATTTCATATTGACTTTTTCGCATTGTTTCGGCTACAATAACATGTGATATTAAATCTGCCGAACAAGGAGGTGCAAAGCGTGTATTATAAACGCCACGCAGATGAAGCGATTGCAAAGTTATCAAAGATGTTTGGGGCTGTCTTAGTTACAGGAGCTAGGCAAGTCGGCAAAACCACACTTCTTCAAGAAGTTACAGGCGATGCTAGCTATGTTACGTTGGACGATAAGATTCAGCTTGCAAGTGCATTTGAGCAGAGCAATACTTTTTTCAAAGATAACCCGCCGCCAGTATTTGTAGACGAGGTGCAGTATGCTCCGAACCTATTTCCGCAAATCAAAATCATTTTAGACAGGGATAAGAAAAAAGGACAGTTCTTTCTATCCGGCTCTCAGCAATTTACCATGATGAAAAATGTGAGCGAGTCTCTAGCCGGACGGCTTGGTATTCTCAATCTGTTAGGACTATCCTTGCGGGAGCGGTGTAATGTTGCCTTTAGAGAGCCGTTCTTGCCAACGGATGAGTATTTCTCAAACAGAGCAAAGGAACAGGCAAACATTGAATACGCTGATGTTTGGGAAATGGTTCACAGGGGCAGCTTTCCTGAACTCTGTGCCAATTCGGACTTTGACTGGCGAGTATTCTACGCCGCCTATGTTTCGACCTATATTGCGCGAGATGTGAGGGATTTGGCACAGGTCGGCGATGAAGTGAAGTTTTTGCAGTTTATGACCGTGGTTGCAAGCCTTACAGGTCAATTGTTAAACGTAGCTTCACTTGCTCGTGATGTTGGAGTTAGTCAGCCCACGGCACAGCGATGGCTTTCAATTTTGGTAACATCTAACTTGGTTTACTTGCTACAGCCATACCACAACAACATCACGAAACGCACGGTCAAGACACCAAAGCTCTACTTCTTAGATACAGGCTTGGCAGCCTATCTTACGCGTTGGAACACGGTGGATGTGCTAAAAAATGGAGCAATGGCAGGGGCGTTCTTTGAAACATTTGTAATTAGCGAAATCATAAAGAGCTATGCCAACAAAGGAATATTGGATATACCACTTTACTTTTATCGTGACCGTGACGGAAATGAGATTGACCTTCTTATTGAAGAAGGCGGTACTCTGTATCCGATTGAGATTAAGAAACATGCCGATCCATTGAAGTCAGATGTTGAGAAGTTTGGGGTCATCGACAAGATACCGACGGTAAAGCGGGGGCAAGGCGGCGTTGTTTGCTCGTATGATAACCTTGTTACGGTTGCAGGCAATGATAAATCTATTCCGATAACAATGCTTTGATTTGAATAGCATTACTCGTAGTGACCGACTAGGCAGTTGCCCACAGCATAAATCTTTTGCCACAAATATGACATGCCGTTGTCATATTTTTATGCTACAATACCCATGGGTGATGTATAGTGCAGACGAGCCGATTATTTGAAATCATATATCTCTTGCTGAACAAAAAGCGTGTGACTGCAAAGGAGCTTGCCGAGCGGTTTGATGTTTCTTCGCGGACTATTTACCGTGATATTGATACCATCAGCTTGGCCGGAATCCCTATTTATACAGAAAAGGGCAAAGGCGGTGGAATCAGTCTTTTGCCCGAATTTGTGCTAAACAAGTCGATTTTGACTGAACAGGAGCAGGGCGAAATTCTCTCAGCTTTGCAAGGGCTTTCTCAAATACAATCTCCCAATTCAGACCCTGTGCTTCAAAAGCTGTCCACTATTTTTAACAAGACTGCCGCCAAATGGCTTGAGGTCGATTTTTCTGACTGGAGTTTTGAACGAGAGGATTATTGGGGCAGTTTCAAGAACGCAATATTGCAAAAAAAAGTTGCGGAGTTTGATTATTACAGCACCTATAGCGAAAAGACCCACCGCCGTGTTGAGCCGATACAGCTGTGGTTTAAGTCAAAATCATGGTATCTGAAAGCTTATGATTTGGACAAGAATGATTTGCGGTTGTTTAAGTTGACAAGGATACGAACCCTTGCAATTACTGAAGAAGTTTTTTCCGAGAGGGATTTCCTTGCTATCACAGATAATGATAGCAATTCGTCAAAACATAAGCCGGATGTCCATTTGCGACTCCTTATAAAATCCGAAATGGCTTATCGTGTGCTTGATGAGTTTTCTGGATATGTTGAGGAGCAGAAGCCAGACGGCAGCTACATTATTTCCATCTGTTGGCCAGAAGACAATTGGATATATGGTACTATTCTTTCTTTTGGCGAACATATCGAAGTTCTTGAGCCGCAACATGTACGTGAGATAATCCAGAAGAAAGCAAGAAAAATTTATGAGCAACATTCATAGTTTCGCGTTGATTTTTCATAATATGACACGACGCTGTCAAGTTAGCACTTATATACTCATGTCATGTTCGTAAAAAACAATTTATGGAGGGATAATTTTTATGATTGACAAAAACAGATGCTTCTGGGCAAGTGACCCTCCCATATTCAAAGACTACCATGACTTCGAGTGGGGTCGCCCGGAGCATAACGACCAAAAGCTGTTTGAAATGCTTATATTAGAGGGTGCGCAAGCGGGGCTTTCTTGGATCACCGTCCTGAAAAAGCGAGAAGCATATCGCATTGCCTTTGATGGGTTCGACCCCAATATCGTTGCACGCTACGGCGATGCAAAAGTCGAGGAACTTATGGCAAATGAGGGTATAATCCGTAATCGTTTGAAAATAACCTCTGCCATAACCAATGCCAAGTTGTTCCTCGAAGTACAGAAGCAATACGGTAGTTTTGACAAGTTCATTTGGCAGTATGTAGATAATAAGCCCATCGTAGGAAATTTTGCTAAGCTCGAAGATATGCCCGCCTCTACAGAAATTTCTGACAAGATAAGCAAGGACTTGAAGAAGATAGGCTTTAAGTTTGTCGGCTCGACTATAATCTATGCGTTTATGCAAGCCACAGGCATGGTGAACGACCATTTTCCAGATTGCTTTGTTTATGAGGAACTGACCGAGCCTCGTCAACTATAGTTTTCCAGAGAAATTTTAAGGCTGTTGCAGATTTTCGGTGCAACAGCCTTTTTCTATGTTTATTGAGGTGGGTTTGCGGTTTATGAAACTATGAATCCACGTTAAAAATTCATCACTACCAGTTCCGATTCAACTCGTCAATCAAGTCTTCAAAGTCATACAGCAAGTCCTCATCCCAAAGATCCATGTTAATAAAATCTATCTGTCGGACTCGTACTCCGGTCTGTGTTGTTATTTCAAACTCTAAAAACTCGTTGGAGTTTCGGGGAAATGGGTTGTCTATCGATAAATTAAACCCATCTCTGTTGACTCTGAACACACCGGTTATTTCATCTTCAAATCGACCATCATCCATGGACAGTGTAAATCTACCATTGCTCGGAGACCATTCCGACTCGAGGAAAATCCGGTCTCCATCAGCTGTTATGACCATACTATTCGTGATTCGCCCTGATGAGTCTTCGTAATCCCATACCACTCTGGTTCTTTCTCTCATGTTGTCAGAGGTTATCGACGTTTGAATTTCCCAGCGATCTTGTGCTGACTCACCAAAATCGAATGAGCTGCTCATACGCACACGTTCTCTGTCCATCCGCAAATCTGCTTCAGTCTCCATGCGCAGCAGTCTGTCCCTGCTGCCTACAAAGTAAGTTATGGTTATTTCACCTGAGAGATGCCTATTTAAGTCTCTGACTGCATCTCTTAACTCTCGCATGAGGTCGCTATAGCTAGGTATTTGCATACGCCAAAACATTTCTTCTACTATTTCGTTTCTGGTTATTGCGTTGAAGTATTCCCGCATATGCTCATCGTCAGAGAGCATGTCAATAAGGTCTGTGAGCAAGTCAGAGATGTCGTCATCTGTTATTATAAATTGGATTTTCCTTGCATTGACATTTGACCCACCGGATGTAATCTGCGTTCTTTCTGATGTCAGCTCAAGGTTTGTCATAAAGTCGGTGAGTAGGTCTATATATTGTTGCAGCAGTGTGTCACTATCACCTGTTATGTGCATTACATCTTCGATTAGTTCTACAACGTCGATAATTGTATTCATTTCTCGCGAACTCAGCCCGACCTCTCTGCCGAAAATACTGAGGTCATCTCTGAATGTGGCAAATGTTATGCCGTAGTAATTATTGTCTAGATTCCTTGAGCCCACAGCCAGTCTATCCCTATTTATAAATGCTTCAACCTCTAATGTCTGGCGATTCGAAGTGATTTCAGCGGCAAATGAGTGGTCATTGTTTCTGGTGTTTGAAACCCACTGCACCGTTCCATTTGCGTCTGACCATCGATCCCTATAGTCGAAATCTACGTTAACTGCTCCATTTCCTAAGGTGTCCATTAATAGCTCGATTGCTCGAAATGGTGTTCCTTCTATGCGCTGCATCGTTTCTGCGTTATTGTTAGCCATCGCTCTGCTTACGACTGCAAGCGGAGACGATCTCATGACGCTAAGTATGACAATAACGGCAATAATTACTACCGCAAGCGCTGGTACGCCGATTTTCAGCAGCATTCCAATGCCTTTTTTTGCCGGAGGTTCCGGCGGTGGAAATGACTCTGAGTATGCATAGTGGAGAGGCTGCTCTGGTGGTTGTGTTGCTTGGTGCCCTCCATCTTCCGGAGGCGGCTCTGACGGCTGCATTGTTGTCACGGGTGGTTCCGGTTGCGCCGCAGTTTCATGCCCTTCTGCTGCGGGTGGCTCCGGTTGATGCTCTTCTTTAGCCGAGGGCGGTTGGTTGGGTTGCGCTGGTGTGGGGTCAACTGACTCCGGCTGCGGTTGCGTTTCCACGATGGTTGTAACGGCTCCACAGTTTCCGCAGAATTTTTGACCTTCACCTAGGGCATTTCCGCATTGATTGCAAAACATAATAGTTATTCTCCATACATTATAATTTAACACAGTCATTGAACCACATTTAGCTTGTTTTTGCAACAGTTTTCAAACCAGTTAGGTGGAAAATGGTGGTGCAGAGGGCCGTAAGTAAACACTGGTTAAATCTGCCCACAAGGATTTAATCAATGTTTGCGATATAGGCTGGCGTTATCCTAAAAACCAAGTCATCCAGTTTATAATTCCATTCGGTGTATTTGGAAACCGGGACAAGATCGCCGCTCTGACTTCAGTTGCATTGACAGCAGAAAAATCGCGTGCATCATAATAACGCCCCATCGCCTGACGGCAGCTCAAGAAAGAGTCCCATCTCAAAGGTGTATAAAGTGGAAAACTCTGATAACCTAGTCGATTATCAGAGTTTTCTTTTGAAATCTTTGGTGACCCGTACGAGACTCGAACTCGTGTTGCCGGCGTGAAAGGCCGGAGTCTTAACCGCTTGACCAACGGGCCTCATCTTCAGGGGCGGGAGTTGTCCGCCCCTTTGGCTGGTAGCGGCAACTGGATTTGAACCAGCGACTCCACGGGTATGAACCGAGTGCTCTAGCCAACTGAGCTATGCCGCCATTTAAAACTTGATGAGCTAAGACAGTATAATGCCTGTGGCGGTTATTGTCAATATGTTTTTGTTAATTTTTGCACAGATTTTCGCAGATTTAGGCAATGTTTGAAGCAGCCTTGCTGAGGCAAGGCGATGACAACGGAATAAAAATCATCGAAAAGTGCCGCCGTCAGGTGATGGGGCTTTACTCCCGTCAGCTTTAGTTGAACAAATCTGCTTTTTGTTGTATATTGTATTGAATCTATTTGAAGAATTTTCTATCAGAGTTTTAGGGAGGTACACATTGAAGTATTTGACACCGAACATAATTGCAACTGTCACCGGCGGAAAATATGTTGGTGATAATCGCGCCCGAAGCGTCCGGATTTCCGGAGCTTCGCGTGATAATCGAGATATAAATCCCGGCAACCTTTTCCTTTGTATAAAGGGCGCTAGGGTCGATGGACATTCATTTGCAAACAGCGCTTTTGAGTCCGGCGCTGCTTGTTGTCTTGCCGAGCAGATTATCCCTGATGCCAAAGGCCCTTATGTTTTAGTAGATTCTACGCTTGAATCTATACGGCAAATCGGGGCTTATTATAGGAGTTTATTTGACATTCCGTTTATCGGCCTAACGGGGAGCGTCGGCAAAACCACTGCAAAAGAGCTTGTTGCAGCTGCACTGAGCGCAAAATTCTGTGTTTTAAAAACTCATGAGAATCTGAATAATGAACTGGGCGTCCCTTTGACATTACTCTCGTTAGATGAGCACCATGAAGCGGCAGTCATAGAAATGGGCATTAGCGATTTTGGTGATATGAGCATTTTGGCGGAAATGGTTCGCCCGGATATTTTTATCATGACTAAAATCGGCTACGCCCATCTCAAAGAGCTTGGCGATCTCAATGGCGTGCTCAAAGCCAAGACTGAAGCTTTTGCTTATATGAAGCCGGATAGTGTTGCAATCATGAATGGCGATGATGATTTGCTGCGCACTTTCGATACGCAACGCAAGACCATCACTTTTGGACTTGGTGCGCATAATGATTTCAGAGCCGTAAATATCCACACTGACGGAACAGACTGCGTTGATTTTGATATTCAAAGCGCTGAAGGATCTTTTTCTGTGCGGATTCCTTCATATGGCAGCCATTTGGCTGCGCTTGCTCCTGCTGCTGCTGCTGTCGGCAAGCTGCTTGGCCTGGAAGATAGTGAAATACGTCGCGGGCTAATGAGCTATGCTCCTGTGGGCGGCAGAGCTAATGCCACCTTTACCGGCTCCATAACACTTATCGATGATTGTTATAATGCTAATCCCAACTCTGTCAAGGCTGCGTTGACATCGCTTGGGGCGTTAAATGGCCGGAGGGTTGCAATACTTGGTGATATGTTGAATCTTGGCGCTGAGTCTGATGCGTTGCACCGAGAGATTGGTGTTTTTGCAGCAGCGTGTCATATTGATTATGTTCTTTGCTGTGGGGATGAGGCGAAGTTCATCTATGATGGGTTTCAGTCTGCCGGTGTCGGGGAGGCTCTATATTTCTCTGCAAAGGCTGATATGGTTGCTGCTTTTCCGGAGCTGATTAAAAAAGGCGATGCCGTTTTGGTCAAAGCATCCAACGGGATGAAATTTGCAGAGTTTCTGCCTGTTTTGAGGAATTTGTAGGAAAAACTATGGGGCGAACGCAGTTCGCCCCATAGTTTTTCATCATACTTTGTGACAGGCAACAAAATGTTCTGTGCCGACTGCTTTCAGCTGAGGTGCACTTTGCGCGCATTCTTCAGTCGCCACCGGGCATCTGGGGTGGAATGTGCACCCGGACGGTGGATTTAATGGGGTCGGGAAATCACCTGTCAAAATTATTCTCTGACGCGACTCTTCTGCGATTGGGTCTGGGAGCGGCTGAGCCGACAGAAGCGCTTTTGAATATGGATGGCACGTATTTGAATATAGTATGCTAGACGGCGCTGTCTCGACTATACGACCCAGGTACATGACTGCTACTCTGGTGCTAATATACTGCACGGCAAGCAAGTCATGTGAAATAAACAGATAGCTCATCTTGGAATTTTTTGCCTGAAGGTCTTGAAGCAGGTTAAGTATCTGAGCCTGCATGGATACATCGAGTGCGGAAATCGGCTCATCACAGATAATCAGTGATGGATCGCCTGCAAGCGCACGGGCAATTGATAAGCGTTGTCTTTGTCCACCTGAAAATTCGTGCGGATATCTGTCTTTCATATCAGGACTCAGCCCGGTCATTTTAAACAGCTCATCAATTCTGTCACTATACTCGCCGCGTCCTTTTGTTAGTTTATGGATTAGAAGCGGCTCTCCAACTGTGTTTCCGGAATTCATTCTGGGATCTAATGAGCTGTATGGATCCTGAAATACGATGGACATGTTTCGCCTCATAGGGCGAAGCTTTTTTTCTGGCATGGACGCTATATCCACCCCCATGAAATCGACTGTCCCGGAAGAAGGTTTGTATATTCGCGTGAGGCACCTGCCTACAGTGGTTTTGCCGCATCCGCTTTCACCAACTAAACCAAGTGTTTCTCCTGCACTTATCGAAAAGCTCACATCATCAATCGCTTTGACATCTCCAACTTTGCGTTTTAATATTCCTCGCTTGACAGGAAAATACATCTTCAAGTTTTTGACATCAACTATTTTTTCGTTTTCTGATTTTTCAAAAAACTCAGTATTTACAGTAACATTCTCATTTGTCGTCATGCCTTACCTACTTCCCTGAGCCGGACATTACATGCTGTAGCGTGCTGCCCATCAAAATATGTCAAATCTACAACCGGCTCGTTAAAACACGCTTTCGTCCTATACTTGCACCTTGCAAGAAAAGCACAGGTAGGTGGACGATTTATCAGTGATGGCGGCATCCCTTTGATTGGATCCAATTTTTCCCCAAGCACCGGGACACAACCAATAAGACCCTGTGTATATGGATGCATTGGGTTTGCCCATATTTCTTTTACTGTACCTGTTTCAACAATGCGGCCTGCATACATTACATTGATTCTATTGGCGTAACGCGCTACGACTCCAAGATTGTGCGTAACCATCACAAGCGCAACTTGGTGCTTATCAACGATGCTGTACAAGAGCTCCAGAAGCTGTGCTTGAATCGTTGCGTCTAAAGCTGTTGTTGCTTCGTCTGCTATAATCATTTTTGGGTCGCAAAGCATTGCCATTGCCACCATGACACGCTGGCGCATACCGCCTGACATGTGATGAGGGTAATCATCAATGCGCTTTGATGGATCTGGAATACCTACCTGGTTAAGCATGTCAATTGCCCGCTCACGAGCCGTCTTCTTATCTAAACTTAAATGTGTAAAAAGCACTTCACACAATTGTTTTCCAACAGTCATAGCAGGATTTAGTGATGTCATTGGTTCTTGAAATATCATTGAAATCTTGTTCCCGCGAATGTCACACATTGCCTTGCTCTTTTTCTGTAGTTTCAGCAAATCAATGCCTTCAAAATCAGCGGAACCTGCTACAATTCTTCCGGGAGGGGTCGGTACCAACTGCATGAGTGAAAGCTGGCTTACAGATTTCCCGCTGCCGGATTCACCAACGATACCCAAAATCTCGCCTTCATCAACGCTATATGATACACGATCCACCGCACGGACGGTGCCGCGCTCAGTTTTAAACTCTGTTGTTAGGTCTTTGACTGTCAACAATCTCGCCATTTTTGTTTATCCCTTCCGCTATGAGGATTTTGGCACTACAATCATAGATACCAAGTATTCTCCGCTCATATTTAGTCCAGCGACCCGCGCAGTTTAGGATCAAGCGCATCGCGGATGCCGTCCCCTACCATATTGCACGCAAACACCAATATTACAATGGCAATACCCGGAGCGATAGAAAGCAGCGGCATACTGGCCAGGTGCTGATATCCATCACGGGTCATACTTCCCCATGCCGGTGTCGGGGGAACAATACCAATCCCTAGGAAACTAAGTCCAGCTTCAATCATTATGGATGTACCTATCATCATGGTCATCATGACTATTAATGGTGAGATGCAGTTTGGCAAAATATGCTTAAATATAATGCGTGCTTTTGTGTCACCCATCGCACGACTCGCAGTGATATAGTCGTTTTGCTTGACTGTCAGCACCTGTCCGTATATCAGCCTTACATATCCGGGAAATGTAGCTACACCTACAGCAATAATTACACCCGGAACACCTGCCCCTATAATCGTGGCGATCAGAAGCATCAGCACCAAGGGTGGAATGGATATTACTGCATCCGTAACACGCATGATAAATCCGCCGACGATTCCCTCTGAAAATCCCGCAATGAGCCCAATGACTGTCCCGATTGTCGCTGCAATAGCAACTGCGGCAATACCAACAAGCAATGCAATTCTGGAGCCATAGATAATTCTGCTGAGCAGACATCTTCCGAGTCCGTCCGTTCCAAGCAGAAACTCCGCACTCGGCGGCTGGAGCGTATAACGTAAGTTGTGCTCATTAAACCCATGTGGGGCGACAAAATCAGCAAATACAGCTACAAGCACGATTATTATCAAAAGGCAGAAGCTGAATGTGACTATTTTCCTGCGGAAAAACACACGCACAAAGCGTTTAAATTCATCGACCTTTGGAAGCGCAGCTTCCTCCAGAACTTCAAATTCTTCTGTGTTATCTACATGATCCAAATTCTTTGTTAAATCCGACATGCTCCGCCTCCTTTCTAAGAGTATTGAATACGTGGGTCAACCCAACCATACAGCAGGTCAACAATTAAGTTTGCTATAACTGTTATAAGCGTCAACACTACGGCTATTGCTTGCACAACAGGATAGTCAGCCGACAGCATTGAATCAACCAATAGCCTGCCTACACCCGGTATGACGAAAATCGACTCAATGATTGCCGAACCGCCGAAAATCAGCCTAACGTTGTTTCCTTGAAGTGTGATTACGGGTGTTAGCGCATTTTTCAGCACATGGCGAAATATAACTGCCCGCTCTCTGCCGCCCTTTGCCCAAGCTGTTCTTACATGATCCTGATTGAGCACATCAAGAACACTGGATCGCGTCTGTCTGGCGGTCAACGCCATAGGACTCAAGGCCAGAACAAACACCGGAAGTATTGTCTGTCTTATACTCTGTACAAAATCGCCCCTCCAGGGAAGATGATAGCCGAATATCGGAAGCAGCCTCAGCCTGAATCCAAAGACATAAATCAATAAAATGGCTATGAGAAACGCCGGCGCTGTGATTCCAATATTTGCGATAGCCGTTGCAACCGTATCAACCCACTTGCCGCGCCTTATTGCACTTATCGTTCCGAGCAATATTCCAAAGACTATACTGAATATAAATGCCAGCGAGCCGAGAAATAGTGTCACGGCCATTCGGTTTGCAAGTTCAGGCCCAACTTCAAACCCGCGGACAATCGACCTTCCAAAGTCACCTTGCAGCATATTGATAAACCAATATCCGAATTGTATCGGTAGTGGACGGTCTAGGCCGTGCTCAGCCCTGAGGGCATCCATATGCGCTTGCAGTTGTTCCGCTGTTAAACCAATCATGTCCTCACGAGGCAGAAGCAAATCGATTGGGTCTCCCGGCAACATACGTATCAGCATAAATATAACCATGCTGACCAAAATCACCAGCAGAACACATGAGAACAGCCGCCGGATAATATAATTTGTCATCAAGCCCTCCTAAATAGTGTTAATCATAAAGCGTTTTTTGCCGCCAGTCCAACACTTTTTATTTGCGATGTACTGCCCACAAGGTGAGCAGTACATCGGCAATGCCATTTATGCCGTGATAGTTGTATTTAGTCTTCCCACTCAAACCATACATAGGCGTGCCAGATGAATTGATTTCTTGTTGGCAGACCATGAATGCCGGGGCGTACAATTGTTGCTGAGTTTGTAACCCACATCGGAACAATCAGGCCATTGTCATGCATGTAAGCGTTGGCTGCACGCATTTGTTCAAGGTTGTCGCCAAAAATCATGCTTCCCTGAATCAGCGCTTCCAGTTCGTCTGAGGTGTAGAATGAGTGGTAGAAGTCCGGACCTCTGCTGAACATGTTGAGCAAGGTGTTTTCAAAATAAACGTGGTTTATGACGTTCGTCGCAATCAAACCATCCCAGCCACCGGAACGGAATGTTGTCCAGCCGCCTGTTTCCGGGAATTCCAGCGATGCATTTATTCCAACGTCAGCTAACATACTCTGCATTGCTACTATTGCATCTCTGCTGGTTGCACCGGGCTGCAATATCAGTGTGGTGTCAAAGCCGTCCGGGAATCCACCTCTGGCAAGAAGCTCTCTGGCATAATCAGGATCAAAGCGTGGTGTGCCATAGTTCGGGTCAACTGATTCCGGGATATGCGGGATACGTGCTGGTGTTGCAAGTTGATACAGCGCACCCCAAACACCATGTCCCTGAGCAGCTATAATCGCATCGCGATCGATTGCGGCAGATATCGCCCTGCCCAGATATGGATTTCTGTAGAACGGTGAGTCTGGGTTGTCGCTGCTTGGAACCAGTATATGTGTAAGCGATTGAACCCATATTGGCTGATATCCTCTATCTACAAAACTACGGACTTGCTCTGTGTTATGTGTTCTCAGCGAGTCAATTGAGCCGGGGCCATGAGGTGATTGAAGCGCCAGTGTCTGGGTCATAACATCACCCATGATGTAGTATTCCACACCATCAAGGTATGGTAGTCCGGGCTGCCAATAATTGTCGTTGCGAACCGATCTCATATGAGACCCTGTTACGTACTCAGTGATGATAAACGGGCCTGTTCCAACAGGATTGTTTGCAGCGTGGTCTCTGCCATTATTCACAAAGTTCTCCATGGAGATCATTCTAAAGCCTGTTTGTGCAAAGGCTGCAACAGTCGCATTTGCAAACCCGCCAGGAATATACACTTCGAGTACATATTCACTGATTACTTCAATAGGGCCGTAGGTAAGTGCAGGGGTGCCTTCTTCATTGATCATGTCGAGGTTCCATTTTGCAACTTCGGCATTCATTCTCGTGCCATCATGGAAGTACACATTCGGCCTGACATGTATCACTAGAATATTCCTGTCGTGATCGAGCTCCCAGTCTTCTGCAAGTAGCGGCACTATAGTGCCGTCAGCATATTCTCTGAAAAGCGTTTCCATAGCAGGGGCGGCAAACCAAACGTCATTTGCTGCGATGTCCCACGGAAGACCTATAGGGCCAGCGCCTTCAGCAGTTGTTACGAGTCTCATCACGCCACCGTATCTTGCATTCGGGTCGGGCGGTGTAATGCCACCGGTCTCAGGGCCGGGCTGAGGTGCAGGGGGTTGTGCTTGCGGAGGCTGTGTGCCTTGTGTTCCACCGGTTTGCCCGCCGTCACCCGGAGTTCCTGTGCCCGCAGGGGTACACGCCGCTATCAACGCAAGGCATAAAACCAGGGAGATAAGTAGTGCGATCATTCTTCTGTTTTTCATTTTTAATCCTCCAAATTTTTATAATTAAACATGTGCTGTTTGCTCAACTTTTTAAAGTTTGATTGTCTTGCCTAAATCATATCGTTTCCCCCTTGCTTTCTAAACACTTTTAGTAATGATTTGATAAAACTCAAATAATATGGTAGATTAATTGCTGTAATTTCAAAAACCAAGCGCTTGCATCAACGACACTTTCAAATGTTGGAGGGCGGCTAGTATGAAGCTGAATCTGGGACTTTTAATAGATTCATTACCAACAGGTTTTGTTCAGCATGAGGCTCTTATCGGAGAGCCGGATGCTATAATGTCACTAGGCTGCGCTGTTCCTCTTTTTACAGGCAGTAAATTTGATGAGGATATTCTTTATGTGACATCATGGAAAACGCTTTCTGGTATTAAGGTGTCGCTTCCACGGTTTGTCTCCTGTATAGGTGGGGGCGAAAAAGCCCGTGACTTCTTTAAAAAGCATGATATTTCAGGAATCATTTTTCCTGATTGTGCGGATATGCTGATTGTTTTAAACGCACTTCAGCTGGTTTTCCGTAAATTCGAAGCATTTGAACATGAGCTGCTTAACGTCATGCTGGGCGACGCATCTACTCGAACTATTTTGAATTGCTGTGCCGAATTTTTTGAAGGTTGTATCATGCTCTTTAATTCATATAGTTCTGGTTTCCTGCTGCTGGATCACAGCGATAATTTTGTGCCGCCTGAATCAAATGTCTTTTGGAATGAAGTTCAGACACAAAATCGAATTGCTTTTGAACGGAATCCGAGGGAAAAAGCTAAAATTCTGCCTAAAAATCCTGAAAAATATCCTAAATCTACTTTTCATGAATCAGTGAATAACTTTGAGCCGCATTTTGTCACGGCATTTGATTATGGGGATTTGCGTTTTGCTTCACTGATTGTAATGGGTGTTAATAAGAGCCTTACTTCAAATCAGCACTGGCTTGTTGATTATATTGCCGACCTCATTTCACCGGTAATAACCAGAAGGTATAATTCATCACTGAATGTGCGCAACAATGCCAGAAATGCGCTCACAACTGCACTGCACCTTGCAAGAAAAAATGGTAGAAATATGTTTAACACTGCAAAGGATGTGCTTGCTCAGCTGCGGTGGAGTTCGGACGATGATTATAGGCTTATGCTGGTCTCACTGCCTCCTGAATGTCATAATGTAAGTCATTATTTGTATAATTATGAGCGTATTTTCGCAACATCCTATTTTGATTGCATCGCACTCAATTATAATGACCTCATTGTTTTTTTGCTTCACGGAGAAGCTTGCAAAATCACTGACCATCAACTTGAACTTATTGAGCAGCAGTTGGAGCTTGATAATGGTTTTTGTAGCATCGGCAATTTGTTTTGCGAGTTCTCACAACTTGCCAGCCATTTTGATTTGACTGTTTTGCCGATAAAACAGGGGCCGAACGAAAAGCGCATACGTTACTATAGAGATATTATGCCTGCACATATCATAAACACTCTAGACTCTGTGTTTCCCATAAAAACTGTTTGCAACAGCGCTGTTGTCCGTCTTAATAACTACGATGTCACAAATGGAACAACTTTTTTATCTACACTCGAAGCTTATCTGATGAACAACAATTCTCTAATCAAAACCGCATCTCAATTGTATATTCACAAAAACACAATGACCTATAGGCTAAAATGCATAGAAAAAATTGTTGAAATGGATTTAAATGATCCTGATGAGCGATTGGGCATTCTGTTATCCTGTATTATTGTGCGAACGCTCTTCAAATAGTCTATTCTTTTGCTGTATTTTATTTCATATAACAGTATTTGACTCTGAATATTTCTCCGGTAGCTTTTCTTTTCCATGTTATGCGCTGGTTTATCGGGTGGTTGAGTCTATTTGCACCTTCTATCGGACAATCTGAGACACATGCGCCGCAAAACCAGCATTCGTCCGGATATGTAACGATTGGCGGTTTTCCACACTGCGGATTCGGGAGCATCACATCACAGCGACAAACATCTACGCATATATTGCAGCCAATGCATTTGCTTTCATCGAATGTCACGCACTCATTCGGCGCTGCCGGGCTCGGCAAAAAATACGCATTACCCATAAGCATCATGACTCCTTTACAAGCAACAGTTTTTTTCGTAGGCTTCGTTGTAATCTCCATTTTCCAGCCAGTAGTTAAAAGGCAGCTTGCCCACTTCGATTTCGTCACCTTTGAGATTGAGTGTTTGGTAGTATCCGCAATCATCGCCGTCTTTTGGGAAATCAAGTCTGACAACACCCATGGATTTGCTTGAAAATTCACGGCTCAGAGACTGATGCAACATAATTTCGCCAATTGCCAGCCTGGTATCAACATCTAATACTTTTCCTAAGTCGTGGGGATTGGATGCCACGGTGTTTGCCAATTCGTTTTCACGAATGGAATTTAACCACCACAGACCCATTTCCATGACTTCTTTGCTTCTGTAGTCCCCACAGTAATCCTGCATTATTCTGCAAAGTCCCAACTGAACTTCTTTCCAGCCATAGCCCTTATCCCGATTCACAAAAGACAATACCCTTTGTTTTTCATAGGCCACTTGCGCTTCCGACACAGGGAACTGCTCTGCCGTCTTTGCATATTCCACTGCGTTGCGTGCTGCATATCTGCCTGTCGCAGCAGCAGAGGGTGCTCCTGTCACGCCTGCCACTTGGTTTCCGGCAGCATATAGTCCCTCCAGCGAACATCTCATGTTCCAGTCAACTACAAGACCGCCATATCCTATAAACGCCGTGTCACGTATATTGTGTCCTCCTATGCCGGGGGATTTCACATCCCACCAAGGCTCATCGGTGCCCATATATTGAGGAGGCAGAACATTGGCCTGAAGCATATCTTGCTCCGGGTCGAATCCTGCATTTTGCAACGTTTCTAAAACCGGAACTCTGGTCTTTCCTTCGTTCCCAAGCATAACACCAAACAGAACACGCCGCTCATCATCAGGCATTTGCGTCATATCCGCATAAAACGGAAGTTTGTACTCACCAGACTCTATACGCTCTTTCAAATCGTAAATAATAGTGGGTGTACGCAGTTCATATGGTGATCTCTGGCCACCGCTTGCCATCATCTTTTGCCCAGAAGCAAGCTTATTTCTATCGTCAAATGTCTCGCAAATAACTCCATCACGATTCTGCCATGGGATTTCTTTTCCATCGGCATCCACTATTGTGCATGGTCTCCACGTGTTGTCGGCATTTGCTGTCATATATGCCGGGTATCTGCGCCCTCCGGAACTTGAATGGCTTTTATCCATCATCATCAGTTGCGCTCCGGCACGCCATGCCAGGACATTTCCGTCGCCTGCGCAGTTTGGGTCATCGTGATGCGCATTCGAGCCTACCAGTTCTGTCGCAAATTCCCATAGTCTGAGCGGACAACCTGTGGAGAGTATTGTTGTTTTTGCGCTCATCACATAGAACTCACCGGTTCTGATGTTTACACCGGTCGCCCCAACCACACGCGCACCTCTTGCTGCGTCTTTTGTGAGGAGCGAAGTGGTATGTACCCTGTCATACATCTTGATACCCAGGCGTTTCATTTGGTTATATAATACAACCTTTATTTGTTCCCCGCCGGGGATGCGTATTGTATGCTTGCTTTCATAGTCGTATGCAAACATGAGCTTCGTTTCGTCATCACGAAATGGCGCTCCCAGAAATTCATCATCTTCATCGCGGATTTTCAGGCCGTACTCTTCTAGTTCCAGCAGCGCATCATACGCTTCTTTTATCGCAATATACTTGGTATGACCCGGAGCATAATTGTCTCTGGATGGCGCTCTAATCACTTCGTCCGGTGCGTATTTTGAACCCGGCGCTGTATGCACTCCTCCCCAGTGGTCTATCCCAACACCGGCAGCACCGCTGCGGACTATTGCTCCTTTGTCAAGAACAACAACACGCGCACCTCTTTTTGCAGCAGTTATGGCTGCAAACGCACCTGCAAGCCCCCCACCTATAATCAAGACATCACAGTTTTCCCTTGTTTCTTTGTCGTATGCAATTGGGTACGGCCACTTCATTGGCAGTTTATCAGCAATATATTTTCTATATTCCATCTCAACTGTCTCCCCAAGTTTTTGATGTCTATTTAATCAAAGCAACCCATGCGTCCCGGTATAAAGATTCTTTGATCCATTACTTTCAGCGCTTTGCTTATGATGGGCTTAAATCCCATATTTGCTAAAATGTCTTTTTCAAGATCTATGCCCGGTGCGATTTCGGTCAACATAACTCCCTGTTCTACAAGCTCAAAAACACATCGCTCAGTGCAGATAACCACCTCTTGCCCCTTTGCTCTGGAGCGCTTTCCGCAAAATGTTATTTGATCAACTTTCTCGACAAATTTGGGCACTTTGCCCTCGTTTGTGATGTTAAGCTTTCCGTCACTAATCGAGGATTCAAAACCTTTTGCTTTAAAGTATGTACAAAACACAACTTTTTTGGCCGTTTGGCTTATATCGATAAAGCCCCCTTGCCCTGCGGCACGCCCACCGAAACGGCTGACATTTACGTTGCCCTCAGCATCTATTTGCGCAGCCCCCAGAAACGCAATATCAAGCCCACCGCTGTGGTAATAATCAAACATGGATGGGTGTGAAAGGTATGAGGTGGCATTGATTGCCGCGCCAAAATCCGGCATCGCCTGCGGTGTGCCTCCAAAAACCCCAAGCTCCAGTGTGAATGTCACATCATTTATGATTCCTTCAACATCAGCTACAGCACCGACACCAACACCGATGCCTACGCCTACATTAATCACCGCATCACGGTATATTTCAGATACCGCCCTGCGGCATACAATATCATCAGCTTCCAAAACTTCCTTGGGTACAGACACTGCTCCTGCCGGGCACTTCAGCTCACCGCTCATATATGGGCTATACACTGTCCCGGCTGTTTGGCGGTGGTATTGCTCCACGTCTTCACAGACCACAACAGCATCTACAAGCTCTCCGGGAACAACAACATCCTTTGCATTGAGCGAACCTTCGGCAGCCGTTCTTTTTGCCTGAACTATGACCTTACCGCCGGATGATTTTGCTGCAAGCGCTATTTCAAGAATCTCCAGTTTAAGTGATTCATGCTCAATGGTGATATTGCCCCGCTCATCGGCAGTTGTACCCCTCAAAATCGCAACATCTATGGGCTTGCTTTTGTAAAACAAATATTCTTCACCGTCAACAACCATAACTTCAACAAGATTTTCTGTTGTTGCACTGTTCAGCTTACCGCCATCTTGACGCGGGTCACAATATGTTCCGATGCCTATTTTTGTTAAAAGACCCGGCTGCTTTGCTGCACTGCACCTGTACAAGTGGTTGACAACGCCCTGCGGGAATGCATAGGCTTCAATTTCCCCGGAGTCGATAAATTTGCCAAGTTTCGGAACCACTTGGGGATGGGTGCAAACCGTACGCTTCAAAAAACCCGGATGCGCAAATCTGTCATCCGCCCCATATCCGACGGGGTTTCCGTGCCCACAACCCGCATAAAGCGTCAGCGCCGCCGGATGCTTTGTTTCAATATATCTATCTTCTAAGCATTTGACTATATAATCAGGATATCCAACCATGCTTGCAGATGAAATCGCAACCGTATCTCCGTCTTTTATCAAATCGAGCGCCGCTTCAATGCTCATTATTTTATTGATTTTCATTCGTTTCCCTCCGTTTTTAAGTAAGCGGTGGTTTTACGCTACTTTGCCACCACTGACCGCTGCCCCAATCGCACCGCAAAATTCCGGATTTTCAGGTATTATAAACTTAAATCCCAATACTTTTTCCAAAGCACTCACAAATGCCGCATTTTTTGCAAGTCCCCCTATCAAAATCGGCCGCTCATTTTTCGGAATTGTTAAGTCATTCATAACCGTTGCTGCTCGGATGGCTGTAGCATTGATTGCCGATGCCATGACCGCCTCAGGCTTTGCTCCGTCATTTATAAGACTGAGTGCATCAAGCTCCGAAAACACGACACAACCCTCGTTTATTTCTCCGGCATCTTTTGCCTCGGGCTTACATTCTTCGAGTGCAACACCCAGCCGTTTTGCGAGAAATTTCAAAAATGTGCCCAGTGCAGCGGTGCATTTTTGGTTTGCAACGTATTCGCCAACCAGACGCTCTTTGCCGATGGTCGCAGCAAGCGTTTCATCTGCACCCACACTCATAACAGAGGTTGCGTCCGGATATAAAAACCGTGCGGCAAATGTTGCAGCTATGGTCTCTGTGACTCTGCCACTCACAAAATCGACATCGAACTTGCCTCTGCCTGTGGCAATGACTGCCCCTACGTCTTTTTCGCTGATGCCCGCTGCGCTAAGCGCCATCTCATATGCTTTTCTTATCTGCGTAGGGCGCTCTACACCTCCGGTGGATACAGCCGCACAGCCGACCACTTTCTTATCGTCAATTATTACGACTTTTGTGTTTTCAACACCTACATCTATTCCAGCAATAATCATGTTCTTCGCTCCCTATATCTCTACCGTGTTGTGCCAGCCTGCAAGACGTGTAATCCCGGCACGAACTGTATTCAGAAATGCTTCTACCCTGAGTGTCGTTTCGTCATTCGGAACAAACATATCACGTTCAAAATAGTGATAGGGAATATTGCGCTCCCTTAATAACTTCCATACTTCGTAGTTGTCGGTGCCGTGCGGGTGGCAATAGATTTGCTTTGCGATAATTGCTCCGTCTATGTGATAATCCTCAGCAAGAGCCGCAATATGCGCAGGCCGCCTTCTCCAGTTGCTCTCTTTGATTGGCTGACGCGGTCGTCCGAGGTAACGCAATCCAACGGCCATCATCCTGTCTTTTTGCGGGAAAATATTATCCCAGAAATAGGATGTCCCATTATCCAGTTCGTCTATAACCACATTTCCACCCAATGATTCTATCAATTTTTCAAGGTTGCTGTCCCAAGTCTCGCTGCCGATGAGCATCAGTCTAATCATATCCTTGCCCGGCTCACGACTTTCGAGTTCTTCTATGAATTTTTCCAAAATACCATTCATTTGTGCTTTGTCCATTACCTGATTGGCAAGCAGCATATCCATGTATTCTGAGCCGAGTATCACGGGGTTATCAGCACGCCTGAGTTCGCAAATTCTTCTGAGTAAGGTGCGGTTTTTGTTATAAATATCTATCGCATTATCAAGTGCTGCATCAGTGATTTTATTGCCTGTCCACTCTTCAAGCTTGGTCTTAAACACCAGAAGTTCAGATTTCAGAACATCTTTTGAGGTTTTTGATTCTGTGTAGTCGGGCAAAAACAGATAGTGCTTGAACATGTCGGGCTTATTATTTGTTATGACTTCATACGCATTGAAAATCCATTGGCAACCCTCAACGTTAACCAATCCATCTATGTAGTCCATCCTGCCCAGCAAAAACTGATTTGTCATATCTTTGACTGGGTAACATGCACCGTATATCCATTTGTCACTGAGCGCGTCCGGTTCGTGCTGCGCTATTATTCTTACAGGCAATACTCCGGCAGCATATGCGATTTCTTCGGGGAAGTACGGCTCAAACCAACCCAGCACTTTGCCGCCTGTGCGTTCTTTCCATTTTTGTGCATATTCGTGCCGCTCTGCAATCAGCTTCTTAAAGTCCATAACCTCTACCCCCTTTTCATACACTCAGCAACGCCGCGCCAATCGCACCGGCAAGCATTGGATCAATATCACTCTTAGCGGCAGCAACACCTAGCTCACGCTCAATGCGGGCAGTTATTCCGGGGTTTTTTGCAAGCCCACCGGTAAATGCCAGACCGCCATCTACACTGATCTCTCCCACATCCAAAGGCGATAACCTGCCTATGATGCCAATAACTCTCCACGCTATAGCAAACAAATGCGACGCGTAAATTTCGGCTTCGCTTAGTTTTTCACTGCGGTACTCAGGCCTTCCGAATAGCCCGAGTGTCTCTGTTCCTGCAAATGCCCAGCAGGTTGTGCTGACAGGCTCAGGGTCTTTTTCTGTCTCCAAAGACTTCGAGCCTATTTCAGTGATATCCTGATGCAATTGCGCACATAACACCTCAATGTTTCTGCCCGAACCTGTGGCGCATTTGTCATTGAGCATAAAGTCGCGCACACGATCCCACTCAAAAAGCCTTATTGCTTTTACTGTCTGGCCGCCCATGTCCACAACTGTGCGCACTTCCGGCCCAAACATGAATCGTGCACCTTTTGCATGGCAATGTATCTCATCAAATGTTTTCGAGGCAAATTTTACGTTTTTCTTTGCAAACCCCGTTGCACTGATGATGCCGATGTCCTTTGCCGCCATACCGGAACCTTCCATAGCTAATGCTATAACGTCTTTTGCCGTTTTTTCAAAGTCAACGCCCGCATGGATATTTGCATACCCAAACAGCTTGCCATCGCATAGTATCGCCGCCTGTGCGCTTGTTGTTCCAACATCAACGCCTGCTGCAATAAGCTTTGCACCTTTCCAGTCTATCTCTTTTGAAACCTGCGAGAATTCCGGCCATTTTCCATATTCCTTAACCATTTTTAAGCCTCCTTAGCCATGGCAAATATCAAATGCCTGCAATCAAAACATAATTTTGCTCATGCGATCTATCTCACGTGTAACCGTGTCATATACGCCGGGATATGTGCTTGATGGGCCGCCTGCTGTCAGCCCTGGTATAAAGTATAATTTCCCACACTGCCGGCATGTCTTTTCAACAACATCTGAGATAAGCGATTCCGTCCAGTTCGGAACATCTGCAATGCCGTTGTTGATTCCACCCATGAAAGTTATTTTTTCGCCGTATTGTTCTATCAGTTCCGGGATGTTGTTTGTATCTATACAGCCTTGCCATATATCTATCCCGGCCTCTATCATGTGCGGCACAATCGTCGCTGCATATGAATCGCTGTGATGCACAATGACTTTTACTCCATTGTCTTTATAATAGCCGTATATCCTTTTATATGATGGGAAGATAAACTCATCAAACATATCAGGTGACAGAAATGTCGAAATTTGGCTGCCCCAGTCATCATGATGCAACAGCGCTTCGGGCTGCAGGTTTTCGCAAAGCAACTTCGCATATTCAAGTTCCCATAATGTGATGGCTTCTATCAGCTCTTTAAGCGCTTCCGGCTCTTCATAGAAGCTTATAAGCGCCGCATCCATACCCATCAGGTAATGCAGATGGTCAAAAACTCCGGGCACAATCATGCAGGTCGCAAATTTATCATTTCTATCTATCTGGCTGCCCACAGCACGACATTCATCCCACTGCTCTTTTGAAAAATCAAGATTTGGAAAAGTGACGGTCTCGCGCCATTGGGTAATATCTTTGAGTACTGTATGCTGCTCATCGTGCACAGGAAATGGGCCGGGGGTATCTTCAATGAATCGGATTGTAACGCCCCAAGCGTTGACCATCTCTGTGCCCGGTTGCATACCTCTTGACCTTTTCATATGTGGGTCTGCCACAAATCCGAAAGCTTCAAACTGATTTACAAACCGGTCGGGGCTTCCACCTCGCAGCGTTTCCAGCAGGTTTTGTTTCTTTGTAAGCATACTTATGACCCTTCCTTTTACAAAAGCCTCTTATCCTGACAATTACCACCAAAATCATTCCGATTCTATCAGAGTTGCTTATTCAATGCGATGTGACATCAGACCAGATTTTTTATGTAATTATTGTGCTAAAGGCATAATGTAACTTTCAATTGGTTAGTGTATCTTATTCGTTGTATGAATGTCTGAACACGCAAAAGACATATTCTGAGTAGTTTTAGATGTTATACAAAAGAAGCAACAAACGGATGGGACGTGTTTAAGCAAAGCAGCGTCCCGCCTTGTCTCAAACCGATGGGAGTTCGGCTCCCGCCAGCTAAGAGGTGAATGTGTTATGAAAAACCAACTGTGGGAAACCAAACCGCTTGAATGTTGGACGCTTGCAAAGGAAATCAGGAAAAACTACGACAAGGGCATTGCCGGAAAGGAAAGTGTCCTCGGCCAGGGCAACACCAGCTTCACACTGGATTGGCAAGTCGCGTTTCCGGCGATCAAGGTCATTGAAGATAATCCGGTAGGTGCAATGATGGCTGCTCAGGATGAGCCTTTTGCGCGCAAAGCGAGGCTTGCGAGTGAGGTCAGGGGCTGGGGTCGTGAGATTTGCGGCTATCACAACACATGCTGGGGGGCGCAGTTTCTAGGCCACACATCAGATGGCAAGCCGTTTCCCGAAAGGCATTTTACAGTACCATTTCCTTGTGTGTGTGACTCCCATATAAAACGCGGGCAGCAATGCCGTGACTTCAAGCCTATTTCCAGATGGACTAATGACTTTACCATGTATATTGGCGAGCGCGATGAGGCCAGAGAGGCCGCAATGCTTGACCACAGGAATTTCAATTCGCTGAAGATGCTCAATGAAATGGAAACTGTGTTCGGCCAAAAGCTCGACGACGAAACACTCTTTGAGCTTGCCCGCAATTGCCGCCTGCTGAAAGAGTACAGGCAGGATGTTAGTTATTTCATGACTTTTACGCCCTCACCACTATCCGTAAAGGATTTATACTCGTTTTTCCAACTTGGAAGTTTGGCAAAAATAGGGCCGGAGCTTTCTGTCAAGTTCTGGAAAACTGTTCGTGATGAGGTTGAGTGGCGCGTACAAAACAAAATAGCGGCTGTTGGCACTGAACGCTTCCGCTGGATTGAGGCGCATCCACCTTCATGGCATTTTCTCAAATATTATCGTTACATGGAGCAATACGGTGCAGTATGTTTGGGCTCACAATATACCCACCACTCCCAGTCACAGCTCGAAAGAAAGCCCGATGGCAGCATAGGCGATCGTGATTATCCTGTATATTCCGACACCATGGAACTCAATACACGTGAGGATGCCGTAAGGTTTATGACCGGCCCTGACGCGCGGTTCCCACACCACTTCAAGATTGACGAATATATACGCCCCAAAGCGCTCAATGAGTTTGCCGATGTATTTGATGCCGACGGCGCTTTGTTTGGCATGTGGCGTGCCGGTGTCGGCTGTACACTTTTGCGTAAAGAGCAAGCCATGTACTTGCGCGAAGCCGGATACAGTGTATTATGTTACGAGGGCGCACAACCTGGCGACCGTGTGGATTTTGACGAGAAGCGTTTTCTTGAACAACTCGACACATGGATGGAGAGCCTCGGACTACAGATGCTTGAATAGAAATAAAACAAAAATATTTGCGGAGGTAAATTATTAATGGCTGATTTTATGATTCCTGTATTCCCACCGCCGATGGAAAGCGTAAAGCGTGATTATCCAATAACCGAGGGCGAAAACCTGCTCAGAACATTTCGCCACGAAAAACCCTTGTGGATGCCTTGCTTGTACAAGTCCACCCAATGGGCTGTTCCGAGAGCTTATTCCTGGGTTGCACATGATCGCGCTAGAGACAGTGTAGATTGGTTTGGCACATGTTATAGATATGAACCGCTCCAGGAGGGTGTCACACCGATAAAACCTTATCCAATGAAAGAAATTGGTGCATGGCGCAATATCCGCTGGCCTGATGTGCATGATTTTGATTGGGCAGAGGGTTATGAGCATTTCAAGAGAGAAAAAAATCTTGCACTGGCATGTCGCAGTCTCGGCCATGGTACATTCGAGCAACTGCATTTTCTAGAAGGTTTTGAGCAATGTTTGTATGATTTATTAGTCGAAACCGAAGAATGCGCCGCTTTCTTTAACAGGTTAGTTGATTATAAAATCGATCTTTTAAATGTGCAGCAAAAGGTATACAACTTTGATTATGTGTGTCATAATGATGACTGGTCTAATGCAAAGAGTCAATTTTTCAAATGCGAACTTTTTGAAGAGACTCTGCTTGAACCAACGATTAGGCTCTTTGATGCGTTTCGTGCCCAGGGGCTAAGAACAATGTTCCACACTTGCGGCAAAATGGAGGCTTGGCTTCCATATATCGTCAATGATCTGAAAGCTGATTTGATAGAGATTCAGTCGATTAATGATGTTGACAGCATACTCAAAACCTATGGTGATAAATTGACTGTCGAATACATGCCCGATCCTAACATCATGTACAATCCTGCTACCACAGCTGAGCAGGCTCGAGAATATGCCCGCAGTCTCGTTGACAGATTCGGGGCGCACAAGCATAAGGGTTCCGGTATCGTTGTGCGGCTGAGCGGCAATATCCCTGAGAGCTACTTTGCTTTTGAGGATGAGTTGTTTAATTACAGCAGCAAGTGTTACGAGGGGTTGTAGAATAACAAGGAAAAAGCAAGGGGAGACTTCAAGTTAGATAAGTCTCCCCCCTTTTGCTTTTAGGTGAACGCTATGAAAAAGGATATGACAAAAGGTAAAGAGTGGAGGGTGATTCTGCTCTTTACCTTGCCTATTCTTGCCGGGTTTCTGCTTCAACAAACATATAATATCGTTGATGGCATATTGGTTGGAAACTTAATCGGAGAGCTTGCCCTTGGCGCTGTGGGTACGACACAGTCTATGGTGTTTCTATTTTTGGGCGTGTCGTCCGGGCTTTCTGTCGGTGTTGGGGTTGTCATCTCTCAGTATTTTGGCGCGGGAAAGGAATCCAGCCTGCCTTCGGCAATTGATACTGCACTTATTCTGCTCGGTTTTTTTGGTCTGCTCACCAGCATGACCGCTTTCGTTGTCACGCCTTTTTTGCTCAGGGAAATTCTCGGTGTGCCGGAGGAGAAGATATCTCTTTCCATCACTTATTTTCGTATTTACAGTATCGGTTTGTTTTTTCAATTCGTGTATAACGCAGTTGCGGCAATCCTGCGCAGTGTGGGCGATTCCAAAGCAACTTTGTATTTCTTGCTGATTTCGACGATACTCAGCGCTATTCTTACGCCTCTGTTTATTGTAGTTATCCCATGGGGTGTTGCGGGGGCTGCGTTTTCAACGCTCATTGCTAAGGCTATGTGCGCTGTGGTTTCATACATATATATGAGAAAGCGATTCCCTTTTGTGAAGTCCGGCGTTCATTGGGATGCGAAAATTGCCCTTACCATGACAAAACTTGGGCTTCCGGTAGCAATTCAAATAAGCTTTGTTTCAATTGGTTATGGGGCGATGCAGCGTCTTGTTAATGGGTTTGAGCGCACCGTTCCCGGAGTTATGGCTGCATATACTGCTGCTGCAAGGTTGGATATGATTTTGGCTGTGCCGCTCATGGCTTTCCAGTCGGGTCTTGCAAGTTTTGTTGGGCAAAATATCGGGGCAGAGCAGCTCGACCGAGTAAAGCGCGGTTTTAGGGTGACTCTTGCAATGGCTTTAGGTGTTGTTGCTGTGGTGAGTGTGCTGTTTTATATATTTGCCGGGACACTGCTTTCAGTGTTCGGGCTTGAAGTCAATTCATTGCCGATTGGTGTCAGCATTGTTCGGTTTATGTCTGTTTGGGTTTGGATTTTTGCTGTGCAGATGACGGTCAGCGGGGTGTTGCAGGGTGCCGGCGATACTGTTGTGCAGTCTGCGGCAACGCTCATTGCGCTGGCTATACGTGTTTCTACGGGTTATCTGGCTGTTTATCTGGGTGTGCTTGGTTATAGTGCTGCATGGATGACCACGCCGCTGGGTTGGGGTGTGGTGTCTTTGATTTTATGCGCTCGGTATTTTACCGGAAAGTGGAAAACTAAGGCTGTTGCTAAGAAGTCGGAGGTGTAGGGCTTGCATCATAAGCAACACCTTGTAAGTCTGGGGTATCTTCGTTATTGGGGCTTCCTGAACTTGATTCAGGAAGCCCCAATCTCAAAAAACCATCAGTAACACTTTATCTCTACAAAGTTGTCGAAAACCCGCCATCTACAGATATCGCCCAGCCGTTTAGATAGTCTGAGGCACGACTCGCAAGAAATACCGCCGTACCAACTAAGTCTTCGGGGGTACCCCAGCGGCCCGCCGGAATACGGTTGGTAATTTTATTGTAAAATTCAACATTGTCACTCAAATCAGCGTTTATCTCGGTCTTTATAAAGCCCGGACAAAGCGCATTGGTTTGGATATTGTACTTACCCATATTGTTTGCAAAGTAACGTGTGAGTCCGATGACACCATGTTTAGAAACAGCGTAACCCGGACACATAATGTCGGCTGTAAATGATAGGACAGAGCCTATGTTGATTATTTTGCCACCACCATTGTCGGCCATAACTTTTGCAACTTCATTTCCAAGGAAATAACATGCATTGAGGTTAATGTCCATAACTTGCGTATATTTCTCGTCTGGGAAAGTCCTGAAATCCTCGAAATGATTTGTACCGGCATTATTGATTAAAATGTCAATCTTTCCATATTCGTCGAGACATCCTTTGACTATTGCGTTGATATAGTCCTTGCTTGAAAGGTCTCCGCGCAAAAACTTTACCTTGCGTCCCTCCGCTTCAATGAGACGCTTTGCTTCTGAGACATCTTCTTCAAAATGTGCAATAAATAAATCCGCTCCGGCTTTAGCAAGGGCAACTGAATATCCCAAACCAAGATTTGTATTGCCTCCGGTGATTATCGCGACTTTTCCTTTAAGGCTAAATAAATCCATAGAAAATTCCTTGATGGGTTCTGTCATAGTCTCGTCCTCCCTGCTTTTATTATTTCTTGCCAAGAAGCTCAGCAATTTGATCAGCGATACCTTGCGGATCCATACGGTAATGTGCGTAAACTGCATCCATTTCACCCAGCAACGCAAATTCATCCGGCAAACCTATACGCTTGAATTTGCCGTCAAAGCCTGCTTCAAGAAGCGCTTCGGCGACAGCACCGCCAAGACCACCATTTATTGAATGTTCTTCGACAGTGATGATGACATTTGTTTCACGAGCGCATTTTACAATCATATCAACATCCAGCGGCTTTATGGTATGCATGTCAATAACACGAGCGTTAAGACCATATGTTTCTTTGAGAATCTTTGCGCCCATCATCGACCAATAAACGCTGGATCCGGCCGAGATTATTGTAAGGTCATCGCCCGGGATTGTCTCAATAGCTTTGCCGATTACATATTCATAATCAGTTGAAGCATAGACATTCGGTGAGCCGCCGCGGTCAATTCGGATAATCATAGGGCCTTGGAATTCCATTGACTTCCGGATGATTTTGCAGCATTGGTCAGCATCCGCCGGAACACATATCGTGAGGTTCGGAATCGCTCTGTAAAGTGCAAGGTCGCAGATTGTGTTATGAGTAGGGCCACCGCAAGCCGTAAGACCTGAGTGTGTGCCGATGAGGCGGACATTGACATCATTGTATGCAACGTCTGTATGAATCTGATCGGCTGCTCTGAGGGAGAGGAATGGGCCGAAAACTTGCGCAAATACGATTTGCCCTGAAAGCGCAATACCGGCCGATGCGCCAACTTGGTTGGGCTCGGCGATACCAAAATTGAAGCAACGCTCAGGATATTTCTTTAAAAGCTTGCCAGCTGATGTTGATTCTGCGACATTATCCGTATATGTAAATACAAAGTCCAGCCCCTCTTCTGCCATGCGGAAAAGCTCTTCGCCATATGCCTCGCGGGCACTGGAGAGCATTTGATCAAAGTTAAAAGTAGTTTTTACTGACATCTATCTCACCCTCCTGGTTTTTTCTACTGATTCAAGCGCACGGACAAGGTCTTCATCACCTATACCGCCGCCATGCCATTTATAGTCGTCTTCCATAAAGTCTACGCCCTTGCCTTTGATTGTATTCATAATGATGCATATGGGCTTTCTTCTATATTCCGGCTCTGCAGGTGGCAGATTTTGCAAGACTTCACAACATTCATACATGTTGTTGCCGTTTATTTCACGGACATCCCAGCCGAAAGCACGCACTCTCTCGTCAAGTGGGTCGATGTTCATAACATCTTTGGTATGGCCTGTCATCGAAACCTTGTTTTTGTCACAAATCCATACGAGATTGCCCAGTTGATAATGTGATGCCGCCATTATTGCTTCCCAGTTCGTGCCTTCGTTTAGCTCTCCATCTCCTGTTATGCAAATAGTGCGCCAGTTTTTCTTCTGCTTCCTCGCCCCGAGTGCCAGACCTAATGCGATTGGAAGCCCGTGGCCGAGCGAGCCTGCGCTGATTTCTATCTGTGGGCAATACAGACGGTTGCAGTGCATACCGAATACTGCCGTTTCGAGAGACTCAAAATGTTCTACCATGTAATCCATTGAATAAGCGCCCATATCTGAGAAAATAGTATAGAGCGTCTCGGAGCAATGTGCCTTTGAGAGTACAAGCCTGTCACGATCCTCCATTGTGGGATTCATGACATCATAGTTCATGTACTTGTAATAAAGCGCGACGCTCATTTCAACAATAGAAAGCTCACCGCCCAGATGCCCCATTCCGATGCGGTAGATGAAGTTTAGAAGATCCTTGCGGATTTTGACGCATTTGTCTTCAAGTTCTTTGACCATTTCGATATCAATGTTATAGTTTCTCACTGAGATAAACACTCCTTCCCGGCGTTACTCGCCGTCAAAATTATTGCAGCGGATCAGTACTTTAGGGTATTTGCCTGTTTTTTGCATAACAAATGCCTCGGCGACATCATCTATGTCATAGACCGATGTTATGAAGTCATCCAGTTGCAGCCTTGGCATTATTTGTGTTGCTCTTGGGAAAGCATATGGCGAAACGTATGTGCCTGTTAACGTAAGCTCTTTGTTAAAAAAGGTTTTGCATAAATTAAGTGGCATCTCAAAATCATTCGGATACATTGCGACATACATCAATGTGCCGCCTTTTGCCATGAGTTCCGGCATATTATATGCCGCTTTCAAGTTGCCTGAAACCTCTATGACTGCATCAAAGCCCAGCCCGCCGGTAATATCATTTGTTTTTTGAACGATATCCACAGCCGTAGGGTCAATGCAATGGTCTGCGCCGTATTTCCGTCCTAAATCACGTCTGTCAGAGATTGGCTCGAATAATGTCAGATCCACAGCGCCCATCATCTTGAGCATCTGAATGCAAAGTAAACCTATGGGCCCACCGCCGTTTACCGCAATGCGTTGACCGATTTTCGGCCCGAGCTTGTCCATTACCCTTACAACAACCGAAACGGGCTCTAGTAGGCACCCTTTCTTCAGACTGACATCATCAGGCAGCTTATATACTTGAGATTCATGCCATGTTACATTTTCAGACATACATGGCTGATTCGATTCGGCGCAGAATTCGCAGAACTGTTCCTGTCCGTTAACGCAATAATAACATGTGCCGCAAAAATTGAGGAAGTTTCCTGCTACTCGATCACCGACTTTCAATCCCCTCTTCGTAGCTTTCTTGCCCACTTCAACAATAACGCCAGACATCTCATGCCCTACTCCAAATGGGATATCCCAACCGAAGATATTCTCTTCCATACAGTGTGGATCAGACCCACATATTGAGCAGTAAGCGACTTTTATGCGAACTTGCTCACCCTGTAGTGTCGGCTCCGGGATATCACGTACTTCGATTATGCCTTTGTCTGATTGGTTTTCCGCATTTATGAGGCCACACTTGGTCACAGCCACAGACTTCATATAATATCCTCCCTTGTGTATATTTTTAGTTTTCAGCATTAAATAATTACTGTAGCAGACAGAGGATGCATAACGTTTTGTTACGCATCCCCTGGTATAGCGCATTTAAAATAACTAGACTGCACTAAGTTTACCTCTTGTTGGTTCTTGTGACGGCTTACTTAGGAATGCTGTCTACATCCGGGTCGCCTCCTGCATCAGGGGCATTTTCTAAATCAGGTTCACGCTCGATACCCGGGGCGCTCTCGGCATTATGGTCACCCTCAATATCAGGGTCAGTTTCGGCATTCGTGTCGCTCTGAGCATCAGTGTCATTTTCGACAGTAGGGTCATCTCCCTCAAAGTTAGAACCCTCTTCAATATCAAGGTCGCCCTCAACATCAGGGTCACTTTCTTCATCAGGTTCACGCGCAACAAACGACAATGTCATTGCGAATAGGAGTCGATCATTTTCTGTCGTATCGTCAAAATCTTCTACAAGCATTTGATATTGTGCACCTCGTGCCAATAGCGCGTCACAAACCATTGTAACGAGCGGTTGAAACTCCTCCGGTATCCTATAGGGCGTAGCCACAGCAACAATGCTTTCCTGTGTATTATGCGGCAACTCCAAAAACATGTCAAGCATGTCTAAAATTCCATCGTCCAACGCGTTATCCTGCAAATCGCCTTCAGCCAATGCGTGATAAAGGAATATGAGGACTCCTTCAGCGGGATTTAAAGTGATTTGACTTTCCGTCTGGGCGTCTTGTCCGTCTGTTTGATTCGTCTGCTCATTTTCGTCATTGATGCCATCTCCATTTTCGCTGCCACCGGGCTCATCTGGGGCAGGCAGGTCAAATCCGCCGCCATTTGGCGACGGATTATCAATGCTTGGGGGTGTCGTAACCTCTGCCTGAGAACTTGGGTTGCTCGGCAATACTCCTGTGAGTCCGGCAGAATTGGCTGAGAGGACAAGAATCAATGCAGGCAAAAGAAACAGTAGCAATACAAGCAGAATAGTGACCAGTATTTTCCCTTTGTCGGTCAGTCTATACCCTTTCAGAATATCTCACTCCATTCGTCCATAATACGTGCTGAGTAGGCCGTGCAGTCACGTCTTGTAACCTAGCACAAGCGCCCTGCAACGCCTAAAAACTCAAATCCGAATCTTATCCTGATATGAATGTCAATATTTCTTTAAGCCTTTGCGCTTCTGTTTCTATTGCAAAAAATTGCTTCTTATGCAGTTCTCTGCGGTTTTCAATCAGCGTGCGTATTCTGTTCATCTGTTGTTCCAGCTCTTCAAGCTCAACATTACGTGAAGATACATATTCCTCTGTGTGTTGCGCAAAGCGCTCTGCATATTCCTTAAGCATTCTCACACGCAATACGCCATCGCCCATCAGCAAGTCATAATCAAAGCCTGATGCTGCTACAATCTTGGCAACAATCTCCCGTCTTGATTCTTCGGGAAGCGAATCGGGAAGTGTCTTTGAATATTCTTCAATGAGATATATGCTGTCTGTTTGCTTCGAATGCATAGATAATGTTCTATATAGCTCCTCAATGTCGAGATATCTTTCTGTCGTTCTCTCTACAGGCGGCTCAGGCGGCTGTACAGGATGAGGACTTCCATATGTTGGTGTCTCAACAAAAGTAGCATAAGGATTCACTTCATTAGGCTCCTCATCATATTGCTTCGCCGCAGCAACATGTGGTGTCGGCTGCACGCTTGCATCGGGTTTTTTATCAAACTCGACCTGCATTGTAACTACAGGCATGGGCGCTTCCGGTCTTATTGGCTCTGGTTTGATTAGCTCTGGTTTTATTTGCTCCACCTTTATCGGTTCTGGCTTGATTGGTTCTGGTTTGATTGGTTCTACTATTTTTATTGGTTCCGGCTTAATCGGTTCTACCTTTATCGGCTCCACTTTTACCGGTTCAGTCCTTACCGGTTCTGGCGTTGTCGGTGCAGACATCACTGGCACAGGCACTACCGGCGCGGCGCTTATCGGCGCTGGTTTGATTGGCTCAGTCCTTACCGGCTCCGGTTTGATTGGCTCTGGTTTAATCGGTTCAGTCCTTACCGGCTCTGCTTTGATCGGCTCCGGTTTTGTTGGTTCAGTCCTTACCGGTTCTGGTGTTGTCGGTGCAGTCACCACTGGCGCGGGTGCTACCGGCGCGGCGCTTATCGGCGCTGGTTTGATTGGCTCAGTCCTTACCGGCGGCTCTGGCTTTGCGGGTTCAGGTTTTGCCGGTTCAGTCCTTACCGGCTCTGCTTTGACCGGCTCCGGCTTTGTTGGTTCAGTCCTTACCGCCGCAGGTTCGTTCGGGCTTGCTCCCGGCTTCTGAATCGTTACAACCCGCTCTGGTGTGCGTGTTTCCTCGTCCTTGTTTTCTGGGGTAGCAGCTGCAGGAATGATAGGCGTTATCATGCCCGGAACAGGTTGGCGTGGCGCTGGTGTTACGTTTTTCGGCTTCGCATCAGAGAGGCCTAACATCGATTGCAAATCGGATTCCGGACGTGCACTATCGGCACCGGGCTCAGGCGAGTCAGGTTCATCAACTCTGCGAACTATTCCTTTGCGTTCCAGCATTGCCATAAATTTATTTTTATTTTGTTTATCGGGCATGCCGTAAACCTCCCTGTTTAACATCTTTTAAATTTTGATGTTATTGTTCCTGCTGGGCATATTTTTGATTGCACTAATTCTATGCAAATCCACTGCATCTGTCAAGGATTTTTTAATAATAGCTTTTCGAACTATTTCTTGCCTTTAAAAGCACACATGTTGAAGCACGATTTTTGTGTATGATTTTGGTAGTTGAATTTTCTCCTGTAATATGGTATTGTGTGTAAAATATTTCAATGCATTATTCAAGCAATATCCGAGTTTTCGGAAGGGAGACACAAACCTTTGAAGAGAGTAATCGCCGCTTGCCTTACTTTGGTAATGGCCATCGGCATGGTGACGGCATCCGCTTCCCCGGCAGGCACCACCGGCAATCCTTTGATTTCGCAACGCTACCTTGAGGGGGCTTTTTCAAACGCGCTGAGCGCTGATATACGCAACTTGCTTGATGGCGCAACCGGGCAAGCTTTAGCAAGACTCAATGAACTCTATCTTGAGGCCGCAGGGTACACCTTTGCAGGCAGGTTCACTCCTGTAACCATTCCCTCCGGCTCTGCTATAACCTTAGGCCCCGGCGCAAGCTTTGTTTTGCTTTCGGGATCGGCTGCGCTCCATGTCAACAATGGTGAAGTAATCAATGTTTCGACAGGAAGTGCGGTAACATCTGGTGCTGCTGTGACTGCAAACCAGCGGTTTTTCAGCACAGAAAACACGATTGCGGTCATCACTGCAAGTGCTTCCGTCTCAGGTTTGGTTGACGGGTTTTATTACCCCGGCGGCACAATTGTAACACCACCTCATAGGCCGGAGCCCCCAAGGCCGGAGCCTCCACCACAAACCGGGCTTCCGTTTACCGATGTATCGGGGTCTGCATGGTTTTTCCCTGCCGTTGAGTTTGTTTTCCATAACGGATTTTTTGCCGGAACTACAACAACCACGTTTTCTCCAAACACCGCTATGACCCGCGGAATGTTCGTAACTGTTTTACACAGACTCGACGGACTGCCTCCTGCCGGTGGTGGCGCGGCATTCCTTGATGTGAGGAACCAGAGCACTTTCTATTATCAAGCCGTCGCTTGGGCAAATACCAATGGTATTGTCAGTGGGTTTGATGACGGCAACTTCAGGCCCAATCAAGCAGTAACCAGAGAGCAGATGGCCTCAATAATGTATCGGTATGCTTATTTCAAGGGGCATGACATGACTGCCGCCCCTGGTGCGCTTGATGTATTTTCTGACCGGGCTAGTGTTTCCGTTTTTGCTGTCGATCCGATGCAATGGGCCGTTACGTGGCAGGTTATGAGAGGTTCTGCAGACGGAAGGCTTTTGCCGCGCAATACCGCATCAAGGGCTGAGGTTGCACAAATCGTATTGAATTTTACTGAGCAAATCGGATAACAAGCCGATTTGCTTAACAGAAAATATAAAAAGGGTCTGTATAAAAACAAAAAAGCGGGACGCACATACCCGGCTGTAAGAAAAGTTTTTTGATGGAAAATCGGCATAGCTCATACTATGCCGGTTTTCCTTTCTTTTTCGTTGGCTTCGGCTTGCGCCGAATGGTTAACCGCCTCTAACTTCCAAAAACCTTGCAAAGACGGCCGACACTTCCGCTCTGGTTGCGGTGTCTCTTGGGGCAAATCTTCCGTCCGCATGTCCAAGGATGATTCCTGCGGCTTGA
>WQUY01000017.1 GCA_009781855.1 Oscillospiraceae bacterium | reverse complement strand
TATGATAACAAAATATCCGGTAAAACTACCGGATCCAAAGTCGCTTTAGATGCTTTGGGTAAACTAAGAAACGTCAGCTAAACTTTTTAGCGTGGATTTACCCAGAACAACTTGACACCGTCACTGGCGTATTGGATTATTGACAACTTGCATTGCAAGCTATAGAATAAAGACAGCAATCTTTGAAATTTTACTGGCACAGACCACTCGCGGGTTGATATGGAGCGTCACGGTGGATAAAATATCAATCATAATTCCTGTATATAATGTCGAGCCTTTTATTTCTAAATGTCTGGATAGCATTGCTATTCAGACATTTACTGATTTTGAGGCTCTTTTAATAAATGACGGCTCAACCGACAAAAGCGGTGAAATCTGCGAAGCGTATTCCATGAAGGACAGTCGCATCAAGGTTTTTCATAAAAAAAACGGTGGGGTGAGTTCTGCAAAAAATCTTGGATTGAAATATGCCACAGGGCAGTACATCGGATTTGTTGATTCAGACGACTTTGTTGCGCCTGATATGTATGAGATGCTATATAAAGCCATAAATAAAGAAAATGTTCAAATAGGCATAGCAAACTACTACAAGGCAAATGATACTCAGTCTGTTGCGATGACCAATTCCTTAAAAATCCCTGATGGAATCATTTCAACAAGAAATATGCTGCGCTATCAATTCCAACGTGATCATTACATGGGGTTTTGCGGGTATTTGTGGAATAAACTATTTCTGTCAGAGGCAATCAAAAATAGCGACCTAAGATTTGATGAAAGCATCAATTATGGGGAGGATGTGTTGTTTCTGGCAAAGCTGGTCATCGAAAATAAGTGCACAGGCACTTATATAGATAAACCGGTATATCATTATTATCAGAGGGTCGGATCGATTTCGAAATCCGCTTCATTGGAAGTGCAACAGGACATTTTAAAAGCATACAAGATGATCTGTAGCTTGTTTTCAGACAGTGATTATGAAGATATGGAATTTTGGGTCAGAGGTTTTTATTGTCATCATGCAAGCATCATTGCAGAAACGGCCATAAATAATAAGGACAAAGAAACGCTTGCATTGATGCAATACGAGCTCAGATATCATCTGAGTGATTATATGCGTAGCAACAGAGCATTTCCGGAAAAGTTTTATAGGATGGAGACGCTGCTTAACTATAATCTGTGAAAAGGGCGAATAATGAAACCACGAAACCAGGCTTATCCTATCGACATAATCATCACATGGGTTGATGGAAATGACCCAAAATGGCTGATGGAAAAAATGCAATACGCCCCCTCGACGACCTCAGATGATAGAGCATCGAGATATAGGGATTGGGAGACCTTGGTTTATCTGTTTCGAGGAATTGAGCAATTTGCACCATGGGTGAATCATGTTTATCTGGTCACATGGGGGCATACTCCAAAATGGCTTAATAATGCTCATGCAAAATTAAAGATAATTAACCACAGTGACTATATTCCCTCAAAGTATCTGCCCACTTTTAACTCACATACTATTGAGCTTAACTTTCACAGGATACAAGAACTTTCGGAGCATTTTGTGTATTTTAATGATGATACATTTTTGATCAAACCCACGAAGGTTGAGGATTTCTTCAATAAAGGAAAGCCCTGCGACAGCGCGATTCTTACTGCAATATCACACAAAGAAGACAGCTTCTATTGCTTTAGCAAGCATCGTGCGGCGGGGATAATGAACAAGTACTTTGATTCCCAAAAAGTGATCAGAAGCAACCTTTGGGGTTGGTATAATTATAAATATGGAAAGATGATTCTGCGCTCATGGATGCTTTCAGGATTCCCAAGATTTACCGGCATATGGCAGCATCATTTACCGTCATCACTATGCAAGTCAACGATGATCGAACTATGGAAAAAAGAACCTGAAAAACTGGAGCAAACATGTGCGCATAAGTTCAGAGAGATGCTTGACTTTAATCAATGGCTCTTTAAATGCTGGCAATTGGCTACTGGGAACTTTTACCCAAGGAGCGTAAACTTCGGTAAGAGTTTTATTCTTGATAACCAAGATATCTTCTCGGATGCGCTCTCTTATATAAAAAAGCAAAATGGCAAAGTTATTTGTATCAACGACCCCAATGACTATGTGATGAGTGATGAAGCATTTGGTGAAGCAAAAATCAGGCTAATTCAAAGTCTTGACAGCATTCTGCCTAATCAGTCGGCATACGAAATGTGATAACCGGAGGTTATATGGATAAAATATCTGTCATCATAACGGTCTATAACGCCGAGCCATATATTAAAAAGTGCATTGAGAGTGTTATAGGGCAAACCTATTCGAATCTCGAAGTATTACTTATAAATGACGGCTCGACGGACAACAGCGGGATTATTTGTGATGAGTATGCCAAAAAGGATTGTCGTATCAAGTCTTTTCACAAGGCCAATAGGGGAGTCGGCTCCGCAAGAAATGCTGGTTTGGAGCAGGCAACAGGGGCATATTTGGGATTTGTTGATGCTGACGATTGGATTGAGCCGGATATGTATGAGGTGTTATTCAATGCTTTGTCATCTCACGAGGTGCATTTGAGTGCAGCGCGTTTTACCAGAGACACGGACTATAGCTCGGTCGTAGAAGCCGGAAGAAAGAAAATTTCAAATCAGATGCTGACACAAAGGCAAATGCTGCTCTACCTGTTCAGGCTCAACGAGTATGCAGGATTTTATTCAGCAGTATGGAACAAGTTATATAGGGCAGAGATAGTAAAAGACAATCATTTGTTATTTGATGAACAATTAAAAATATCAGAAGATTTGAAATTTTTGACGGAGTTTATCCTGACCGCTAATTGCAGCGGAATATTTGTAGATAAACCGCTGTATCATTATCGGCAAAGAGATGACTCCTTGATTCGTGCAAAATCGGTTGAAAAAGAGACAGATTATTTAAGGAGCTTGAAAGAAACCATATACCTGACTGAAAAAAAAGGATTTCCAGACATAGCATTTTGGCAAAAGAGGGTGCATTGTTATAGCGCAAGCCAGCTTGCAGAAAGCGCACTGAGGGAAGAAAATCATGTGCGCTTTGAACTTATGCGCAAAGAAATGCTCATATACTTGGCTGATTATATTGAAAGCAACGCCATGTTTCCCGAAAGAATAGACAGGATAAATCGGATATGAGATGCTGTCATTAAAGAGGAATAGAAGATGTATTATTTAGGCGAAAAAAATCATAAAGACTATTTTGCATTTACCTATATGACAATTATCAGGTATTTAGAGAACAAAATAACAGGCAAAGACATATTAAAGTTCTTTATCAGCAATGATATTAAATCCATTGCGATATATGGGGTTGGAACGGTAAATAATTTAGGAAAGCTCTTTTATGAGGATATAAAAGATTCAGAAATTGAGGTCAGCTTTATGATTGACAAAAATTATCAATCATATTCAAGGACGGATTTGAATATTCCAATAGTTGGGATAAATGATATTCAGAAGAGGGCGCCGGTTGATGCCATAGTTTTGACACCTGTTTTTTATGCTTCGGAAATAACCGATGATCTGGTAAATGCAGGTGTAAAATTGAGCCAAATAATATCGCTTACAGATATTGTTTTTGGCTTTTGATGAGGAGCGTCGGATGATGAAAAAAGTGGGCATAATAACTTTTCATTTTGCTGTTAGCTTTGGTGCTGTGCTACAAAGCTATGCACTTAGAAATAAAATAAAATCCTTTCATAAAATGGATGCAGACATCATAAATTATGTGCCTCGCAACTGGGCGTTTCCAAACTACAAAGAACCTAAGCAGAAAAGGAGATATATAGAGCAGATAAATAAATTCAATAAATTTCGCCGCGAAGCTATAGGAATAGAGGGAGAATCATTTGATGAATTCACCGCCTATAGCCTCTCAAAATACGACTACCTGATTACCGGGAGTGACCAGGTTTGGAACTCAGGGATAAACCGCAATAATGACTGCTATTATCTGGACTTTGCTTCCGGAGCACAGGTGAAAATCGCATATGCGGCAAGCTTAGGAAAATCTTTGGCAGGTATTGCACGGCGCGATCTTGAAACATACGAAAGATTTATCCCTAACTTTGATTTCATTTCAGTCCGGGAAAAGACTCATGTAGATCTGATTCAGCAGTTTACAGACCAAAAAGTGGTAACGACATTAGATCCAACACTGCTGCTTTGTGCGCGTAGTTATGAGCAGTTTATAGAAAGACCACTTTGTAAAGACAAATATATTCTTCTGCTCCTTGTTCAGAGTGGTTTGGTGGTGCCACACATATTATCATTTGCTGATAAGGTTTCCAAAAAATTTGCGTATAACGTCATCCATTCGTTTTTTGAACTACCGTCTTATGCAATAAAGCATAGCGCAGGGAGTTTTAAATTTGCGGGAATAGAAGAGTTCTTGTCCCTTGTGAAAAACGCTGAGCTCATCATTACAGACTCATATCATGGAACTATTTTTTCGATACTTTTTGGTAGGCCGTTTTACAGCTTTGTAAATCAAATGGCAGCGCCAAGGGTTTGTGATTTGCTCAATGAATTTGGGTTAACTGAGCGCATTATAGAAAAATATAAGCCGATTTCTGATGTTTCACTTGATATAAATTTTGATGAGGCTTATTTGCGTCTGGAAGAATTGCGGAATGCTTCTGTTGCGTTCTTGAGGAGGGCGCTTTCATGCGAATCATAATGATTATTGGAGCCGGAAAGCATTCAACGTAATGAAAGGAATGGTCATGATTATGATGTTTTGCAATGAAAGCCTGAGGGAAAAATGTTATGGATGCTATGCTTGTGCGAATGCGTGCGCAATGAGTTGTATTGAACTGACAGAAGATGATGAAGGGTTTAAATATCCGATTACCGATGAAAAAATATGCACGGGCTGTGGCAACTGTGCAAGGGCATGTCCTATTGGAAAATGTGCAAAGACTCTGAATCCAGAAGTTTTTGACGCGCCATATGCATATGCTTGCTATGTGCTTGATGAAGTTGCACGCAAGCGCTCAGCATCCGGGGGCATGGCATTCGCTGTTTCTGAATATGTAATAAACCAAGGTGGTGTTGTATTCGGTGTTGTGGGAAAAACAATAGCGCATGTATACCATACCTCAGCAGAATCTATTGAAGGCGTATATCCGATGTGCAATTCAAAATATATTCAGAGCGACATAGGTGAAACATACAGGCAGGCTGAACATTTTTTGAAAGCAGATCGTCTTGTGCTTTATACAGGAACCCCGTGTCAAATTGCCGGATTATTTTCTTTTTTGGGCGTTACATATACCAATTTGGTGACCTGTGATCTGGTATGCCACGGCGTTCCATCTCATATGGTTATGCGGGAGTATTTGAGGGAAATCGAAGAAAAAACCGGAAAAAAAGTAATTAATTATGAACGCCAAATGGTGAGCAAATACTATCCTACCCAAAGGATTATGCAGTTTGATGACAACTCATTTGTAATTGAGGAGCCGAAGGACTCGTATTACTATATGGGGTTTCTTGCTAATTTATACCAAAGAAAATCATGTTATATATGCCAGTATGAAAAAATCCCCAGAGTCAGCGATTTTTCACTTGCAGATGCATATGATCCTCTGCTAAGCGAAGTGCTGAGACGGTTAGACCCGAAATGTAATATGGGCGTTTCGCTCATAACGGTAAACTCAAACAAAGCATACTTAATATTAAATGAAATATCCGATGCAATATACAAAGAACCTCTGGACTTTGACCGTTTGAAGGATTTGCCGCATCTATGCACCCCACCGGCAGAAAACAAAAATCGTGAGCTTTTTTTCAAAGATTTTTATAAAGAAGGGTTTGGAAAAGCAGCAGAAAGGCACCTGATTACCGGTTACGCAAAACTCTTGAAAGTGCTTCCGGAAGACAGTATGGAGCTCAATAGTTACGTTATTTTCGGTGCCGGCCATTTTGGGGTAGAGCTTGCGCGAGACAATCGAGTTTTTGAAAAATTGCTATTTTTTATTGATAACGATACTGAAAAACAAAAAGAAGGAATAGAAATCAACGGAAAAACCATTAAAGTGCTTTCGGTTGATTCAGCCATTGCACTGCTGGATGAGTATGCGGTTATTGTAATAGCCAGCTCAAAGTATGCAGATGAAATATACGAAACATTAAAGTCGTACAATACCGCCTGCCGGATTGTCAGCAGTTGTGCTGGGATTTATTTTTAGCAGATATGTCGTAAGAAATACTCATGGATTTTTTTGCCGCAGCTTCCATCACTGTTGATATATAGACTTTTGTGATATTCGGATTGTTTCGGGTCAAACTCAGAAATGAAGCCGCTACACACCTTGTCAATATAGGCGGATGTAGTTATAAAAGCACTTTCAAGATGTAAATACGGCAAGGGTGCATGGACACTTTTGAGCAGATGCTCAATTCCGTCTATATAAATATTTATTTTCTCAACTTTTTCGGATAGCGTATCAATTAAAAGCAGACTATTGTCAAAGTACGAGAACAACATGAGCTGATGATCTGTGTTTTCTAAAAAGAATGTAGTTGCAATATTTGCAGAAGCTGAATAATAAGGGCTCTGTCTGTCACCGAGCGGATAGGGCAGCCCGGTCTCTATACATTTGACAGTTTCAGTCTTAGGGCAGATATGAAAAATCTCGCTGGCTCCATACGGAAATATCCATATTTTGCCTCCTGAATATATGATATCCCTAAAGAAGCTGCATGAAACTATCGCTTTTTTTGTAATAGGTTCAAGCAAAAACTCTTTGCAGACACCTGTATCTTTATTCCATCGGACAACTGAGTTGTGGGGATCATATGTGCCCTGCATCAGATGTTTGGTAAGCCAAAAAGACTCACCGTCAAATGTGATGCCATGATATTTGTTATGTGCCACCCCCACCTTATGGATTTTCGTTTTCATTGAGATGACATTAAGCTCAAGTACAATATTTGCCTGCTTGGAAGGGAAAAAAAGCGACTCTTCAATCAGCTTGCTTGCAGAGCCGAACAGACCATAATCCGGATTATAAACATATGATTTAAATTCATCGTACCAGTCAGCATGATACGAAATCTCTCCGGTCACCTTGTCGTACTTGGAAAAGGCCTTGCTGTGAAACGGTGCAAAAATTGCGTATTCGGTCGTGTCAAACGCAGTGATGAGACATGCGCCGCGTTGAGTAACCGGCTGTGCGATTTGAGGTAAAGGATACTTATTCCACGTTCTGCTCTGAATATCATATTCCGCCCATTGCATTGAGCGCATAGGAGGAAAAAGAAGCGTGTTGCCTTTTTTTACCGGTTGGCCATATCGCTCAGGTGCATTGGCTTCCACCGGGACAGAGGATATAACTGTTGCGCGTCCTGTGCTTAAATCGAGTGTGCACATTGCGTTTACACTGGTGCAAAAAACCCAAGCATGCTTACCGTCAACACAAGGTGCAGACAAAGCATCGGTTGCAGAAAGACAAATCAGCTCTTCTTCGGTGGGTGCAATCGGCATATTAAAATTGAGCATAAATAAGGGCTTACCGGTTATCGCAAAAAGACAGACCAAAGATGAGCTCACATCTCCGATATAAGCATCTGCCAATGCGAGCGCAAGGCTCATGTCGTGCGTATCGTCAACAATTGTATTTTTGAGCTTTGTCGTCATATTTTCGACTAAAGCATATTCACCCAGCAACTCCGGCCTCATAGAAGTGATTGTGGAAAGTGTCAGTGGGTGTGGCCTCCATATAAGTGCAGCATCGTTCCGTCGCTCAAATAAATTGACAACCGCACGAATCTTACGCATATAGTTTGCACCAAACCTGAGCAAGGACGCAATACTGGTGTTAAAAAAGAAAATTTTTTTTCCTTTCAAAATGCTCCACTTGTCTGGAATCTCAGGCATGTTGCGCTCGAAGCTCAATATTTTGTCAATTTTAGGGGAGCCTAATGCTGCAATTTTACAGCGTGCTCCTTGTATACGATAGGCTCTAGCCTCACTCTGCGAATACGCAACGATAGCATCTGCTGCCATAATGCTTGCTGAAGCAGCTAAGGCTGGGCCAGGAGTGCTTTGAGAAACATAATACGGCACAAACACCAGCGTTTGTACATGTTCTTTAAGTCGTCGAGAATAATAGCTTGGATGCACAGATGTAACGTAGTTTCGATCATCATAAGGGTTGTGAATATAAGCAATGTCAGGCTTTATGGCCTCAATATTGAAGTTCTTGTAAAAAGTGACGTCAACATAATCGGGAAAATAATTACCCTCATAATAATATGTTGCAAAATTGCCATTTTTATCCTTATCAAAATAGGGGATAGGAACGACTGTCACAAAACATCGGTCGTCCGCTTGAGCAGCTTCCCAAACACTTTCCATGCAGTCCCACATGGAGGCCTTATAGGGAAAGAAAACAATCTCTTTTTTGATGCTTTTTTCAACTTCCAACAGCTGTGAAATATGATCAAAGTATATGCACATTTTATCAAGGGTATTGTTGACGGCATCTGCATCACAAATGCCGCCGCTGAGCAGTTGAAATGAGTTTTTCAGAGCGCCGAGCAAAGGCAAATACTTTGTCATGCTTTTTTGAGTTAAGCCTTGTTCCAATAACTGTGAAATGGCCGCCAGCGCATCCCAGCCATCAGAAATCACCATGCGCGCAGCGTGGTCATCGACCAAGACAGCGTATTCCAGACTTTCTTTTATGGTTGGTAGTAGATCTAATATGTTGTCTCTGACGAATTTTCTCATTTTTATCTCCGGTGCGCATATTTCAGGAAATTTTCTATAACTACACTCATAAATATTGAATCCTCTTTGGAAAATTTAAAGTTTCTATGTGTTGGGTCGGATATATTTCGTATAAAATCTGCAAGCTCATATCTTAGGCCAAATCCTGGAAATGGCGCTGAGAATGTCTCGTTTTCATGAATATTTTCACAACAAACATCAAAGGATTTCAGCAGCCACCACGGCGACTTGACAAGTATGTACCCCTTTGTCCCGGAAATTAATAATTGCCCTTCACTCTTCACGCCAATACCGGTTTTTGCGGTTGCAATGGCATTGTCATACTTAAAGCGAGCCTTTGTGTATATATCAGCACAGTTTTCAGCCAGAAAGCTTTCAAAGTCCAGCGACTGATAATTGTTACCCAAAAGCTTGACTATGGGCAGCACAGAATAACTTGCAAGTTCAGTAAAGCTGCCACCAACAGTCGGATTATATTCTCTTATATCCGGGTCATAAGGGATGAGTTTTGTGAATGCGGCTTCAACATCATATATATTTCCGATACGACCACTTTCGGCAATAGATAAAAGCTTGATAAAACCGGGGGCATAAGCTGTTTTGATTGCTTCCATCAGCACCACCTTGTTTTCAAATGCGATGTGGAACAGTGCTTCGACATCGCGCTTCGATAATGCCATGGGCTTTTCGCAAAGAACATGCTTTTTGAAAAGAAGTGCCTTGCAAATGTACTCATAATGCGTATCATGAGGAGTGGCTACATATATGGCATCCATTTGCTTTAGAAAACCATCGAAATCTTCGAAGTATGGTTGAACTTCGTATTTTTTGCCAAACTTTTTTGCGGATTCTGTCCGGGGATTAAAAACACCTGCAACATCAACACCGCTGACAAATTTTGTCTCCTGCATAAATCTTTCGGCAATTCGACCTGTTCCGACAATGCCGAGTCTGATAATACCTGAGCGTTCATGACGCAAAATCGTGCTGGATACGTTTTTTGTGCGCTCTAAATATACGACCTCGCAATACTTATTCAGGTAGTTGCATTTTTCGACCCAATCCGATCCAAAAACGATGATGTCCGCTTTATATTTTTGAATGTCCTCAATTTTTTGTCCTTCATGATCTTCGATTATGATTTCATCGGCAAAGCCTGTTTGCCGCACACGGTCAACTCTGCGCATCAGTGAGTCTACGACATTCAACTTGCCTCTGTAGATGTCAAATTGCTCTGTAGTTACCCCGACAATGAGTTTATCGCCAAGCGCTTTTGCCCGTTTTAGAAGGTTATGATGCCCTTCGTGAAATAAATCAAAAGAGCCATATGTTATTACGGTTTTCATTCTTTGCCCGCCAACTAAAATAGGGGAGTACTGAACCCGCAGGTTTGTACTCCCCATTGATGATTTAATTATTTATGAAAACAGACCTTCGACCTGTTTGCTAGTACTTCATTCTTGAAATAAGTTTGCAAAGATTGCAGTTTTTGTTTCAGCCCACCACTGATTTTAGAATTATATTCTAGCTGAATTATCGTTGTGTGTCAACAGTAAAACATCCACTTTTTATTTACAATGAGACCATCAGCAATGCTTGGTTTAGTTTTTGACTTGTACACGGCGAATCAGGAGGAAATTCATAAGTGCAGTTACTAATCCGAATGCGAAGAGGCTCGTTGCAAGACCAAACGAATTTCCAAAAAAGCTTGTTAGCGCGGCACCCATAATTGCGACATTCGGGACAAAAAAGAATATAATCTCCTCGATGAAACTTGGAATTGCGAATATCACTATGGCTATCGCTATGACCGTGAAAACAATCTGTTGCATCTTGTTCATGCGATAATATACAAGACTGAAGAATGCACCAAGCTGCCATGCAGCAACAAACGAGAGTGTATGCAATATCCATACGAAAAAGAAATTGTCAACGGGGAAGCTGATGCCATAAGCAGGGAAAGAGGGGAAGTGGTTTCCAATGATGTTGAGGATTGTACATAATAGGCCAAAAACAGCTCCTGAAATCAAATTGATAAAAAGCGTACTGAGGTATGTTGTGCGTCGGCCCAAGCCATGCTGAAGAAAGAACTTGAAATCCTCCCTGATACTGCATATGCCGATGATGAAGAGCGTTATTAAAAGTATAGAGCCTACACTAAAGAATACAAGATTGGATCTGACAGTTATGCCCATCTCATCTATGTCAACGATGACTCCGGGCTCATAAGGATATTGTGTAATTTGCTCTACATGTAAACCTGCAAGGAGATTTAAGGCTACTGTTATGAGCGCCAATATTCCTAATATCCATAATGCAGCTTTGAGCATGGCTTTAAGCTGATAGTGCATTGCAGGGGCTAAACGAAGATTAATCATTATATTTCCTCCTTATTCATGAGTTGTATAAAATATTCTTGGAGATTCATCGTGCCAATAACCAGACCATCCGGAAGCTCGCTTTGGGGTGGGATTTCGCCACTGATTGAAGCTGTCTTCAAACCGCCCAGGATTGACTCTGACATGACAATTTTACCGCGAACAAAATCATCAACTGAAGCTGCTGGGCCTGAAATGCTATAGCCGTTTTGGAGCAGTTCTTCGCAAGGAGTATCTTTTATAATCAAACCGTCTTTAATGATTATGCAATGCTCAATAATACCGGCGACCTCAGCAATCAAATGTGTTGATATCACAATTGTGCATGGATTTTCACTAAAGTGCTCAATCAAGAGCTTATAAAACATGTCTCGATGCTGTGCGTCCAGTCCCAGAACAGGCTCATCGAGCAGCAGAATGGGGGTATTTGCAGAAAGTGCCATTACAATTTTAAATATTGTTTCATAGCCGGTGGACAATGCGGTAATTTTCTTTTTGAGTGGAAGCTTAAAACGTTCGGATAGCTTCTCAGCCAATTTCTTGTCGAAGTTTGGATAGAAAACAGCTGCCCAGCCAAATGCTTCCTTGACTTTCATAGTTTCGGGATAGTAGTTTTTGTCGCTGAGCATATAGATTTGATTCAGCGCCCTGTCATTATCAAACATCGGCTCACCATCAAGGGTGATTTCGCCGCTATTTACAATGATGCGGCTTGTGATGGCGTTTAAGAGTGTTGTTTTGCCTGCGCCATTATTACCTAAAAGGCCGTATATTTTACGCTCGCCGAATTCCAGATTCACATTGTCAAGCGCCTGTGTGTGGCCATAATGCTTGCTGACGTTTTTTAATTTAATTGTCATGGTCATATCCTCTCTCTATCATATCTTTTAGCTCTTTTTTTCCGATTTCAAGTCTGCTTGCCTCATCCACCAGTGGTTTGATGTAGTCAGTGAAAAAAAGTTGATGCCTTTGTTGCAAAAGCTTTACTCTTGCACCCTCGGAAACGAACATGCCCATACCGCGTTTTTTGTAGAGCAGCCCGGATTCTACGAGCATATTTACGCCCTTTAGCGCGGTGGCAGGGTTTATTTTGTATTGCACCGAGATTTCTGTTATGGATGGGACTTGGCTTTCCTCTGTATAAATACCGGCCAAGATGGTATCTTCTAGCCATTCGGCTATACTTTGGAATAATGATTTTTGAGAATCAAATGATGGGTGCATGCTTTTGCCTCCTCTGTCTGTTGATTGAACGGTTAATTACTATAGCGATTAACTATGGTGGCAATATACTATAAGAAAAAAGCTTTGTCAATAGTTTTTTCAAAAAATGCAAAAAAGATGCAACAACAAAACGAAAAAACGAAACACCCAGATGTGTGTCCCGTACGAAATGCACGTTGTCCAAAGCAATTATAGTGTGGCTATTCCGTTCGGATAGCCGCCAGAGCAGAAAGATTCATGGCGCGTCGCGCAGGGAAGTAGCCTGAGACGAGCCCAATCAGTGAAGAGAAGCTGAGCGCAGCAAGAATGAGCCACATAGGAATGATGCTGAGCCTTGATCCGCCGCCACCCATGCCCATGAGCATACCACCGGCAATCGCACCACTCGCCGTATTGAGCAAGTAAGAAATGCCCAAGCTGAGCGCCACGCCAAAAACACCACCAATAAAACCAATAAGTATGGCTTCGAGCAAGAACAACCGCTTGATATCTCTAATTTTTGCGCCGATGACTTTCATAATGCCGATTTCTCTGGTTCGTTCATAAATGGCCATAATCATGGTGTTTGTGATGCCGATAGCGGCAACAAAAAGTGAAACGCCGCCGATAGCGCCCAAAAACAGTTGCAGGCTGCGTGACATATCCTGCATACTCCTGAGCATATCAATAAACCAACTATCCACATGAAATCCCATATCGACAATTGTATCACGTACAGCCTCGACCGAATTGATATCAGAAGCCATGACCATAACCGAATCATAGACATTGGGCGCATTTCTGTTAGCTCCGGGCTGGCGCGTACCTTCATTGGCCTGATAACGCTGCTGATCTCTCCTGATACGAAGGACATCGTCAATATTCATGAATGCGAACATATCCGTATCCCATCGTAGCGGCGCTAACACACCATTGACATGAAGCCTTATGGGTCGAGGTCTGGGTCCAGTGGCACCTTGATCCTGACCAGGTCGATTATTATTACCCCAGCCAAAACCCGTTTCAAAACTTATTTCCACCCTGTCATTCATGAAATCAACAGGGGAGGTTCTGTTTTCCCAATCCATGTTATTCCACCAGTTGCGGTCATTTGGATTTGAGAAGTTAAAGCCGACATCAGAGCCGAATACAATGCCGTTGGTGTCACCTTGAAGAAAATCCCCTTCGGCCAGCACGTAACCAAAGGCCTCCATTGCACCGAGGTCTAAACCTCTTATCTGCATCCAAGCATTTGAATATCTTCCGCTGACCGCTGCGATTTGGATGTCAACCACAGGGGAGACCGCCGAGACATTTGGTAATCGCCGAAAAGTATTGACGGCATCATCATCAAGCTCGGGGATATCCGGGGTGCGTGTTGATGTGGCAGACCCTCCACTGCTGCCGCCAATTACAACAACTGAACCACCGCCGCCAAAGCGCCCACCCATTCCGGCATTAGGGTCTCTTACCGTCAACATTCGGACATCACCCATTTGTGTAAGCATTTCCTCAAAGGAAACGTTTACGGCAATGCCGAGGCTAATCATCACAATGATGGCAGCAGTGCCGATGACAACGCCCATTACAGTCAGGAAAGTCCGCAGTTTGCGTTTAAATAAGTTTCGAAATGACATTGAGATAATATCGAGATTACTCATCGAAATCTACCATTTCCTTACTTTTCTTTTTTATACGTATGGCGACGAATGTCACAATTCCGGCAGAAATCAAAACGATTGCTGCAATGCTCCCTATGAGCCAAAGGTTAAGCCCTTGTGATGCGGGGACAAACATGCCAAGCTCCGGATCCCAGACATAATCCTCATCGCCGAATGGTGGTCTCATTTCCATGCCGCCGCCAAAATCCATCTCAAATACATCAACCATAAACTCCCGGCGCTGCTCAATCAGCTCACCGGTGTCGTCCTCAAATGTTATGATTATGGCGAGTTCTTGCATTCCGGGTTCCATGGGTGTGATGGTATTTTCAAAAAAGTCCATTGCACCGGGATTCAGGCTGCCAAAGAATGTTGATGACTGATTAATCTGAAAGTTTCCCTCGACCCTAATCATGAGATTTGAAAGTGTTACTCTGCCTGTGTTATATAATTCGAAGCTGAAAAACATAGGCTGCCATGTTGATGCTGATGTAGGGATATGAATTTCACTGGTATCCAGCCGCGTTACTTGTTTGACATTGATACCGATGCTTTCTCTGGCTTCGAATGGGTTGTTGTCCTGATCCTCATATTCAAAGTTTACATTGATGATATAGTTTCTGGGTGATGCATCAGGAAGTGTGAAGAATCGGATATGTTCAGTAACCTCATCCCTAGGATTAATATTGTCAATAAAAAATGTGCTTGAGCGTCCAACAGGTATAAATACACTGCCGCGCCTTTCTGTTCCGGCGGTGACTTCATCTTCGACAGTGAGTGTCACTCTGATATTCCGGACAACTCTGTTGCTGCTGGTGTTAAGAAAAGATAATTCCAAATCAAACTCTTGTCCTGCCTGAACAATAAGCGGGTCAGACCTGTAGTCGCTGACTATAATTCTTGGCGTTGAAATGCGCACCGGATCATTATCGTCATCATCATTATCGTCAGGATTAAATACATTTACACCCTGAAACTGAGTGAATGTAACGGTATCCCTGCTGCCATCGGTATTTTCTATGCCGGTTTCGTATGTAACGGTAAAACCTATGTCATAACTTCTTGTTGTTCCCAGTTCGGTGGGCGCAAACCTGAATGTGAGCTGGCTTTCAGCTCCGGGGTCAAGTCTGCTGACAAGCATTCTGCTTGTAGAGCGTGGAACAATAGCTCTCTCTGCATCAGCTACCGCATCTACCCTGATATTCCTTGCGACATGTGCTCCATTGTTTTGAAGGGTTAGAGTCATTTCGAATTCTTGCCCGACCCTCATAGCTCCGCTGGGACGGGAAATATTTGTAACAACAACATCCGCGGCTTCGTTCTGATCGGCTCCGGCGGCGAGACTGACAAAGAAGGTTTCCTGTTGAGACTGCCGCTCACCTCTGGCATCTGTAAATGAAAGCACCCAACCGAGGGGGTACGCTCCGCTTCTGGCTCTTTGGGCGGATGTAAAACCTATTGAAACGCGTTCGCTTTGCCCGGCTGCAATGGTTGGAATCCTCACAACGCTTGTCGAATCTCTAAGAAATATGCCGTCGGATGTCATGCCGTCGGAAATGGACATGGCGACTTCCGTTATAGCGGTTGTACTGTCATTTCGTATCATCGCAGTAATATAGAAATCGTCTCCCGGAGTAACACGGCTGGGCGTTGAAGCAAAGTCTCTGAGGTAAACGCTCCCACCACGATCGGTTGTGACTCTGATTGTAACGTGGCTTTCACTGCGGATTCTTTCATTTCGTGCATTGAGAAATTCATGATTAAAAGTGATGCCATAAAAGCCTTCCTGTACCGATTCATTAACAGTTATCTGAAACGAAAATGTTCTTTCGGCTCTGGCATTTAGTGATGCAATGCTATGATGTGCATCCATAAAAACGCCGGTAATCCCACGCGCATCGGAAAAATCGGCAGTCGTGACAACGGATGTTGCTCCATCTGCGCCCATATTCCGGATTGTAAAATACAAAGTTCGTCTTGTTCCGGCTTCCATTTCGACCCATAATGGTGTCGTGACTTGAATCAGCGGTCTTCTGGGCACAGGATTGACCGGGTCATTGACTTGATTATCAAGCTGCCTTTCAAGCTCACGAATCCGGTCCATCAAGTAGGCGACTTCACGCTGGTGTTGTTGATTGGATGTTTGGTTACCTCCGCCGTTTCCCGGCCCGGGATCGCCATTGCCATTAGAGCCTCCGTTATTGCCATTGTTGCCGCTTGAGTCTCCATTGTCATCGTTACCGTTATTTCCGTTGTTGCCGTTTGAGTCTCCGTTATCGCCGTTTTCACTGCCATTACTGACACCGTTTGTATCATCATCCGGCGGCGTTGCAGTCGCCGTAACAAATGAAAACAGGCTTAGAATTAAGATTATTACGATTATTCTGGTAATGTGTTTCATTCTACAGTCGTCCCCAATTCGGTTTGATTATCAGTGTTTTCAATTTTTTCGATGTTGCCATCACGAATATAAATGATGGTATTTGCATAATGGGCGATTTCAAGATCGTGGGTAACAATAATCAGCGTTTGTTCATTTGCTTTGGCAATATTGGTTATGAGATCCATCATTTCAAAAGTGGTCTTTGTATCTAGGTTGCCAGTAGGTTCATCGGCAAATACGATTGAGGGATTACTGATAAAAGCCCTCGCAATTGAAACTCTTTGCTGTTGTCCACCAGAGAGCTGACTGGGTTTATGTTTCTCTCTTTTTTCTAAACCAACGGCTTTAAGCATGGCCTGCGCTTTGGCGATGCGCTTCTTCTTTGGTATTTTTCTGAAAATCAGAGGTATGGTAACGTTTTCAAGTGCAGAAAGGGAGCTGAGAAGATTATATGATTGAAATACGAAACCTATATATTTTTGTCTGTAATTTGCGAGCTGTTTTTCGTTCATTTTTTCGATATGAGCCGATTTAAAAATTATCTCGCCTTTAGTAGGTTTTTCTAACCCGGCAATCAGATTCAGAAGCGTTGATTTGCCGGAGCCGGAAGTGCCCAAAAGACAATAAATTTTGCCTTTTTCAAAGTCGAGATTGATATGGTCAAGAGCGATGATTCGCTCATCGCCCATTTTATATATTTTTCGAACATTTCGCAGAGAAATAATGGGTTCTATCACAGATTCCTCCATAAATGGGGTTCGACCCCCACCATCACCTGAGTACTCCAATACCCTATTAATGTCATACCGGTGTATCGCAAATGTATCGTATTTGTAATGTTTGAGTGTTATCCTATGAGTCCTCTCCCGGTTCTTCCGGAAGTTTTGTTACCACGACTTCAGCTATGCGTTTTTCCTGGATACTTTCGACCTTGAATGAGATGCCCTCATAGGTCATTTCAGGATGCTCATCCTCTGTTGGTATATAACCGAGTTGCCCAACTAAAAATCCGCTCAACGTATCATATTCTTCGGTTGGCAAAACTACATCAAGATGTTCTGCAACGGCCTCAAGGCCGGTTGTCCCAAGAATCCGATAGGAATGTTCTCCGATTTCGGTGATGTCGGGAAGCTCATCGTCATCATATTCGTCATGAATATTCCCAACAATCAATTCTACAAGATCTTCCATGGTTACAATGCCCATTGTGCCGCCGTATTCATCAATGACTACGGCCATGTAGGTATGTTCATCGCGCATTTCTTGAAAAAGTTCGTCTGCTCTTTTGGAAAGTGGGGCAAAGTATGCCTCACGAAGCAGCTTTCTTAAATCAAAATCAGATTGTTTTGGATTTGATAAAACATAATGCAAAACATCTTTGGAATGCAGAATTCCGAGGACGTTGTCAAGGCTTTCCTCATAGACAGGCACTCTGGTGTAGTTCTCAGCGGTAAGCACCTCAACAACAGACTTGAAATCGGAATCAATAGGTAATGCGACAACATCAATTCTATGCCTACAAATGTCGCCAGCAGTCAGCTTGTCTAAGTCAAAGATATTTTCAATCATCCCATGCTCAGCCTCGGCAATGTGGCCGTGGTCACTGCTGGATTCCATCATAATCCGGATTTCTTCTTTTGTGATATCTTCTTCCGGAGAATCGTCCTTGATGCCGATGATTTTAAGCACCAATTTTGCAGAAGTCGATAGGATTTTAACAAAAGGAAATGCGATGATTGAGAGTATGCTCAGGAAAGGCAATGCACGCTTAGCAAATGGGATGGCGTATTGCATGGCGATACGCTTTGGCACAAGTTCGCCGAAAATGAGTGCAAAATATGTCAAAATCGCAGTGATGATAACAAATACCAATGGCTCAACGACTTGTTCTGAAACCGGAATGCCGACAGTCAACATCCAGTGTACAAGTGGGTCGGTAAATGAGTTTGCGGCATAAGCACCTGAAAAGAACGCAATAAATGTGATATAGAGTTGGGTTGTTGCAAAAAAGTTATTAGGTTCGTCAATGGTGTTTAAAAGCCTTATAGCCCGTTTGTCTCCGGACTCAGCCATCATTTTGACTTTATTTCTATTAGACGAACTCAAAGCAATCTCCAGCGATGAAAGTACGCCGCTTATCAAAATCAGTAAAATCAGGATTGTTACACTAAGTAACACAAATGCTCACTCCTTGTACTTATACGATTACTATAATACGATACACATAATAACCTAAATTGCAGAAGTTGTCCAGCTTGGGCTGCCGGGGGAGTCAATAGGAACAAATCAATTCACTATTCCATCATAGTTTGAGTTATGGTAAAATACCAAACAGGAGGCAATTTCATGAAGTTTTGTTCTACAACATTGGGATGCAAAGTAAATCAAGTTGAAACTGAAGCGATTGAGGGCATTTTGATTTCTTATGGACATACAAATGTTAAGTTTGGTGAGGACTGTGATGTTTGCATTATAAATACCTGTGCCGTGACTTCTGAAAGTGTAAGAAAATCCAGGCAGGCAGTGAGGCGAGCGCGAACGCTCATGCCGGATGCACTGATTGCTGTTTGTGGCTGTCTTTCTCAATTGCAGGCTGATGTCGTTGATGATTTGGGTGCAGATATTGTCGGAGGAAGTGGTGACAGGCACGGATTTGCGCTGGAGATTTGCGATGCATTGCAGCGCAGAGATAGAAAATCAAATGATGATGTTCAAGCCATGCCGTCCGACGGAGAAGTGGCAACGGATAGTGACGAGGATAAAAGCACTATCAGTAAGCGACAAAAAACAATTTTAGACAACCCTTTTGAAAGGCAAACTTTCGAGGACTTGCCGTTTGGAGGATCGTCTGGGAGGACAAGGGCATTTATAAAGATTCAGGATGGCTGCGATAACTTTTGTGCATACTGTGTGATTCCGTTTGCTCGCGGCAGCGTGCGCTCACTTCCGGTTTCGCTTGCCGCACAGAAAGCGAGGCAGCTTGGCCATCAGGGTTTTAAAGAAATAGTTATAACCGGTATTGAGATTTCTTCTTATGGCAAGGATCTTCAAGACAACTCATCAATAGTAGATGCAATCCGGGAAATAAGCAAAGCCACACCAAATGCCAGGTTGCGGCTCGGCTCGCTTGACCCCGGAATTTTTACTGAGGAGTTTTGCAATGATTTGCGAAAAATCCCAAATCTTTGTGATCATTTCCACATTTCACTTCAAAGCGGATGTGACGAAACACTTCAAAGAATGGGGCGAAAATACGATACGACCACAGTTGCAAAATCGCTGAGCACACTGAGGTCGATGTTTCCTGGCTCCGGAATAACCGCAGATTTGATAACGGGTTTTCCGGGAGAGACGCAAGAGGAATTTGAGCAAACGCTAGGTTTTGTTAAGGCCTCAGCATTTTCTGCGATGCATGTTTTCCCATTTTCATCTCGACCGGGTACCAGAGCAGCAGATATGTCCGGACAAATAACAAAAGCAGTACGCCGAGCGCGAGCGCGGATAGTTATAGAAACAGCACAAAGCATGACTCAAGACTTTCTGAAAAGTCAAATTGGTAGGCGCGTTTTCGTGTTGATAGAAAGAAAGCGCGATGGGGTTTGGATAGGCCATTCCGGAAATTACATCGAAGTTGCGCTCAAAGACGACGGAGCAAAAAACACGATGTTTCAAGTGGAAATAACCGGTTTGGAAAATGGTATGGCGATTGGCAAAATAGTTTAAGCTGGCGGGAATCCGCCCGGTAAAACCGATGGGAGTTCGACTCCCGTCAGCTTAGGATGATGGCGCAAGTATAAAAATTTCCTATCTGCCGTGCCGATATTCCTGTCCTGCTTGAAGTGATATGCCTGAAAAACACATCAATTCCGAAACAGTGACTAATTGGAAGCCCTGTGCAATCAATGAAGGTATGATACGCCTCAAGGCATGTGCAGTCGTTATGTGGATATCATGGTATAAAAGGATGTCCCTATCGCGTACATCTCTCATCGTTGCGTTGTATATCGCATTTGCATTTCTATTTTCCCAATCCCGCGAATCGAGCGACCAATTTATTATTGGAAAGTCAAGGTCTCTCAGAACCTGTTCAACCCTGCTATTAACAGCTCCATAAGGTGCCCGAAATAGCACAGGAGCCCTGCCTGTGATAGATTCAATCACCATGTTGGTGTTCACGATTTCTTTGGTTATCCGGGCATTATTTTCTCTTGTCAGTAGTGCATGAGACCAAGAATGATTGGCGATTTCATGACCAAAGTTATACATTCGGGTGATTGTTGCGGGATTGCGCTCCGCCAGCCTGCCCAGGACAAAAAATGTAGCCGGAGTGCCATGCGCACTGAGTATGTCCAAAACTTCTGTGGTGTGAAGCCCGGGGCCGTCGTCAAAAGTCAGGGCAATAACGGGGCGAGATGTGTCAATGATTCTTCTGTGTGCGCCGGGTCCGGTTGATGTGGAAACAGAAACCTCCACAGTGCGGCTTCCTGCGTCGATTATAATTCTGCTGTCAGAGGCAGACCATGTTATACTAAAACCCAGGGCGGTACTGATGTCGCGCAGCCTGAAATATGTTTCGCCGTCAATACTGAGCGTGTTGAAAATAGATATCGTTCCATCTATGCAAACCCTTGCCTCTGAGAATATGCCTGTTTTTCCGGTAGTGCTTTTTGGCCGGAGCTCGCTGCCAACCGGAGTATAAGGAGTGCCGGTGGTAAGTTGAATTGCCCTGCGCTCAGAATTCCACGAAACCCCAAACTGTACGCCGGTACGATTGAGCATAAATGCAAGGTCACGGATTCTCATGTGGTTTTGTCCGTTGATGTCAAATGTGTGAAAATTAAAGCGTTGATTATTTATATAAACAGTTGAGTCTCTCCGATTTGCAACGATGGTGTTGGGTGTTATGATGCTTTCGTTGGGTGCTGCATAAGCCGGTATCACAAATGATAGGAGTATGCACAGCAACAGAATAAATGAAACAAACTTTCTCAACATATCTACCATCCACCTGATAATTTAAGCTACCGGAGCTGGAGTAGTGGACTCGGCTTCCGACAACCTAGGAGATTCTAACACAGAACAAAGGAAACAGCAAATCAAAAACATCTTATAATTCTTAATTGACAATTTTTGAATCATTACTATATAATGCATAGTAAGAAATTAAGACATAAGTCTTGAATTTGCAGGAGGGAAAAATATATGTCCACAGAGAGAATTTTCAACTTTTCAGCGGGGCCGTCCGTCTTGCCGCTTCCGGTTCTTGAGCAGGCAGCAGCAGAAATGACCAATTATCGCGGCAGTGGCATGTCGGTCATGGAAATGAGCCATAGAAGCAAGGTGTATCTGAATATATTTGAAGAGGTCAAGGCCGACCTCAAGAGAATTATGAATATTCCAGATACTCATGAGATTCTGTTTTTGCAGGGTGGCGCAACGCTCCAGTTTTCAGGTGTTCCAATGAATCTCATTGGCAAAACCGGTAAGGCTGACTATGCGATTACGGGCAATTTCTCAGGTCTTGCGGCAAAGGAAGCTAAAAAATATGGCGAGATAAATATAGCTTGTGATACTGAGGATAAAAACCACACATATATCCCGGCTCAGGGCGATTTGAAGCTTGACCCTCAGGCATCTTATTTCCACTATTGTTCGAACAACACAATCTACGGTACGGAATGGAAATATGTGCCGGAGACGGGCGATGTGCCTTTGGTTTGTGATATGTCGTCAAATATTATGTCTATTCCGGTAGATGTTTCAAAATATGGACTGATATATGCGGGTGTACAGAAGAATATGGCGCCTGCCGGAGCCGCTGTTGTCATTATGGATAAGTCGCTTGCTGGTCATGAGCATCCGCTTACACCTAAGCTGATGAGCTATAAAGTAATGATTGACGGTGATTCTATGCATAATACACCGCCATGTTATACCATTTACATGCTAGGCCTTGTTCTGAAATGGCTTGACACGCAGGGCGGGGTTGAAGGAATGCAGAAGATTAAAGCTGCAAAGGCGAAGATTCTATATGATGTTTTGGATGAAAGCAAAATGTTTATAGGTTGTGCAAATAAAGAAGCTCGCTCAGATATGAATGTCACTTTCAAAACAGCAAGTGAGGAACTTGACAATAAATTTATAAAAGATGCGACATATGCAGGTTTTGAAAACCTCAAGGGGCATCGTGTTTTGGGTGGTATGCGTGCTTCGATATACAATGCAATGCCGACCGAGGGCGTTAAGGAGCTTGCAGATTTCATGCGCAACTTTGAAAGAAATAACTAAAACTCTGCGCAACAAGTGCCGGGACAGTCAAAAAACCTGTCCCGGTTGAGAGCACCCTAGTTCGGGTTTAGAGAGGAGTCATAATCACAATGTATAAGGTCAAACTGCTTAACAACATAAAATCAAAAGAGCTAGAAAGGTTCAGCGGCGCAAAATATGAAGTATCAACAGAAGAAGCGTCTCCTGATGCCATAATGGTTCGTTCGGCAAAATTGCACGAAGAGCAATTTCCGACAGAGCTGCTTTGTATTGCCCGTGCAGGTGCAGGGGTAAACAACATCCCACTTGAGCGTTGTGCTGATGAGGGCATAGTTGTATTTAACACGCCCGGCGCAAACGCTGAGGGTGTTAAGGAACTGGCCATTTGCGCACTATTTCTTTCTGCGCGTCACATCGTAGATGGAATAAACTGGGTAAGGTCTGTTGCAGATAAAGGCGATGAAGTTGCTGCACTTGTAGAAAAGCAAAAATCACAATATGCAGGCCCCGAAATATTGGGCAAGACACTTGGTGTAATTGGTCTTGGAGCGATTGGTGCAAAAATTGCTTGTGCGGCGGATGCACTCGGCATGAAAGTCATTGGCTATGATCCGTATTTGTCTGATGCTGCTGCACGTGGGTTATCTTCCGGCATTGCCAGGGCAAGTAATCTTGATCAGATATATAAAGAAGCAGATTTTATTTCGCTGAATTTGCCATACATGGAGGCGACAAAACGAATCATAAACAAAGACACTATTGCGAAGATGAAGCAAGGGGTTCGGATTATAAATATGGCTCGTGCAGAGCTGGTTTGCGATGATGGAATACTTGATGCACTGAAATCCGGTCATGTTGCTTGTTATGTTACCGATTTTCCCAATGGCAGGCTCGCAGGAGCTCCGGGTGTTGTGCCAATACCTCATTTGGGTGCGTCTACACCTGAGAGCGAAGACAACTGCGTGGCAATGGCAGCCGATGAGATTATAGAATATCTTGAAAGCGGCAATATAATCAATTCAGTAAACTTACCGAACGCACATCTTCCCCGCACAGAAGCGCCGCGTTTATGCGTGATTTACAAGAGTGAAGCAGATATAGCCGGGAAATTGGCCAGTCTGGTCGCTGAGTTTGGTGGAAAAGTTAAAGATACGCTCAATGCAGACAAGGGGCACACGGCTTATATTATTATGGATCTTGATCAAGCGCCTGAAGGGATTAAGGCCGCCGCTGAGCAGATAGAGGGTGTAACTCGGGTCAGAGTTTTGGCTTAAAACTAATATCACTTTTGAAAGCAAGGTGAGTTGTCATCGTAAGTAATACTATGCTGATTGTGAATCCAGTATCAGGCAGAGGCCTGTCTAAATTTGCATTCGGTACGATTATGTCGAAGCTTTGCAGCAATGGTCATGTTGTTACCGTCTATTTTTCGGGAGAACTCATGCCAGATCAGTTGGCATTTGAATATGCGCGTTTGTATGACTTGGTAGTAAGTGTCGGAGGTGACGGGACTCTAAGTGCTGTTGTTTCAGGGATTTTGCGTTCGGGAGCTTCTGTGCCGATAGGATATATTCCTACCGGCACGGCAAATGATATTGCAACAACCCTGGCTTTGTCTAAGGTGCCGTCGGAGGCTGTTTTGACAGTAATAAACGGCAAGCCTCGTGAAGTTGACATAGGTCTTTTTGCTGACAGGTATTTCACATATATTGCGGCATTTGGGGCTTTTACAAGCGTGTCCTACTCGACCCCACAAAATGCAAAACGTTCTTTGGGTCATTTTGCATACGTACTCAGCGGATTTGCGGAAGTTCCGGCAATCAAAGCAAGAAAAACTGTGGTTGAATACGACGGTAAGATTATAGCTGGTGATTTTATATTTGGGGCTGTGGTAAACTCCACTTCTGTTGCGGGTTTTTTAAAGCTCGACCCAAAATGTGTGGATTTGGCAGACGGTATGTTTGAGGTCGTTTTAGTCAAGCAACCGGTAGACCCGGCAGCTTTCCTGGAGCTTATGGCCAGCCTTGCAAAGCAAAGCTACGACGGTGACAACATCATGCTATTACACGCCTCGCGAGTAAAGTTTTCTTTCGATGAAGATGTAGCATGGACTGTTGATGGTGAAGATGGTGGGCTGCATAGCGAAGTCGAGATAACCAATTCGCACAGAGCCGTGCGTATCATTGTTTAAAATTTGTAGTGAAAATAAGAGGCCAAAGGCTCTTTGGAGACAAAAACCATGAACATTCTGGCAATCGGAGACGTGTGTGGTCAGGCAGGGATAAATGTACTTTCAGATAAGCTGCGCGAGATAAAGAAATGGGCAAATATAGCATTTACTGTGGTAAATGGTGAGAATGCTGCCGGTCTGGGTATTGCACCGATTCAGGCTGAAGCTTTGTTTGATGCAGGCGCTGATGTGATTACTCTGGGAAACCATACCTGGGGGATTCAAAAGATCAATAAATTTCTTGATATCAACGACTATATCCTGCGGCCTGCAAACTTTGCACCGCAAGTTCCGGGGCGTGGTTGGGGTGTGTTTGAAACCGAATTCGGTGATGTGTGTGTCATAAATCTTGTTGGAACTGTTGATATGCCTTATGGCAGCGGCAATCCGTTTTTTGAGGCAGATAAAATATTAAAGCAGGTTGAGACAAACATCATTCTGGTTGATTTTCATGCGGAGGCAACGAGCGAAAAGCACGGCCTGGCGTATTATCTCAATGGCCGGGTCTCTGCACTCTGGGGGACTCATACTCATGTTCAGACTTCCGATATAAGGATTTTTGACGGTGGCATGGGATATATAACTGACCTTGGAATGACCGGAGCAAACGATTCTATAATAGGCATGAACCCTGCGCAGCCCATTTCGCGTTTTCTGGGAAATCCGCCGCAACGTTTCGAGCCCGCGGATGGGCCTGCAAGAATCGAAGGTGCGGTTTTTGAAATCAATCCAGAGACCGGGAAGTGCGAAAGTGTTGAAACATTAAGGATTACATAATAAAATATAAACAAAATATTGGGAGGACAAAAAAATGCAGGAAGTATATGATTTTTTAAAGAAAGCGGGAACCTATTTTTTAGCTACAGCAGAAGGTGATCAACCACGTGTGCGACCCTTTGGAACCTATCTCATTAAAGATGGCAAACTCTATATCCAAACCGGAAAAAGTAAGCCCTGCTCAAAACAAATGGCTGCAAACCCCAAAGTTGAGATTTGTGCGATGAGTGCCGATGGTGCGTGGATTCGCATTGAGGCGACGGCAGTCAACGATGATTGCATTGAGGTCAAAAAAGCCATGCTGGATGACTATCCGCAGTTAAAAGACATGTATTCGGCTGAGGATGATAATACTCAAGTACTTTACCTCAAAGATGCGACCGCGACTTTCTATTCCTTTGCCTCTGAGCCAAGAGCTGTGAAATTCTAAGCGTGAACAGCCACTACAGACAACATTCGATTTTTGATTCACCGGAGCCGCAGGGGCCGCTTGCCAGTCGCCTGCGGCCTCGTGATTTGTCTGAATTTGTAGGGCAGAATCACTTGCTTGGTGAGGGTAAAGTCCTCAGACAGATGATTGACAAGGATATGGTTTCGTCAATGATTTTTTGGGGGCCGCCGGGGGTAGGGAAAACGACGCTTGCCCGGATAATTGCGGGCAGAACAAAAGCTGAGTTTGTTGTTTTCAGTGCAGTTACAAGCGGTATCAAAGAAATCAAGGATGTCATGAATCGAGCCGATAGCATGAGTGTGATGGGGGATAAGACCATCCTGTTTGTTGACGAGATACATCGCTTCAACAAAGCCCAGCAGGATGCTTTTTTGCCATTTGTTGAAAAGGGCAGCATAGTCCTGATTGGTGCGACAACGGAGAATCCATCTTTTGAAATAAATGCGGCGCTGTTGTCACGATGCCGCGTTTTTGTGCTCAGCGCCCTAGGGCAGGAGGATCTGGTAAAACTGCTCAAACAGGCGCTTTCAGACCTGCGTGGTTTTGGTGGCTCAGAAATTGATATATCAGAAGATATATTGAGCATTATAGCCGGTTTTGCAAATGGCGATGCGCGTGTTGCGCTCAGTACGCTCGAAATGGTTATTTTAAACGCTGAAAGTAATGAAAGCGGCATCTCTGTAACCATGGAGCTGCTTGAGCAGTGTATCAGTAAAAAATCACTTCTTTATGATAAAAATGGTGAGGAGCATTACAATATCATATCAGCGCTGCATAAATCAATGCGAAACAGTGATGCAGATGCTGCGGTTTATTGGCTTTCAAGAATGCTTGAAGCCGGTGAGGATCCGCTGTATGTGGCCAGGCGGGTTGTTCGGTTTGCGAGCGAGGATGTTGGAATGGCAGATAGCCGTGCACTTGAAATTGCAGTGGCGGCATATCAGGCATGTCATTTTATAGGAATGCCTGAATGTAGCGTGCACCTTACCCATGCCGTGGTATATATGGCGGTTGCACCAAAGTCGAATGCATTGGATGTGGCATACAATAGGGCAGCGGGCGATGCCGCAAAGATGCTGGCTGAGCCAGTTCCGCTGAGCATTCGTAATGCTCCGACACGCCTTATGAAAGAGCTTGGATATGGCAAAGATTATATTTATGCCCATGATACCGAGGACAAGCTCAGCACAATGCAATGTTTGCCCGATGCGCTTGTTGGGCGGAAATATTATGAGCCGACAAATCAAGGTCTTGAAGCCCGGGTCAAGGAACGTTTGGAGCAAATTGAAGCGTGGAAAAAACGCAATGGGTAGAAAGTATTGCTGATGTTGTCTGGCTTGGAATGGGTTGTATCAAAATGCGGGTGTCCCGCATTTTTTCTGGTGAGTTTGGGATATTAGGGTGATGATGGAAGTGAAGCCCAATCGCCTGACAGCGGTTCGTTAACACATTGTTTGGTTGACTTGAAGGTATCACAGGAGTAGAATATGTTGTCAACTGTAATTTGACATATTTTGATTGAAATTTTCATTTTTTTAAGATAAAATACCCCTTGTGTGTTTTGATGGATTTGTTTTAAAGTTGTTGTAGAAAGCTGGTGTTCACGCTGTACTTAAAATCTCTAGAGATTCAAGGATTTAAATCATTCCCTGAAAAAACAAGGCTCACTTTCGATAAGCCTATTACTGGTATCGTCGGCCCTAACGGCAGCGGTAAATCCAATATTTCCGATGCGTTACTGTGGGTCATGGGAGAGCAATCAACCAAGACTTTACGCGGCGGAAAGATGGAAGATGTTATTTTTGGCGGCACGCAAAGGCGTTCTCAAGTTGGTTATGCTGAGGTTTCCCTGATTTTAGACAACACCGATGGGCGTTTTGGTTTAGACAATACCGAAGTGATGCTGACCAGAAGATATTACCGCTCCGGCGAGAGCGAATATTATATCAATCGCAGTCAAGTTCGGCTTAAAGATCTAAGTGAGCTGCTTATGGACACAGGACTTGGCCGGGATGGTTATTCTGTCATTGGTCAAGGAAAGATTGCCGATCTGTTGTCAACAAAAAGCAAAGACAGACGTGAGATTTTTGAAGAAGCTGCGGGTATATCACGATACCGCCACAGAAAAGAGGAATCGGAGCGCAAACTCCAGCAAACAGACGAGAATTTGCTCAGGATAGGCGACAAAGTTTCTGAGCTTGAAATGCAAGTAGAGCCACTGAGGGAGCAGTCGGAAACTGCGAGAAAGTATCTTCGCCTCAGGGACGAGCTGCGTGGTTTGGAAATCACGGTTTGGCTCAATGAACTTGACAATTTACGTGACAAGGCAACAAAAGCCGAACACGATCATAAAACAGCGAAGCTGGAGCTTGAAAAAGCTTCACAGGATATGGAAGACGGATATAAAGATTCAGAATCACTGGCCGACAAAACACGTGCGTGTGAGGTTGAAGCTGAATCTGTGCGAGACAAGATATCTCAAGCAGAATCAAACCAAAATGATTGTGACAGTGATATCGCGGTATTGAGGTCACAGCTTGAAGGCAATGCCAGTCAGATTGAAAATCTTTCTCTGGAATTGCAAAATCAAGACGATACCCAAGACGGTGTCGGCACACAAATTAAAGAACGAGAAGCCAGACTTGCTGAAATAGCGCTGGATATGAAGTCTCATGAGCAGCAATCTGCGGCGCTTTCGGAGGAGCTTAGAGAAATCACGACATCTGCTGGCAATTCAAACGATGAACTTGCCGCTTATGCGAAAAAAGAAAGCGATATCCAAGGCGAAATTGTTGAAAGCAAATCGAAAATTTCGGCACTCGCCTCACAGGCTCAAGGTTTGTATGACATGGGTCATACATTGAAGCAAAAGCAGGCAGAGGCTCTGGAAAATCTTTCAGCTCAGGAAAATGAACACAAGACGTACAAGGCAGAGCTTGAAAAAGTCAAAGAAGAGGTCACTTCATTAAGCAATGTGGTCAATGGGCTGAAGCTCAAAGTGCAAGGTCGTCAGAACAAAGCTGAGTTATCGGGCGAAAAATTGCAAAGAATGACTGCGCAACTCAAAGAGCTTCAATCAAGAAAAGCCTTGCTATCTGAAATGGAAAAGGATTATCAAGGCTACTCTAAGGCAGTTAAGCTCGTGATGCAAGAATATACAAGGGGTGCTTTGAAAAACATTCACGGCACCGTTGCCGGTCTCATCAAAACTGGCGAAAAATATACTGTAGCAATAGAAACAGCATTGGGCGGTGCAATGCAAAACATAATTGTAGGCTCTGAGGATGACGGAAAAGCTGCCATAAATCTTCTGAAATCCCGAGATGGCGGTAGAGCAACCTTTTTGCCGATGTCTACGGTCAAAGGTAATGTGCTCAAGGCGCATGAAGTTGGGGATGACCAAGGTTTTGAAGGTGTTGCATATGAGCTGATCGATTTTGACCCCAAATACGCCGGGATTTATGCAAACCTCTTGGGTAGGGTTGTTATTGCCGACACACTAAACAGTGCCATAAGAATTGCCAAGAAGCATGGGCAGCGATTTCGGATTGTTACACTTGATGGTCAAGTAATCAATGCCGGAGGCTCAATGACCGGTGGGTCGGCTGCTGGCCGTGCTGGTGTACTTTCAAGAGCAAATGAAATAGAGCAGCTCACTGGTCGGATAGATGGCTTTGCAGAAGATTTGACAAAAATTGAGCGTGAGCACTCAGAATGCGAGAGAGAGAAGACAGCTGCGCAGTACGAGCTTGAAACGGCTCAAACTCAGCTCAGAAATGCGGAAGACCACTTGCTGACCGCAGATAGGGATGAGAAACATAGCGCTTTATTGGTGCAAGCGTCGAGAGATGCCATCGGCTCGTTTGATGGTGAAGCTCAGACTATAAATGAAAAGACAGTGCAAAACGATCAGGAAACAAAACAGATAAACAAACAACTGGCAACACTAGAATCTGAAGCAGCGGCAATAAAAGAAAAAATTGATGCCGAACTTTCCGGACAGGAGCGACTGTCACAAGCGCGAGATAGCGTCAATAAGGCGCTTGCAAATTGCGGGGCAGAAATCGCGGCGCTAGAGGCCGAAAATGATGCCATTTCAAAATCGGTTACTGAGCTTTCGGCAATCCGGGATGAAATGTTCGGAAGCAGGGAACGTCAACTCGAAACAATCGATAGCCTCAATGACCGCAACATTGAAATACGCAAAGAGATCGTTGAAAAAGAACTTGCATCCTCCGCATTTTTAGACGAGATTAAGGCTCATAAAAATCATCTTACAACCCTCAATGAACGAAAGCTTGAAATTGAGGCGAAGCGAAATACACTCAGCAAAGCTTTGCAGGAAAAAAACAACGAGCTTCTGAATATGGAAAGAGAATGCGGCAGACTTGAGCAAAATAAGCTGGAAGCAGAGCTGCAAGAAAAACAGATTGTTGACAAGCTCTGGGAAACCTACGAACTTTCAAGAAGCGCTGCGCTCAATGCCGGTGCTGAGGTTGAAAATATTTCAGAGGCTCAAAAGCAAATTTCTGTCCTGAAAAAAGAAATATCCGGCTTAGGCAACCCTAATATCGGAGCTATTGAAGAGTTTGAGCGTGTAAATACAAGATATACTTTCCTGACATCACAGCGTGATGATGTTGAAAAGGCAAAAATAGAACTCATTGGTATCATTGACGAGATAACTGCTCATATGCGTGAAATCTTTGTTCGCGAGTTTGAAATAATAAATGAAGGCTTTGAAAAAACATTCAAAGAACTTTTTGGCGGTGGGAGGGCTTCGCTTATTCTGGAAGATCCGGATGATGTATTAAATTGTGGTATAGAAATTGAAGTTCAGCCGCCCGGCAAATCACTCAAAACACTCACACTGCTCTCGGGCGGTGAAAAGGCTTTTGTTGCCATAGCGATATACTTTGCTATTTTGACAGTACGTCCACCTCCATTTGTTATTATGGACGAGATTGACGCGGCATTGGATGATGCCAATGTCCTCAGATTTGCCTCACACATGCGCAGGATGTCCAACAACACACAGATGATTGTCATCTCGCATAAGCGCGGAACCATGGAAGAAGCTGATGTACTCTATGGGGTGACGATGCAGGAACTTGGAATTTCCAGCCTCCTGATGGTTGACTTGGACGAGGCAGAAAAAACGATGAAAACCAAGGTTGCAGTTCGCTAACCAGCAGGGTATGACCTTAAAAGAAAAAAGCTGAGGGAAGACAAAATGGGATTTATAAGTAAGCTGAGTGAAGGCTTAACAAAAACCACAAAAAACATATCTCAGAAGCTCGGGGGCATGTTTGCGTCCTTTACGGGGGCAAATGAGGAGTTTTTTGAAGAACTAGAAGAAATACTAATACTGTCAGACATTGGCGCTCAAACTGCGGCAATGACCGTTGAAAAACTCAGGGAGATTACCAAACAAGAAGGCTATCATACCGGAGAAGAGATCAAGGCCGCACTTGCAAGAATTCTTGCAGATCAGCTTGAAGTGGGCGACACCCACTTAAAAATGGACACAAAACCTTCGGTCATACTGATGATTGGTGTCAATGGCGTGGGCAAGACAACCACGATTGGAAAACTAGCTCAACGGTTTAAAAATGAAAATAAAAAAGTGCTGCTTTGTGCGGGGGATACTTTCCGTGCTGCTGCGGGAGAACAACTTGCCATATGGGCGCAACGCGCAGGTGTTGACATTGTGCGCCGTGATGAGGGCGCAGACCCGGCCTCGGTGATATTTGACGGTATCAGCGCAGCCAAAGCCAGAGGGGCAGATGTCATCATTTGTGATACTGCCGGAAGGCTTCATAACAAATCCAATCTAATGAACGAGCTGAACAAAATCAGCAGGATTATCGATCGAGAACTTCCGGGCGCAGATCGTGAAACACTATTGGTGCTCGATGCAACAACAGGCCAGAATGGTCTGATTCAGGCGCGTCAATTCAAGGAAGCGGCAGACATAACAGGTATTGTACTGACCAAGCTGGACGGCACGGCAAAGGGAGGCATTGTATTTACCATTGCCAGCGACTTGTCTGTTCCGGTCAAACTGGTCGGTGTTGGTGAAAAAGCTGAGGATTTGATAGACTTTGACGGTCGAGAGTTTTCGGAGGCGATACTCGGATGAAGTTTGTATTAGCAACAGCCAATCCCGGCAAAATCAGGGAAATGCGTGAAATCCTGGGTGCAACGGGATTTAATATATTGACCCGAGATGAGTGTGGCATTGATTTTGAAGTAGAGGAAACTGGGTCAACATTCTTTGAAAATGCTTTGATCAAAGCAAAAGCGATATGTGAGGCTACCGGCATGTCAGCGATAGCCGATGATTCGGGTCTTTTGGTTGATGCTTTGAATGGAGAACCGGGTGTTTATTCGAGCTCATACGGTGGAGAAAATCTGAGCAGCGATGAGCGATGTGCTTATCTTTTGAAAAAGCTACAAGGTAAGGAGCAAGCCCGCGCCAAATTCGTTTGCACAGTTATATGTTATTTTCCGGATGGTGAATATATTGCAGCTGAGGGTGAATGTCTGGGGCATATCGTATCCCAGCCTTCTGGCTCAGGCGGTTTTGGTTACGATCCGATATTTCTTGTAGAAGGAAAGAATAAAACCATGGCAGAACTGACTTCCGATGAAAAAAACGAAATATCTCACAGAAATGAAGCTTTGTCAAAACTCACTTTGCTTCTGAAAGAAAGAGGTTATATGTGAAAGTAGGAATATTCGGAGGAACATTCAACCCGCCGCATATAGGGCATGAAAAGGCGGCGCAAGCAGCTTTTGACCAATTGGGTCTGGACTGCCTTTTAATAGTGCCTGTAGGAATTCCCCCGCATAAATCCATGCCATCGAAGTCGCCTTCGGCAAAGACCCGGTTAATTATGACGCAAAACGCATTTTGCGACTTGCCTGATACAACTGTGTCAGATTTTGAGGCAAAAACCCCCACACCAAGCTACACAATAAACACGATTAGAGCAATAAAAAAGATATATCCCGATGCGAAGTTATTCTTGCTTATGGGTACGGATATGTTTCTTTCAATTGAATCATGGAAAGAACACAGCGCTTTGCTTACGATGATAACCCCGGCAGTGTTTTCCAGAAGCGAAAGTGACCTTGAAAATATATCTGAGTATTCAGCACATATAAAAAGCACCTATGACATTTGTACCGAAATTATTCAAAATACCATTGTTCAAGTATCTTCGTCGGAGCTTCGCAACCTCTTGCCAAAGCGTGAGGGGACAGGATACATTAAAGATACAAACTATTCATACATTATAAGATGCAGATTATATGGCGCTAAGCCCAATTGGGACTGGTTACGTGCGCAAGCATATTCAATGCTCGACAAGCAGAGAGTGCCGCATGTAGAGGCTTGCGAGGCAGAAGCCTTGAGTTTGGCAGAGCGCTGGAATGTCAATCCGGATGATGCACGTGAGGCAGCAATTCTTCACGACATCACAAAGAAACTTGATGTGGGCGAACATGTCAGAATTTTGCAGGAGCATGGAACGCATGTTAGAAGCATCAAAAAGAATGAAGAAAAACTGCTTCATGCGAAAACAGGAGCGTTTTTGGTGCAAGAGTTGTTTGGCGCTTCAGATGAGGTTGAAGATGCAATAAGATGGCATACAACGGGCAAGGCCGGTATGTCTGAGCTTGCAAAAGTGCTTTATCTGGCAGACTATATCGAATCGACCCGCAGTTTTCCCGGAATAGAGCAGTTAAGAATGCTGGCATACGAAAACATCGATTTGGCGATGAAGCTTGGTCTTGAAATGACCGTATCAGATTTGACAAAAAGAGACATCACGCCTGATAAAGACACCTTGGATGCAATCAGGTATTTTAGCTAACGAGGAGAAAATATGAAATTTACCGGCAATGCCAGGAAAGGGCAACATGTGTTTAAAAACGCGGGCAATGAGTCATCTGCTGCAGCCGCAAAACAAAATATAGATAATGGCAACAAAAAACCAAAAACCGGCATACCGGTCAAAAGAATTATCAAAATCGTCAGTTTGAGCGTGGCGATATTGGCTGTTTTGGCCGCTACTGTTCTTGCCCTTGATTTATTTGCTGAGACAGATATTGTCATAAGACCGCCAACAATACAGCGACAGCCCCGACAAACGCCATCGGCAGAGCCGGATGATCCCGACAATCCAGAACAGCCGTCTTCTGTCCCGGCGGTAAATGCCGCAGTACAAGATGTGGGCGATGACAGGGTGTTTACTTTCTTGGTTTTTGGAATGGATGAAGGATACAATGCTGATGTGATTATGGCTGTAACCTTTGATACATCCAATCAAACGCTGGAAGTTGTAAGCATACCGAGAGACACACTGGTCAATGTGCCATGGAATTTGAAGCTGGCAAATTCGATTCCCTCCAATATGCGGCATAGATACAGAGCAATAACGAATCGTGATGAAAGGGAAGCGCTTGCGATGCAAGCAAGTGTTGAAATGTTTGCAGACATACTCGGTTTCGAGGTCGATTTTTGGGTATCTGTAAACATGAGAGCATTTACAACCTTGATAGATGCTGTTGGAGGCATAGATTTTTATGTTCCGGTGAACATGCGTTATACAGATAGAGCTGCAAATCTTAACATAAACTTTAGTAGGGGAATGCATCACGGGCTCACCGGGCAGCAAGCCTTAGAGATTTTGCGCTTTAGGTCGTTTGCAACCGGAGACATAGCAAGAATCAACGTACAGCAGCAATTTTTGACTGCGGCTGTCGAACAGATATTGGAAAATAGAGCCTCACTGGGTACTCCGGCAAATATTTTGCGGCTTGCCGAGATCGCAATAAATCAAGTAAGGACCAATATAAGCCTAAGCAATATGGCATGGCTCGGACGTGAGTTCATGCAGCTCAATCCGGAGCATGTCAGATTTGCAACGATTCCTCACACCATGAATGATGCCATTGCCGGAAGGGGATATATCGTTATAAATCTTGATGAGTGGATGGAAATGCTTAACGAGAGAATCAATCCATTTTCTAATGATAAAGTTCCGGAGGATTTGAGCATCTTAACGAGAGGGCCTGATAGAAGGCTGATGGTTACTGATGACAATTGGACATTTGACCGAAGTTGGGGCGCAGCCAGCAGAGGGCCGGCCACGCCTCAGGGCGGCGGTAATGCGCTGAATGTTGTCGGCGGAGGCGGTGGAGCAGGGGCAAGAGGCACACCGGGCGGCGGCGGAACGCAGGGCGCTACGCCACCCCCACCACCGGCGCAAGGGAATGCTGAGCCACCACCGGTTGCACAAACGCCGCAAGAGAGTCATGAGCCTGATGAGGATGAGTATGACCCCGAAGTCACAGATGCCCCGCCTGATACAATTCCGGGTGAGCCGGGTGGTCAGACTGATGTAACGGGTGATGATTCGGAATCAGCAGAGCCGCCCGACACAACAGATGGAGCGGGACAACCAGAGCCTGGTGATACACCTGATCCGCCTGATTATGCCGCTCCTCCGATAAACCCCAGCGAAGCACATGTAACACCGGATCGATCTGAAAACGATTTTGAACTCAATCCGGAGCAACCGGCACAACCGCAAAATGAACCTGTATCAAATCCGCCCGACACAGTGGATACCGACACCGTAAACTCATGAGTCTATTATTGAAAGGATGGAGCAAAATTAATGCTGACTCCAAAAGAAATTGCAGATATAATCGTCAATGCACTTGACAACAAAAAAGCGCAGGATATTAAATTGTTGGGAACCCATAACATTACGGTACTGGCCGATTACTTTGTAATCTGTACCGCCAATTCGACAACACAGCTCAAAACACTTTCGGATGAAGTCGAAAGAGTGTTGAAGGAAAAAGGAGAAATGCCATTGCGCAGGGAAGGGCATCGTTCCGGCGGTTGGGTACTTATAGATTTTGCTTGTGTGGTTGTACATCTGTTTTTGCAGGAAGCCCGCGAGTTTTACACACTCGAACGTTTATGGGGCGATGCAGAAGATGTTGATATAAGCGGAATAACGGGGATTTAACTGAGCTGCCCATTGTAAAGCCTATACCATAAATCACAATTAAGGAATGCGAATATGAAATACGAATTTAGTCAAATAGAGAAAAAATGGCAAAGCAGGTGGGAAGATGAGCGGTTTTTTGCTGCATCTAATGACAATCCTGCACCCAAATATTATATTCTTGTTGAATTTCCTTACCCGTCAGGAGACGGTCTTCATGTGGGGCATCCTCGCCCTTATACCGCTATGGATATTTTGGCCAGAAAAAGAAGGATGCAAGGGTATAATGTACTCTATCCGATGGGATTTGATGCTTTCGGACTTCCGACTGAGAATTATGCAATAAAAAACAAAATACATCCATCAATCGTTACTCATGACAACATCAAGCGATTTACCGAGCAATTAAAAATGCTCGGTTATAGCTTTGATTGGGACAGATGTGTAGATACCACTGACCCTAAATATTATAAATGGACTCAGTGGATTTTTCTGAAGCTGCTTGAAAATGATTTGGCATATAAAGCGCAAATGCCTGTCAACTGGTGTACATCATGCCTTTGTGTGTTGGCCAATGAAGAGGTTGTTGACGGATTGTGCGAACGTTGTGGATCAGCCGTTGTCAGACGGGAAAAAAGCCAGTGGATGTTGCGTATTACGAAATATGCCCAAAGGCTTATCGACGACCTTGACGATGTAGATTATGTTGAGCGCGTGAAGATTCAGCAAAAAAACTGGATAGGACGCAGTGTGGGTGCAGAGATTAACTTTAAAACCACGGCAGGTGATACAATTACTGTGTTTACAACCAGGCAGGATACGATTTTTGGCGCAACCTACATGGTCATATCGCCAGAGCACACCTTATTAAATAGCTGGAAACCAGAAAATACAGCAGAAATAAAAGAATATCAAGCGCAAGCAGCCAAAAAATCTGATTTTGAACGTACTGAGCTTTCAAAGGAAAAAACAGGCGTTGAGATAAAAGGCATCAGAGCCATAAATCCTGGCACCGGCTTAGAGATACCTATTTTTATTTCCGACTATGTACTTGCGACTTACGGAACCGGCGCGATTATGGCGGTTCCCGGCCATGACGCACGAGATTGGGAGTTTGCAAAGAAATTCGGTGTTCCGATTGTTGAAGTTGTATCTGGCGGAGATGTGGAAAAAGAAGCGTTTACAGATTGCGATAACGGGATAATGGTCAACTCCGGGTTTATAAACGGCCTTTTGGTCGAAGAGGCTAAGGTCAAAATGAACGCCTGGCTTCTTGATGAAGGCCTCGGTGAGGAGAAAGTAAATTACAAGCTTCGTGACTGGGTGTTTTCACGTCAGCGATATTGGGGAGAGCCCATTCCGGTCGTAAACTGTGAAAAATGCGGCTATGTCGCTTTGCCGGAGTCAGAGCTTCCGCTGATCTTACCCGAAGTTGAAAAATATGAGACCACGGATACCGGAGAAAGTCCACTTGCGGCTATGACAGACTGGATTGCTACGTCATGTCCTCAATGTGGAGGGCCTGCACAACGCGAAACAGACACCATGCCACAATGGGCAGGTTCAAGCTGGTATTTCCTCAGATATGCAGACCCACACAATGATAAAGCGCTTGCTTCTTCTGAGGCGCTGAACTACTGGACACCGGTGGACTGGTACAATGGTGGAATGGAACACACGACCCTGCACCTTTTATACTCACGCTTCTGGCATAAATTCCTTTATGATATCGGTGTGGTGCCGACTGTTGAACCGTATGCAAAGCGCACTTGCCATGGCATGGTGCTTGCAGAAGATGGGCAAAAAATGAGCAAGTCACGTGGGAATGTCATCAATCCAAACGATATAATAAACGAATTTGGTGCGGATACGCTCAGGCTTTATATCATGTTTATCGGCGATTTTGAGAAAACTGCACCTTGGTCGCAAAATGCAGTAAAAGGATGCAAACGATTTCTGGATCGTGTTTGGAACATTGCAGAAAAGCGGCGAAGTGGGGATGAAATCTCACAAGCGCACGAATTGGCTCTGCATCGGGCAATCAAAAAAATTGGCAACGACATTGAACAACTGAAATTTAATACGGCCATAGCAACGCTTATGGCGCTGGTAAATGACTTCTATGATAAAGAGCCTTCATGCGGAGATATAAAGATGCTGTTAACGCTGTTGTCGCCGTTTGCACCGCATATCTCAGAGGAACTTTGGCAGATTCAGGGATTTGACGGCTATGCAGCCAATGAGCCATGGCCAGAGTTTGATGAAGCGAAAACAATAGATAGCGAATGTGAGATTGCGATTCAGGTTCTTGGCAAACTAAGGGGCACAATAAGAGTGCCCATGGATTCGGATGATGAATATGTAATCAATATGGCCAAAGCCGATGAGAAAATAGCAAAAAACATTGAAAGTAAGGAAATAGTGCGGACAATCGTAGTGAAAAATAAACTCGTCAATTTGATTGTAAAGTAAATCTTTGAACAACCAGAAACTCCCCAGTTTGGTGATCGCCTCTGGGGAGTTTTATCTGTGCGCTCCAAGTAAGGAATTCACACCAAAATCATCGAATAATCTTTCGCAAAAACAGCCGACAGCTCAAGTGCAAAATGCTCAATATCATGCCAAAATTTGCAGATAAAAACTGAATTGACAATGTAAATATCAAAATTTGCAGAGCAATGAATAAAAAAATCGAGTAAAAATGTAAAGGATGTTTTAACAAGATGCACAGAATTTGTATACTTTAAATAGTCCGATAAGCGAAAAAAGGGTTGGTAATTCAGACTATATTGCTCAAAATCATTTAAAAAAATGAGTGCTCAAAGGGCTGGG